>JAPYQK010000229.1 GCA_029941275.1 Longimicrobiales bacterium | reverse complement strand
TTCCACGCCCACACGCTTTCTGCTTCGAGCTGCAGTCCCTTATTATGCGTTGTCCCCTTGCCGCCTGTGGAGGCCTCCGGTGCATCGAGCTTCGACCATCCAGTACAACTACACGGATCACCAGTCGATCCCGGAAGACCACCAGCGCCACGAGATCGTGGACGGCGAGCTGTTCGTGATGCCGACGCCACGCTTCAGCCATCAAAACGTGGCTGCGAACCTACTGGTACTACTCCGGTCGTTCGCCGACTCACTTCAATTGGGCTCGGCGGTGGGACCTATCACCGTGCGATTGGAGGACGAACTGGTCTTGGAGCCCGACCTGGTGTTCATCCGCCAGGATAGGATGAGTATTGTAGTTCCCGAAGGGCACGTACACGCCCCCCCCCGACCTCGTGGTGGAGATCCTGTAGCCGAGCACGAAGAGCTACGACCGGACCCTCAAGCGCAAGCGCTATATCGAGAGCGGCGTGCGGGAAGTATGGATCATCGACATCGACGAGCGGATGGTGGAGGTCTGGCGCCCGGAGTCGGAGGGGCCAGAGCAGATCCGGGAGGTCCTGCACTGGGGGTGTCGACGACCTGGTTTTCGGGATCCCATTGCTCGAGGTGTTCCGGGGGGTGTAGGCCGCGTCCCCTCTAATTCAGACTCTCCAAGAACCTCTGCAGACCCGGGTCCGTGAGCGCCGGCACGAAGCGATCGAGGTCTCCCCAGAAACGTTTCTGTGTCACGTCGATCCCGCTGTTGTAGGTGTACGCCGCGGCAAGACCGACAACTTCTTCGACCGGAATCGGCGCATCGGATACGAGGCCCGCCATCTCATCGTAGCTGGGATCCCCCGAGGCGATCCACATGGAAATCTGTTGCACCACCGACTCGATGAGAGGATGGAGGTTCAGCCCCTGGTACATCCACATCACGTTGCGCATGCCGATACGATCGTCGGCTGATTGGATCTCAAACGACGTCTGGGCGGATGGGCCAGGCAAGTCACCCTGAACGTTTCGGGCCTGAACCATCCAGATTTGGGGGCCGTCTTCAAGGAGAGCGACCACGCCATCCCTGCGGGCGATCAGATCGCTCGTCCCTGCCGGCGTCTCGAAGTACGTCCCGACGGGAGTTGTAATCACCATTGGCTCGGCACGCGTTTTGGTGAGCGTGAGGTTGACGGTCTCGTCACCCAAATCCGAGACGGTCACTTCGATGTGGCCGTCGCGGATCGCGTCGAGGAGGTCGTAGTTCGCGATGACATCTCTGACACCGGCGCCTCTCTTCTGGAACACGAACAGGTGCTGACTCGGCAGAAACTCGTGCAGCTCAACCAAGTCGAACCCAGCGGGAACCCATTCGCTCAGGACCTGGCGCAAGGACATCCGGTGATCGCCCTTGATGTGGTCACCCGAGCCGTCTTCCACCCTGTACTCGAGCAGTGCCACTCTTCCGTCGGGCTTGAGCGCCTCCAACATCTTGGCGAGCATCGCCTCGTGGTTGCCGAACTCGTGATATACGTCGACGAGCAAGATCCAGTCGATTTCACCCGCGGGAAGTTTGGGGTCGTCGAATTCGCTCAGAACCGGCACGATACCGGTGATTCCTTCCTCTTCAGCGTGACCCTGGAGGATCTCCAGCATCTCGGGCTGAATGTCCACAGCGTAGGCCGTACCCGTCGGGGCCACGAGCGTGGCCATCCTGCGTGTGAAGAACCCGGATCCGGCCCCGATGTCGGCAACGACGTCGCCGTCCTCGAGACCCATCACCGCCAGCATGGCATCGGGCATTTCCTCCGCGGCACGCTCCGGGCGTTCGAGCCAGCCGGCTCCCTGATAGGACATGAACTGCGCGGGAACGCGGGCCGGGAGCTCCACGGTCTGCTGCGCCGAAGCCGGACTCGGTCCGAGGCTGAGACTCAGGCCGACAGCGAGACTCGATCCGACGTCGGGGTTCGGTCCGACGCTGAAATCCAGTCCGACGCCGAGGTTGAGTCCGACCCCGAGAAAAAGTGCTGTGCGCAAGTACGGCGAGATGGAAGTTTTCATTTGAAGGTCCCTATCTGAAGAAGCTAAATGCAAGAACGCTCGATATCCGAAGAGATTTACCAAAAAGTTCGATCAAAGTATTTCGCGCGGACGATACCGGAGGAAGAAAACCCCCTCACTACGACTGGTGACCGGAATCGTCCCACTCTCGAAGAACGGGTAGTTCGACCACGATCCACTCATCCCTACCGTGTTGCGTCCGGGGGCCGTGTCCAGGAAGCCGACCTCGAAAGGATTCTCGGGGTCGCTGATGTCCAGAATACGCAGCCCGGCCTGGTAGTTCGACTGATACATCAGGTTGCCCCTGATGTACAAGTTGTGGTCCGTCGCCATGACTTCGCCGAAGTGCTCCTTGGCCAAGATCGGATCATCGAGGTCCTCGATGTCCCAGATCAGGGTCCGTGTACCCGTCATGGTGAGGGTGCTATCCCTCTGTGCGGCGCCCTCATCGAGTTCGTCGCCCATGAAGAAGTACCGATGGTCCTCGGTGATCCACCCCTGGTGAGCGTACGCTGCGTCGGGGTAGCTCGCGCTCGCGATCGCGATGGGGTTGTTCTTGTCGGTCACGTCAGCGATGGAGAGTGCGTTCTCGTTCGAGCCGAAGCAGATCTCCCTTCCGACGTGCTCCTCGTCCGGCCCGTCGTAAATGATGCACTGGGCGTCGTGCGAATATCCCGTACCGGCGCGCCCGGTCGAGGAGTCCTGGAAGCATCCGACGAACGTGGGCTCGGTTGGTTCGTTGACATCGAGCATGTGGAGCCCGCCGCCGCACGTCTCGCCGCCGGAACTCGCACCCAGGACATAGGCGATGCCGGTACTCTCATTGATCGCGATGTTGTGTGCACTCGCAATTCCCCGGTAGAGAGCATCCGGTTCGAACGCGGCGGGCTCGTCCCCAACATCCCGCAGGCGAGTGAGGTCGAACACCTGTACACCGTGTTGGCCCGCACCATCCGCCACCACGAAGACGTGACTGTCGAACACCTTGAAGTCCCGCCACGCCGCCGATTGCGAACCGGGCGTCTTCGCGAGACTGCCCAGGTACCGGGGACGGGTGGGGTCGGTGCTGTCGACGAACGAAACGCCATTGTTGCGACCCACGAGCGTATACTCACGGCCGGTTTGAGGGTCAGTCCAGCCCCACAGGTCGTTGACTCGAACCCCGCGGCCGCCTCCGATGGCATCGATCGACAGGAAGGAGAGAATGTCCACGCGCGAGCACTCGAATTGATCGGCGGAACCACCCTCACCGCAAGCCACCTCACCCCCAGTTATCGAGGGCAGCCCTGGCTGGCCCGGGATCAGGAGCTTGGACTCGGATACCCAGCCACCGGCTTGCCTTCGCATCACGGCCGCGGACCCGAACCCTTCGTCGTCGCCCGGCTGCCCGATGACAGCCAGATCGCCGGCGGTGGCCATCGTACTGCCGAACCCATCACCCAATCCCACCTCGATTGACGCCTCGATCTTGCTAGCGCCACTGAAGCCCCCCGAATCGGAATCGTAGGAGAAGCTGTAGATACTTCCCCCGACGCCGGCAGCCGGCGCGGACACCCAGAGTTCACTACCACGGTTGTGAAATTCGTGGCCAAAAAATGAAAAGGGGCGGCGATCAAACGGGCTCAACGTACTTCCTCGAACCCAGTCGTCCCCAGCTCGTCGCTGCGTGTATGTGTAGACGGCGCCCTCTCCGCCATCACGTCCCGGGAGACCCAGAAGCGCCATCCCCTGGAACCAGCCTACACCGATGGTCCCCGCCCCGGGGCTGCCGGGCAATCCGATGTCGCCGGGCACGGACTCCTCTTCGGCCAACGCGAGTCGCGCTTCTTGTGACCAGGCTCCCTGGTCATCCTGGGAGAAAATGTACGCGGCCCCGGTGGCCATCTCTCCGCCGAAAGACCCGACGATCAGACGCTGCAAGTCGCCATCATATTCAAGTCCCCAACCAAAAAATTCCTGCGGGGACGGAGATTCGGGTTGTATCACGGCCCGCTCGATCCAAGCGCCGGATCCATCTCGCTCGAAAACCCAGACGGCGCCCGAGCCTCCAAATCCGAGGGACGACACGAAGAACATGTCCTCATGGATCTGACTGAACCGCCCGAACGCTTCTCCCTCATTGATGCTGTCCGGCTGAAGGATCGTGTCGAAGCGCCAATCGTCTCCGTCGCGGCTGAACGCCCAAACGCCACCAGTGGAGTTCTCATGCAGGGTGCCACCGATCAACAACGAGGAGTCGTCCATGGCAATGGAGCGGCCGAAGTAATCGCCACCCCCCGCCGGATCAGGCGCCGTTATGGTGCCGCTCTGCTCCCACCCGTTGGCGGACTGGGTGTAGCGGTAGAT
>JAPYQK010000228.1 GCA_029941275.1 Longimicrobiales bacterium | reverse complement strand
AACAACAAAGCGACACCCGCGGCTGCTCGTCGCGCTCGAACAGACCACTGGGCCAAAAAATCAGACACGACTCACCTCGAGAAAAAATGATCAGCGCGGGCTACGATCGAACCCGTATCCCATGATCAAAATTATGGGCGGCCCGCCGGGTGCCCAACACATTTCTCGGACGGAGCAACGCGGCGAGCCGGTCGCCACAGCCACGCGCGAAAGTTACCGTGGGTCATCATGGCTCTGATACCGGTGGTTGCAGCGGTCATCCGCAAAGACGACAAGCTCCTGGTGGGACGACGGCCCCACGACAAGCGCCACGGAGGCCTCTGGGAGTTCCCCGGCGGGAAGGTCGCCGACGGAGAGACGGACTTCGAGGCGGTAGCTCGAGAACTCCTGGAGGAGTTCAGAGTCGAGACCACGGCCGTGGGGGGCGTCGTCTGGGAGTGCCAGGATCCCGGCTCAGAATTCTTGGTTCGTTTTGTCGACACCAGCATTCGTGGAGAACTCGTGCCGGTGGAACACATCGAAATCAGGTGGTGCCAACCGGAATCCCTCCGGACGATCGACCTAGCCCCTTGTGACGCCCGCTTCGTGGCAGCGTGTCTTCTTCGAACCCGGCCCTGATTGTGGAAACGCCCTGATCGTTGTCAGGCGGGGGTACGATTCAAAGCCAACTCCAGAACCCTTGCCAGCCACCGCGCCTGCACCTTTGGGATCTCGTGGCGCACTGTTTCTCCACGCACCAGCCCCCGGCCTGCGACATGGCCCAGAAGCCCCAACGGCTGGAACCCGGATTCAACGCCGGGGACCGCAATGTCCTCACCGTCCAGAAGCCTGGTCCAGTCGTCCTCCGAAAGTGAGACCAGCTTGGGCAGGAGGGCGGTTTCCAAAAGTCGAAAGAGATCGTTGGTAGGCCTGGGCCGGTTCCGGTAGTCCGGCACCATCGCTCTCAACCCGACCGAAACCACACGCCATCGGTCACTCTCACCCCAAGCCTGTAGTGGCCAACTTCCACAGCGATGAACCCACAGATCCTCTCCCCGTACCATCCACCCAAAGTCGTCGAGAACGTCCGCTCCGACTCCGAATAGCGATTCCAGCCGACCGAGGCCCGTCTCGATGGTTTCGGACGCGACTGCAGGATCCGTACCTCCGCCTGGAAACGCCTCCGGCACGGGACTCCAACCCGGCAACTCCGTGGGGTTGCCCGGATCGGCCACTTCGTCCCTTGGGGATGCGCGGTCGTCCGTGTCCGTGCCAGCAGCTTCGCCCCCATGGATTCTCTTCAAACGAGCAAGAAACAGCCCGCCGGAATCGAAGTGGTGGGGATAAATCCTGCAGGCTCCCTCAAGACTAGGGTCGTAAGTCTGACCCTCGAAGGACGTGAGCCCCGGAGAGTGCGGTGCGTCGATCGTGATCGGCTCTAGCACAACCGGGGCGTCTCGAAGAACTCGGTCGACCACCGCTTCGTTTTCTTCAGGAGCGAAGGTACAGGTCGAGTAGAGCACCGTACCGCCGGGGCGGGTCAGGGCGATGGCTCTTCTGAGCAATGACTCCTGTCGGCGGGGAATTTGTCTTCGGAACTTGGCGGTCTGTCCTCTGACGATACCGCCCTTCCTACGCAGCGTCCCTTCGGCCGAGCATGGGGCATCCACCAGCACCCGATCGAAGAGCGCTCCGTCAGGCAGCGACCGACCGTCTCCCGCCACGACCAGCACGTTGGGGTGGGCCGTCCGATACATGTTGCCGAGCAGAGCTCGAATGCGGTCTTCGTTCCGGTCGACGGCCACGATGCAGCCGCGGTCCTGCATCAGGTCGGCGGCGTGGGTGGTTTTTCCACCCGGAGCCGCACAGAGATCCAGGATCCGCTCACCCGGCCGAGGGGCGAGGAGGGGTGCGGCTACCCCGGTGGAAGCTTGCTGGATGTAGAACAGGCCGAGCCAGTTCTCGAGCGTATCGGCCACGGAGTGCGGACCGTCCAGCACACGCAGGAAATCGGGCAGCCCCTCGACTCTCGACAGAACGAAGCCCTGTGCCTCGAGCCGGTCCTGGAGCGCATCAATCGAGATTCGCCCGGTCCGAACCCGGAGCGTGGGTGGATCGCGACGGAGTATGGTCTCCCGAAATTCCTCCCAATCGGGGATGATCGCTCGGTACCGCTCGAGTAGCGTCATTCGCTCACTCGGATCCTCCGGCGGCGAATACGAAGGAGCAACAGGACTGCCAACACGCTCCCGGCTACGATCGGCCAATACGTGTCTGCCTTCACTTGCCAATAGAAGTGCAGCACGCCCAACCCGGCCGACACGTACACCAACCGATGTAGTCTTTGCCAGTTCTTCCCCAACCGCCGGATCCATCCCTTTGTGGAGGTGACGGCCAGCGGGACCATGAACAACCAGGCTCCGGCGCCCACCATGATATACGGGCGCTCGAGCAGGTCCACCGCGATGAACTCCAACGAGAGGGTTTGATCCACAACCCCCCACCAGAAGAAGTGCACCGACAGATAGAAGAAAGCGAAGAGCCCGACCGGGCGCCTCAGAGGGGCGATCCCATTCCACCCGGTGAAGCGCCGGATGGGCGTAATGGACAGCGCGACCAGCAGGGTGATCAGAGCGGTGTCACCCAACCGGTGCTGAACCTGCTCAATGGGGTTGGCGCCCAGACGATCCGTGAACCCGCGCCACACCAGCCACACGGCGGGCGCCAGTCCGAGAATCCAGACAAGTACCTTGAGCAGGAGAAGACGACGCTTCTTGTTCAAGTCTCGCTCAGGGGGTCAAGTCGTTCAGCACACCCGCCGGGCACCTCCATTGGGCCCCTTCGTTGGGCACACCGTTGCGACGCAGTACGATCCAAGGCGCTCCGCTCAGTAGTTGACCCGGAGATCCATCCCCGCATACAGACCCGCGACCTGATCCACGTACCCGTTGAACAACAGCGTCTCGCGTCTGCGGAACTCACCGAGCCGCCGCTCACGCGCCTGGCTCCATCTGGGGTGATTGACGGCCGGGTTCACGTTGGCATAGAAGCCGTACTCGTACGAGTTGGCACGCTTCCAGGAGTTATACGGCTCTTGCTCCATGAAAGTCATACTGACGATGGACTTGATGCCTTTGAACCCGTACTTCCACGGCACGACGAGCCGTATAGGCGCCCCGTTCTGGTTCGGCAGATCCTGACCGTAGACGCCCGTTGCCAAAATGGCGAGGGGGTGGCGGGCCTCGTCCAGGCGTAGCCCCTCTGAGTAAGGCCAATCCAGGACCCTCGAACGCTGACCGGGCATCTGCACAGGATCGTGAAGCGTCTTGAACTCCACGTAGCGCGCGCTACCCAGGGGCTCGGCTCGGTCGATGACGGATCTAAGCTCGAAGCCGTACCAGGGAATCACCATGGACCACGCCTCGACGCAGCGCATCCGGTAGATCCGATCCTCCATCGTTCCGGGTTGAATGAAGTCCTCCAACCCGTACGTGCCTGGATTGGCGCACAATCCGTCCACCTCGATGGTCCAGGGTCGGGGTTGAAGCGTCTGGGCGTATCTGGCAGGATCTTCTTTCTGCGTGCCGAACTCGTAGAAATTGTTGTAGGTGGTCACGTCCTCGCGGGGCGTCAGCTCTTCATCGAGTTCCGTGCGAACAGCACTCCAGTCCCTCTGGCCAACCTGGGTCTGAGCCGACGCCTGACCGGCGCCCGCAAACATGCTCCCGACCACGCCTGCGCCCGCTGCTCCCGCGAGGCCAATCCCAGCGCTTTTGCCGATGAACTCCCGGCGGTTGATATAGACGCTTTCGGGAGTAATCTCCGACGACGGGATGTCGGCAGGCTTTCGGATCAACATGGTCTTTTCTCCGGTCGGGCGAGTAGTCGCCGCGTGCTGCTCCCTCGGGATGGGCCGCCCAACTGCGTCGGGCAGTCTCTTGGCGCACACACCGGTTCGCAGTGTGACGTCCTTAATCCCGAAAAGAGTCCTGTAAGTTCCATTATCACCCGTTCCACTTCACTCGTCCAGAAAGGCCAAGTGAGAGGGCTCCCACAATCGTCCCGAAAGGCCGGCTGAATGGTCGTGATTAACTGTCAAGAAAGGCCGCGTGACCGATGCTGATCACTCGTCCAGTAAGGCCAGGTGAGTGATCCGCCCACCGGGGCCCACGGCCCATCCAGCAGCGGGCGAGACGAACGAGACTGCCCAGTAGGTCACCCTTGCTGCAGGTCGCCACGTCAGGCCGCCGTCCAGGGAGTAGTCCGCTCCGGCCGGCCCAACCGCAACGGCGGTCGGCGGGTCCGCACCCGGCACCCAGGACGTCCCATAGACCGGTCCAACCATGTTCGGCCGTCCACCCAACGTCCATGTCCGCCCGTCGTCTGCGCTGACCGTGACGTTGTCGATCCGCGCGGTGTCCTGACCGAG
>JAPYQK010000227.1 GCA_029941275.1 Longimicrobiales bacterium | reverse complement strand
TGGTCACGCGGACACGCTCAGGTCGATCTTCTTCAATCAACTGAGCCACGCTCATAGGGGTTGGAGTGACGGCTTGCCACGTCGCACAGGCGGTCAGGTGTAGCAGCAGGAACAGCAGCAGAACGGCGCGGGCGCGGTAGCGTGTCATGCCTTCATTCTGCCCCGCCCCACTCAGGCCCGCAACTCAGGACGCGCAGAACGGTGTCGGTAGGTGCGCTAGCATGTGGCTAGCACGACTTCGGCATCTTCGGTAGCTGGTCAGTTACTCGAGCGCAGCTTCCGTGCGATCCATACGGTACGAAATACGGCGGTGCCTACAGTACCCACGGCCATGATCCCCAGAACCGGCACAAGCAACGTGCCCATGTCACCCGCTCCCCACACGCTGGAAACCGTCGGGTCGAGGAGTCCGCCGAATCCTACCAGGAGCAGGCGCTCAGCGCGTTGCATGATCCCCAGGTTGCATACCACACCCTGACTTTCGCCTCGGGCCCTCGCATAGCTGACCAGGAGCGACCCACCCATTGCGGTAACCACGAGCACCAACGAGAGCGCTGAAGTCCGGAAGAGTACGGCCAACCCGACAAAGGCCCCGACTTCCGCGAACCGGTCGAGCGTCGAGTCGAGAAAAGCACCACGACGGTCAGCCACCCCAAGCGCGCGCGCCACTCTTCCGTCCAGGACGTCCGCCGCACCACCCAGAAGAACGCCCCACCCCCCCAGCGTTACGTTGCCCGTGGCGAACGCCACCCCGCCACCGATGCCGAAAGCCACACCCAGAAGGTTGAAAAAGGTGGGTCCCAACCCGACCGCAAGAGACACCCGAACAATCGGGTCGACCGCCCAGTAGAACCAACTCCGGACGAAGGAACCCAGGACGAAGGTGCCGTGGGCATCTGAAGCGAGCGGGTCCGGCTTACGACGAGCGCCGGTCAGCGCGTAGACCGGCATCGACAGGATCGCCACACCCAACACCGCGAGAAAAACCTGGAGGCCAGTGGTCATGTGTCGCCCCCCTCGGCCCGGGTATCCCCTTCGGCGAGGGTCGGGGCACTCCCCCCAGCGGGGGCCTCATCGGCCGGTCGGTTACGCAACACACGAACCAAACGAGGCCATAGGAATATGAGCGGCGCCCTCTCCTCCAACGGGGTCAATTCCACCGCCATGCCCGTGCGACGTTCCACCTTGCGCACTACGTATGGGAGCCAGTTTTCGAACGTCAGCATGTGTTTGAACCACCGTGCGGTCACCCGGAGCTTGCTTACGAAGAAGTAGGCCCATCGTCGGAGTCGAACCAGCGACCCCGGTCGGACAGCGGACCTGTACCCCTGTCCATCACGAACGACCAAGCCTTCGCCACACGCTTCGGTGAGCAGTCTGTCGTACGTGTCCAAGAGATAAGGACGTTGCGCCTCGAAGATCGAGCTCGCCCGGGACCGCGATTCGGGCCGAATCTCACTGCGATAACACATCGCGATCATCTCGCGAGTCAGGTCTTCCGTGCTGAAGGGGGCGTCCAAGTACGGGGCGGCCCAGTCGAAGACGGTCCGTCGGGCAGATTCCAATCGGTCCTCCAGCCACTGTCCGGCAGCCTCATCCCTCGTGTGGAGGATGCCGACCGCCTGAATCATCCGGGAAATCATGAAGTGGTCGCAGGCCCAGGCAGACAGCTCTCGTTCGAAGTGGCTGGCGCTGATGATCAAGCACTTCGCGATGGGACCATCCGCGCCTTCCGGCGAAAAGGCGATCACGTTGGGGGGCAGGAACGATCCCAGAACAGCCATGAGCCCGGGTGGCCGATGCGTGAAGCCACTGCTCCGCAGCGCTCTGTACGTACCGAGGTAGTCCTCCACGACCACCACCAAATCGTGCGCGCTGTAGCGATCGGGGGACGCATTGAGCAAGTGCGAACCGTACAGAAGAACGGCTCGAATTCGTGTCCCGGCGACCGCCACGAGCGATTGCGTCAGCTGTCGCGCGGGCTCACCACCGGGCTGTGTCATCCAACCCGCTCGTTGTCGCGGACCGGGTCGGGCTCGGATGAACCACGGAGCTGCGCCAGGCTCCTTCTCATCCGGTCCTCCATGTCCTTGAGCCACGAGTCGATCTTGTGAGGATCCGTGGGGGTGTCGAAGGGTCCGGCCAAACTCGTTTTGGAGTGAACCCCGGCGACCCCTCCGAGCATGTCACTCAGGCGGCTGCACGGCAGCGTGCCATCCGACGTGAGCAAGTACACGTGCCACTGCCGGTGGCGAAGGAGCGTGTCCACAGCTCCCCGCCGGAACGGGAGTAATTCTCCGTCAACCGAGCGCGTCCCCTCAGGGTACACGACGATCGGGACCCGCGGGTCTCGAGCCACCCCCCGGAGCATCTTGAGTTGTGGCTTCATGCCACTCCTTGGATCCACGACCGGATACTGGTAGAGCCTGATCATCCTCGAGACCACGGGTACGCTGCGGGTGTAACGCTTGCGGGTAACGATACGGGGGTAGCGGATCTGAAAGCATAGGACGACAACGGGGATGTCCAGAAGCGACTGGTGATTCATCAGCACGAGAACGCCCTCGTGGGATGGGATCACAGGAAACGGCTCGAACTTGGCTCCGCCGATGATTCGAAGGGTGGCGATGAGCGTGCCTGCGAGCCACCGCTGCCAGCCCGCCAACACCTCGTCCTTTCGGGCCGGGGCCGCCCAGACCAGCGGCACGATGAGCAACCTTTGGAGCAGGTCGGCTACCACCAAAAACAAGCCAATGGTGGCGACGGTCAAAAAGCCTCTTAGTTTCATGACGGCAAACGCTAACGGGATGTGGCGGACCACTTCAAGCGCCACGTTTGGCAATACGGTGATTCTCCAGTAGAACCGGCCCGCGAAAAACCCGGAAACGACCACGAGTCCACGAGTACGAGGAGGAATTTCGGAATATGGAGTTGACGGAATACGGCTTCAAGAACGCGGTGGGTGCTTTCTTCGAGATGCCCACGAGTGATGCGCGAAAAATCCTACCGGCGCATCTACAGCCGTTGGAGGTTCAACACGAGCGTAGCATTCTGGCGATTACCGCTTTTCAGTTCACCAAGAGCATGGTGGGCGAATATGACGAGGTCGTCATGTCGGTCATCGTACCTCCGATGATGGAAGCGGGGCGGCCTCTGCCCAGGGCGGCCTTCTACCCTTTCGTGGTGGGTGTCACCACGGATGCCTCTCGGGAGCACGCCATTGAGCGCTGGCATCTTCCTCACTACATGAAAAATCTGGAGATGGACTTCACGGAGACGGACGCCGAACTGTCGCTGAGCATCTCCGACGATGGTCAGCCCGTCCTCGACCTCAGTGTTACGAACTTCCCTGGAGCCCCCGAGGTGATCCTCTTCAACGCGTTTACCGTCAATGCGGACGACCGCTACAAGGTCAACATCTTCATGGACGGCGACCACACCGAGCACGAAGAAGAAGCCGGATCTCTCACGCTACATCCGCATGAAATGACAAAAGGGCTGACCCTCGACGACATCTCAGACGTCCCGTTCCGCGAACAGTGGTTCCACGGCGGACTGCAGACGTTCGAGGAACTCGAGTCGATCTGAGTACCTCGGGGTTGTCCGGAAACGCCGGGCCCAGTTCACGACTGCCTGGAACATCAGGTCTGAAACTGTCGGGATCGCGGTCAAGGCCCGGCCGGCAGAACTCCCGCCCGCGTCCAAGCATTACGTTCAAGAACGGGCTGCCCGACCTCCGAAAGGCGCCCCCCTCCAGGTGCGAGCGTCAGGAACCGTGTGCCACCGGGTAGGGGTGCAAGCCAGAAATACCCAGTCACGCCGATCAGCCCCCTGACGTCGAGGATGTGCTCGGGCGGTTCGGGTCGGAATTCGGAGTCCGCCGTGTAGATCACGCGGGCCAAGGACCCGTTCCCCTCGTAGCGGAAGAAGAGTTCATCAGCGTCGCGGTTCCAGAACGGCTGAACACCGCCGTCGATCGACACTTGTACGAGATTCCCCTCGGACACGTTCGGAAACGGACGGACGGACACCTGTGCCGCACCGCCACGATAACCCGTGTAGGCGATCCATCGACCGTCCGGAGAAATGGTGAACCAACGGGCTGGCTCTGCGATCACATCAGTCGGCTCGTCGGACCCGGTCCGGTAGACACGGATCCTCTCGTTCACTTCGGCCGCCAACCACTCGCCGTCCGGGGAGGTCACGGCTTCCCTGACCGCTCCGTCCGAAACCGCATGCACGAGTTCGGCGGGCACACCCCCGTCCACCCTGCGTCGGTAGAACGCAGGAGAGCCCTCGCGATCGGAGATGAAGGTCCCGTACCGCCCATCGGGAGACCACTGCGGGCGGTTACCGCGTTCAGCGGGCAGGTGACAGGATCGGGCATCGGCCCAAGGTAGTCCGGATCACGATGTCGCGCTCCTGACGGCA
>JAPYQK010000226.1 GCA_029941275.1 Longimicrobiales bacterium | reverse complement strand
TCCGTGACGCTGCTGACGTCCCATGAACTGATGTCCTGATTGAACGCGGTGGCGTTGAAGAACATGTCTTCCATGTTCGTGACGCTGCTGACATACCATGAACTGATGTCCCCGTTGAACACCGTGGCGCCCTGGAACATGAGGGTCATGTCCGTGACGCTACTGGTGCATGTGGCCAGCAGAGGCGCGTAATCCTCTTGGACATACAGGGGTCGGCTTCAAGGCGGCGCGTTGCACGTGCACCGATCAGCGTCGATCTTGCCGCATGAAGATCGGCTATATCGACGGGCCCCGGCTCCGGCGGGCTCTCAGCGCAGGCTGCGAATGGGCCAAGCAACAGCGTGGAGAGCTCAACCGTATAAACGTGTTCCCTGTCCCCGACGGGGATACTGGGACCAACCTGTACCTGACCGTGCAGGCGATTTCGGATCATTTGGAGCAAAGCACCGAGAGGTCCGTGGGCGGGGTTGCCCAGGGGGCGGCTCAAGCGGCTGTGTTGGGTGCCCGGGGAAACTGCGGCATGATGCTGTCCCACTTCCTCTTGGGTTTTGCCAAGAGTCTCGAGGGCCAGGACAGAATCGGCGCCACGGGCTTCGGGGGTGCGCTGGAGGCCGGCGTCCAAAACCTTTCAGATGCGTTAGAGGCTCCTGTAGAAGGAACGATCCTGACCGTCATGCGGGACACGGCCCAGGCCGTGTCGGGGGCGGGAATCGATGACATCGCTCCGCTTGCTGAGCACATGTTAGACCGAGCTCGCGATTCTTTGGAGCGGACACCGGAGCTCCTCCCCGTGCTCTCGGCGGCCGGCGTGGTCGACGCGGGGGCGAAGGGGTTCGTGAGTCTCCTCGAGGGTGTCGTCATGTTCTTGCGTGGGGATCCCCTGGTGCCCGAGTCCGGGGCGGAGTTCATCGCCGGCCCGCCGGTTCTGTCCTCCGTTGAGTACCCGGAGCGGGTGGAGCAATTCCAGTTCTGTACGGAAGCCCTCGTCCGCGGCGGCGACCTCCCCGATCAGGCCACAGTCAGAGGAGAGCTACGGACCCGCGGAGATTCCCTCATTGTGATCCGGTCCGACGACGTTCTCAAAGTGCACATCCACACGGATGAGCCCGAGGACGTGTTCTCGTACCTGAAGGGATTGGGCAATCTGGTTACCCACAAAGCCGAGGACATGAAAGCGCAGTACGACGCCGCAGAGCGTGCTTCGTCTTCGCACCTCGCACTTACACGCCGGCCCGTGGGGGTGCTTACCGACAGTGCGGCGGATCTCCCCGAGGAAATAGTCCGGGCCCATGGCATCCAGGTCGTCCCCATGATGGTCGTGGATGGCGACGACGTGTATCGGGACGGTGTGGACCTGACTGCGGAACAGTTTCATGAGATGCTGGCTTCGCAGGATCGGCTTCCCACCACCTCTCAACCTTCACCCGCCTCCTTCCTGGAGGGATTCAAACGGGCCTCCGCGGATGCTGAGCAGGTGGTGGCGGTGATGGTAAGCTCGGGCCTTTCCGGTACGTACAGATCCGCCGAAGCGGCCGCATCCCAGGAGCCGGATCTGCCGATTCATCTCGCGGATTCTCGAGGAGCTTCTCTCTTGCAGGGGCTGCTGGTGTTGAAGGCCACGGAGTTGGCCGAGATGGCCGTGCCCGCCGACGAGATCGTGACGGAGTTGGGCCGCATCAGAGATCAGTCGGGCCTCCTGTTTACGGTCGAGACCTTCGATCGCCTATTAGCGTCCGGTAGGGTAAGCCGGAGTCAGGCGTTCTTCGCGAACTTGTTGAACGTCAAACCCATCTTATCGCTCGATCATGAGGGTAAGGTTGTTCCCCTCGCCAAGGCCTTCGGTCGAAAACGTGTGATCATGGCGGTTCTGGATACCATGGCGCAGGAGATGGGCCGTGTGCCGGAGCGGGTTCGTTTCGGAATCATCCATGTGGGAATCCCGGGAATCGTGCCTGAAGTACGGGAATTTCTGGTGGAGCGTTACGGCGATGTGGAGATCCTCAACGCCCCTATTACGCCCGTGGTCGCCACACACCTCGGTATCGGGGCGTGGGGTATCGCCTATATGGTGGAAGATCCACCTGACCTAGAAGGCTAGGCGGGCCCCTCGTCGGGGAGCGCCTAGCTACGGGAGCGCCTCTCCGACCGCCACGATAGAGTGTTCCGGCACCAGGTGAAGATCGTCTTCGACCAGTCGTGCGGCCTCGTGGAGGATGATGACGAGCGTCCCGGGGGCGATGCCATCGTCCTGTCCGGGAATGTCGTACTCCTCACTTGGCGTGTGGAGAACGACTTGTCCTCGTCGCAGGCTGCGATCCGCACACGTTCCGACCAAACGTACGGTCGCCCACCCCGGGCGCGGCGCCCAGATCAAGTTCGTCGGGGTTCGAAGTCTCTTTTCAGTCATCCTGGTTCGCCCTGGTCCCGCGTTACGGATCTTCTCTGCTTCCGGCTCCTTCGTCGCGCATCTTTTGACGCCCGCCTACCAGAAGATCATAGGTAGCCAACTGGGCCGGTGATAGTTCCGGCGGGAGCCCGACAACGAGCGCCCGACCCTTCGGTCCTTCGGGGATGTGGAGGACCATACGATCGCTTGATGTGGGCGGAGCGTACGGGTGCCGTTGGCCGGTCGTGTCGATCTCGACAGGGGCTCCGGCGACGGTCAATTGAGCCACGCGGCACCCGAACTCTTGCCAGGCCATCAAGGGGTCGTCCCCGCTCTCCGCGATGGATGGGATGAGTTTTTCCTCGTAGTAAGCCACCGCTTCGCGGTAGGCGTCCGGGTTATCCGTCTTCATGTCGCGAAGGCGCTTTCGATAGAACTCCCTCGGGTCCTTTGCACCGGTCCGAGCCAAGGTCTCATCGAATATCTCATCGGCGCGCGCCTGCTGCTCTTGGTCCATCAATCCGTGGGGTTGGTTGCCGAGGTTTGTCGCTGCCCGCCGGTCCGACACCAGCCGGGGCTCTCAGGGGGCGACGTCAGAATCGCGACCTGAGACGGGCCGGTCAACCGGCCTTCGCCTGACGGCCGCCGTACCACGATGCGAAGATGGGCCCACCCCGATCTCAAAGGCGGGGGCCGACCCACGTGCTCGGCGGCGCTCAGCCGCGATCCGCCAGACGCCGCGCTTCTTCGACCATCCGCACGAACTCACCACGGTACCCCTCGAGGTCTTCGCCCACCGAACTGCGCGCCCAACCAAGAACCGCATCACTGCGCGCCCAACCAAGAACCGCATCCAGATCGGCCGTCCCACAGTGCTCGGAGTCACGGAGCACCATGCCGAACGCGGCCACGGAAGCGGCGAACGTGAAGTCTGAAGAGGGTTGGACGGGCTCCTCTCGGTTCCCACGACGGAGCCCCTCTGTAACCCTGTCCCGCACGGCGAGGCTCATGAGCCGGCTGCGGTTACCCGTGGGATCTTTGTACCGCAACTTGATGAAGAGCATCTCCCCACTGGCCCGCTGGGAACTCGGGTCGTCGGTGTGGTAGCGCAACGGGTCCAGTCCCCGAATCGGACGAGCCGGTGTGCGGGATTCCACGGCGCCGGTCCGACTTCCGCCTAGACCGAGAACGGATCGGGCCCCTCCGGGTTCGGCAGATCCTAGCTGAAGTAGTTGATCAACTCGTCGATACGAACCGCGTCCGCGGGCGGAAGCTACCCGTCACGGATGAAGCGACGAACGTTGGAGTAAGACGCGCGATCCACGTCGATGCCGAACGTCGAGAGCGGATTGGCGCCCACAGCCATGAATTCGTTCTCGTAGATCCGGTCGTAGCCCTCGCGCTGAAAGTCTCCGTTGTATCGGCCGGGAAGTCCTCGTCCTACTGGCTGGTTGCCCGGGAACGTCGGTCCCGGTAGTGCCTGTCGGGCCGCCGCTCCGCGGTAGTCTCCGTATACCGTCCGCCCGACAGCGGAGAGCGGGGCGACCTGGTCCACCCTGATCCTCGACAACTCGGCGTTTGCCTCGGGAAGGCCGCCGATAGCCCCCGATGCGTCCACGTCGCTGAGTTCCGCTTGCGTCGTCGCCGGCTGTAGCGCGAAGTCCAACTGCAGGGACTGATCGCCCACCGTGACCCTCCTGATCAGCGGCGCGTACCCTACCATAGACGCTCGAATGACGAACTCCGATCTGTCCGTCGCCGGAATCGTCAGTTGATACCGTCCGTTACGTGTTGGACAGGGCGTTGAGGGTGAGTCCGTCCACGTCGATCTGAGCCCCCGCGAGTGGGGCGCCTGAGGTGGCGTCGGTGACCGCTCCGGACAGGACGGTTCTGTAATGTGACGTCCGGGGGGTCCTGCTCATGCTGGTGGTTGTGTCTGAGGTACCCCTCCAGCCCGTGACCGACGGTGCGGAGATCAGGCCGGTGAGCACCACTATGGAAAAAAGTAAACCGCGAATCTCTTAGTCCTCCCTATTATGTCCCGTCGCGGGATCGATCGATCC
>JAPYQK010000225.1 GCA_029941275.1 Longimicrobiales bacterium | reverse complement strand
TGCGATCGAGCGCGTCGATCCCATCGGGGAGCCCTCCGCATTTAACACGGAGCGGTCCCTACGACGTCGTACGCCGACCGGGGCCGCTGGAAATACCGAGGGTCGGCCTCTCTTACCCTTCCGACTCACTCCCTGGGAGAAGGAGAACCCGCGCAGATGCGTGACGAACCATCTGTCGGCCGACGCTCCCTAGCACCACCCCGGGAAGTAATCCCCGGCCGTGCGTACCCATGACGACCATCGCATCCACCCGGTTACCACCCGCGTTGAGGATCTCTTCGTACGGCGTGCCAATCGTAACGCGGTAGCCTACCTCCGTTGCGCCTCGTTCTCGAAGCGCCGCAGCCAGTTCCTCCAGTCGCCTCTCGGCAGCTTTTCTCCCCTCGTCGGACACCGACGACAAGACGCGGAGGAGCGAGAAGGACGGTCCGTTCTCCTTGGCGAGCCCAAGTAGCCACGGATGAGCCCTCTCAGCCGTATCGGAGAGGTCAGTGGGAAAGACGACATGTTTAGGAAGGCCCGATCCAGGGCTCTGCAAGGCCGCTTCCGGATCCCCTCGATTCGGTTCGATTCTCTGGAGAAGCACGGGACGGCCTGCTTTCCGAACGATGTCCCACGCCACGCTACCGATGAAGGCGTCCGAAATCAGCGTATGACTCCTTGATCCGACCATGACGAGATCCGGATCCTTGGTTTCCACCGCCTTGAGCACTTCTGGGATCGGAGCGCCGATCGGAACACGAACGGACACCTCGAATCCGACTTCCCTCAGCTGGTCCACTAAGCCATTCAACCGGCCGCGGATCTCATCTACTGTAGCCAAAGCCTCGGATGTTGAACCGCGAATAGGCTTGGCCACGTGGACGATGGTGATCTCCCGAGTGCCGAATGCCGACAATCCGGGGAGGGCCGACACGAGGGCTTCGGTGGCGGGCGATAAATCCATGGACACGAGCACTTTCTCGAACATGGAAGGCTTGGTGGACACCGACTCTCTTTTCATTTCTGTCTCAAACATGGAACGCTCCTTCCTGACTAGGTTCACACGCATTGGGCACTTCAAAATTTAGCCGGCGGTGCGTGGCCTTCGCTGTGGGGATTCTTCCCCCTGCGAGGAGTAGATTCCCCCCATCAGCACTGGCATCCCACGTCCGTGTACCGCAAGTTCGCACCGCTCTCGCAGGGCCTGTATCGTGGACCGGCGGAGCTGCATGGCACACCTCGGAGGAAACATGGCGTTGAAGCGTATCGGCTTGGGGACCACCCTGGCCGCCCTCGTGGCGGCGTCCGCGTGTGTGAGCGAAAGCGAGGCTCCCGTCGGACGGTTTGGGACCTCCAAGGGTGGAGACGACCGGAGCGGCCCCTACGACGTCGTACCCGGATGGTGGAAGCCGGCACCGGACCATGACGCAACCTGGACCTGGGGATCCGCCTCGGGTGCTTGGCCTGACACGCCAGATCGGATCCTTGTCGTGATGTGGGGGGACCAGCGTAGGCAACGTCAGCAAGGCGAGGAGAACGAGCGCAACAGGAACTTCCTCGTGGCGGTCAATCGCGACGGGAACATCACCGAGAACTGGGCGCAGTGGGATTCGCTCTTCAACCGTCCCCACCAGATCTACATCAACCCCTACGATCCCGAGCGCGCCGTGTGGGTGGACGAGCGGGGCGGAAACGGGGTGCACGAGGCAATCCTCAAGTTCAGCAACGACGGGAGTGAATTGCTGCTGCGCATGGAAGATCCCTTTCCGGTCCGGGGCGAGGGTGGGCCGAACCCACGCGAGAATCCGAACCCCGGCCCGCTCGACTTCGGTCAAAACGCGGTGCTCGCCTTCCTACCCAACGGCGACTTCCTGTTGGGGGACGGCTACGAGAACGGGCGCATCGTTCGCTACAACGCGCAGGGTGATTTGCTGTCCGAGTTCGGTTCGGTGGGAAGCGGCCCCGGGCAGTTCGATCTGATCCACGGGGTCGCGGTGGACCGGGACAATCGTATCTACGTATCGGACCGCAGGAACCACCGCATCCAGATCTTCACCGAGGACGGAACGCTCCTCGACGAGTGGCCGGACATCTGGGATCCCGTTGCCATCATGATCGACGTGAACGACTTCGTCTGGATCCTCGATGCGACGCTGAACCGTATCCTCAAGTACAACCTGGACGGTCAGCTTCTGGATTACTTCGGCACGTACGGCGAGGCGTCTTCACTCGGTCGGCCGGGATTCACCTGCTCGGACAACGCGGCGATCGCGGACGCGGGGCTCGATCCCGACCACTCGGGAGCTTGCGGCGGCTTCTCGCTCCCACACCAGATGAGCGTGGACTCCGAGGGCAACCTCTACATCGCGCAGTTCGGCGGCCCCTGGATCGACAAGTACGTGCCCAAGCCGGGTGCTGACCCCTCTAGATTGATTGGGCAACCGCTAGGACCCTGATGCGAGATCGGTTAGGTGGCTTCAGGAGAGGTGTGTGAATAGCGATTTTCTGGTCCTCACCGCAGACCTGGCTCATTCATCGCCACCCGCGGCCTCGATGAGTTGCATGGCCAGCTTGCTTACGAATACCGTCGCGGGGAATCGCCGCCCCCCACGAAAGCGCGGTGACTTCGCGGTAGTCGTGTCGCATCCGGTCTCCGTGGACGAGTTGGTCCAGTTCCGAAGCTGGCTCCAGCAACTTACCATGATCTGGCAACGTCTCTTCCACTTGTCCCAGACGGGGCATGTCGAAGCGTGGATCCTCGAAGCGACCGAGTCGAGTCAACGCGATGTCGCGGCTGCACCCGGCTTCCGTCTCTGGGCCGAGGCGAGGGGCCACTGGCTAACGAAGGATTTCCGGGCCTTTCTGGAGAGCGAAATGACGCGTGCGCCCGAACTACGAGCGGGGGGATCCGAAGAAAATGAGTGACACCATGAGAAGATCGATCGCATCAAGCTTCGCAGGCGTGATCCTCCCATCCGGGGCCCTCGTAGCGATGATCCTCGTAGCCGCGTGCGGTGGGACCGAGTACGACCTCGTCATCCACGGTGGCCGGGTGATGGATCCGGAATCACGCCTCGACGCTGTCATGAACGTCGGCGTCCTGGACGGCCGTATTGCGGCGGTGACCGACGATGAGATCAACGGCATACGCACGATCGATGCGAGCGGTCTCGTGGTCACCGCCGGGTTCATTGACTTGCACCAACACGCCCAGAACGCACAGGCTTATGCCCTCACGGCGGCGGACGGAGTAACCAGTACGTTCGAGCTCGAGGTCGGGACGAACGACGTCGCTGCTTGGTATTCAGCGCGGGAAGGCGGGCAATCCGTCAACTACGGGGTGAGCATCGGCCACGTGCCCGTCCGTATGGCCGTCATGGACGATCCAGGCGATTTCCTGCCGACGGGTCCGGGGGGATACGAAGCCGCGAACGACGCACAAATCGATGAGATGGCGCGCCGCATCGAGGAGGGCCTGGAACAGGGGGCCCTGGCTGTGGGGTTCGGCACCGCATACACACCAGCCGCCACGATGGCGGAGGTGGAAACGATGTTCCGGATCGCATCAGAGCACGGCGCGGCGGCACACATTCACGTCAGAGGCGGGCTTGCCGGACTACAGGAGACGATCGATACGGCAGAACGGGCCGACGTCCCACTTCACGTGGTGCACGCCAACTCGAGCGGAGGCTCGCGGACTACCCAATTCCTCGAACTCATCGAGCGAGCCCGAACGGCAGGCCAGGATGTCACGACCGAGGCATACCCGTACGGGGCGGGCATGACGGCAATCGAGTCCGCCCTGTTCAACAGTTGGGAATCATGGACCGACGATCGGTTCAACACCCATCAGTTGGTGGGCACGGGTGAGCGTCTGACCCGTGAAACGTTCGGCAGGAACCGGGCCATCGGAGGCATGATCATCTCGCACAGCCGCACCGAGCAGATGACACTGGACGCGATCGCCAATCCGCTCACCATGATTGCGAGTGACGGTTTCATGGAGAACGGTCGAGGGCACCCGCGCACATCGGGGACCTACTCGAAGATCCTGGGGCGGTACGTGCGGGAGCAGGGTGTGGTAGACTTGATGGACGCCTTGAGACGCATGTCCCTGGAGCCGGCCCGCCGATTGGAGGCACGGGCGCCTGACATGAGCCGGAAAGGCCGCATAAGGGTCGGGGCGGACGCGGACATCACCATCTTTGATCCTGAGACGGTGATCGACCGATCCACGTATATGGACGCCACCATCACCGCCGAGGGGATCGAGTACGTGCTGGTGAACGGCGTGCCGGTCATCGACGGGGGAGATTTAGTAGCGGGAGTCAGACCGGGGCTGCCCATCCGGGCGATGCAGACGAGTCGGTAGGAATGGGTTGGGGTGGGCGTGGGGTAGGCGCGGTGGCGCGACCAACCCTGCGGAACTTTGGATTACTCGAGCGAGGGAGCGGTCCGGTAAGCGCGG
>JAPYQK010000224.1 GCA_029941275.1 Longimicrobiales bacterium | reverse complement strand
GTCCCCGCCCCTGGGCCCGTGTTCGGTGCCCCATAACTCTCCGGTCGCCGTATCGAATTCCAAACCCTGAGGACTGCGGTGCCCATACGTGTAGATGCTTCGATAGACATCTTCTCGATCGGCGAAGGGATTGTCTTCCGGAATGCTGCCATCGTCGTTGACGCGATGAATCTTGCCCCAGGGCATGGACAGATCCTGAATACCGCGATTGCCGCCCTTTAGTCCCACCGTGAAGTAGACATGTCCGGCATCGTCGAAGGCGATACGGCCGCCGGCGGCCACGTCACTCGCGGTGCCGTAGTGTTCCATCTCGACTTGCCAGATGGTTTCCTCAGCAACCCATTCACCGTCTTCGATCTTGCCTCTTACCAGCTTGTTCATGGAAACGGCGCGCCCGCTCTCCCGGCTGAACTCATTACAATCGTTGCACCGGTCACCGAAGTGCAGATAGATCCAGCCGTTCGCCTCGTAGTTCGGATGCGTAGCGATATCCAACAACCACCCCGAGCCTCGTTCGATATCGATGCGGGTCTCGAGTCGATAGATGTCGTCGTAGGCTCGGGGCGTCCCGCGAACAAAATCCGACTGCTCACCGTCCGGGACGACGATACGCACACCCTGTGTCTTTTCGGTCAGCAGCAGGCTTCCATCGGGCAGGGGCTCGATGGAATAGGGCAACGGATCCAGACCATCGACGAGAGTTTCCAGACGGAAGTCATGTAACTCACTCTCGATCTCGCCGTCCGGGATCGAGAGTGGCGCTTCAAAATTCGACGTCACGTAACCGACGTCGGCGCGCGTCTCCAGGACGTACAGGGCAATGTTGCGGATTTGAGCCTCGCTGAAGATTTCCCGCCACGAGGGCATGTCCGACGTCTCAAAGCCATCGCTGATGCTGGCGACCATGTCTGCCATGGACTCGCCATGACGCAGCTCCCCCCGCAGGGGCGTACCCTGGGCAGCCCCCTCAAGGTTTTCACCGTGACACACCGCGCAGTTCTCCTGGAACAGCACCATGGAATTGGTGACACCGGAATAAGCTTCAGCTTGCGCGACGGCAGGCGGCGCATTGATCAGGGCGATCGGAATCATGATCAAACCGAGCTTCAAATACCGGCGTGGTTTGTTCATTGGGTCGCCCTGTCATTAAAGTGGGGAGAAAGGAAATTGCCCCCAGTTTAGCCGATACTTTAGTTCGGGAACATCCCGCACCCCGCTACGGCCTACCATGGGGCAGGGACACAGGAGGATCAGGCTACTGAGGAGGTGATCGCTACGATGGCTAAGACCCTGATGTATCGTTGGTTTGGGTTGGGTAAGATTCCCAAACAGGCGATGTCGATTCTCGAGACCGAGGGGATTGTCTATCAAGAGGAGGGAATACCCGCCTCGATAGGCTTTCGAAACTTCCGTTCCCCGGGTCGACGCAGCGGCTACAGGCGAAACTGGTTCAGTGGTTCAATCGTGCTCACCAAACTCCACTTCCTCGCATTCGCCGGTACAAAAACAATGATCGGTCTCAGTTGGGACGACGAGAAGCTGGGCGCCCTGTCATGCACCATGGATGACAAATCGCCCCTCCGCATCGATTACGATGCATCTACTTTTAATGATGATTGGTCCGGCCAGATAGAGTTGTTCTACCGCAGCGACAACACCGAGACCATCCTGGGCATCCTTAGAAACAAGCAGAACAGGTCGAGTTAGGTGGTCAGCCTCTGCCCTCAAGCAGTTCCTGGGCCTCAACTTCGGTGAGCCCCACCTCCGCCACATCAACCCTGGCCTCGAGCAATGCTCGGTCCTCTCCCATTCTGGCTAACTACAGCGAACCCGAAGCTGAGACTGCGCCCATCAGACCCAAAGGACCAGCCCGTTCGGTCATACAGGATTTTGAAGGGCTGGCGCTCGCCGTCTACGGGTCGAGACTGCCACTGAGCACACGAACCGGCACGTTTCTGGCTATGGTGGTGCCATCCCCGAGCTGGCCGAAGTCGTTAGCGCTCCATCGGCGAATAGGGCTAAGACGCAGGCAGGCTGATCTGATCGAAGGGGATCGGGACGACGGAGTCGACGACCAACTCTTTTACTCCGGCGACCTCCGCCGCATTCCGCGAACACGCTTGGGACGCGCTCGGAAGGTTTTGACGACCAGTGCGTTTCCGGCTTAGACTCAGTAGGCGAATACTCAGCGTCCGCCCGTCACGCGGTGGCCCGAACGTATCTTCGTCGAAAACGAACCCCGTGGTGGGGACCGGGAGGGGTAATGAAAAAAACTAGACTGTGGATGACGGGTGCACTAGCCGGCGTTCTCGCGACCGGATGCGCGATGGACGAGGCTCCCCCCGCTGCCCAACCAGACGCCGGTGGAGAGAGCTGGGTAGACCTCGCAGTGCATAATTTCGGCTCGCCCCTAAACACGATGTGGTCCGAGGGTGAACTCGCTTTTGCCGATGATGGCACCATGGTGTTTACCACCGACAGGCAGGATCTGGCCGTAGCGCCTGGAGATCCAAAAGATCTCTACATCGCAACGTTCAACCAAGAAACCGGTCAGTGGAATACGCCGGTAAACATGGGAATTCCGGTGAACGCTGCACCGGCGACGGATATTGATCCTCTGCGAAGAGGCGATGACCGGGAACCGTGGATCACACCGGACGGGAATACGATCTTTTTCAAGTCCGACAGGCTTGCGACGACCACTCCTCACAACGCCAGCGATGTTTTCATCACCCGTAAGGTCGGCGGGGAATGGACAGAACCGGAGTTGGTGCCATTTCCGATCAGCACGGACGCGGGAGACGAGCACTGCCCCATGTTGCTCCAGGATGGTGAGACCCTCTGTTTCGCCTCCAACAGGGATGGCGGCTACGGTGGTTCAGATATCTGGTGTTCACAGGAGGATACGAGCGGGAACTGGCAGGACCCTGTGAATCAAGGCCCGAACATCAATACGGCGGCGGCCGAATTCCACTTCATGGAAGACAACGACGGTTGGGTGTATTTCACCTCGAACAGACCCGGTGGATTCGGCGGCATGGACATTTGGGCCTCCAAGCACCAGGCCGGTGAGACCGGGCCTGAAGCTTGGGATCTCGCGGTGAACCTCGGGCCCTCGATCAACACCGAGAGTGCCGACATGTGCCCTGCTCTTCCGCCGGACGACGAGACCATGGCTTGGTTCTCGGGTAGGCTGGACAACAACTTGGGTGCCGCCGACCTCTTCTGGGCGTACAAGAAGGAACCGGGCGTAAGCCCCTGAACCAGGCCCGCGTCGAAGCTCGGCTTACAACTACTCGGCCCTGAGCGAGGCGAGCGGGTCTACCCGTACCGCGCTTATCGCCGGGATGAGGCACGCGGCAACCGATGTCGCCAGAACGAATCCGACCACCCCAACGAAGGTGGACAGATCCGTCGCCTCGATATCGTAGAGCAAGGCGCTGATCGACCCGGTGAGCCACCGGGTGGCGATCACACCGACCAGGACTCCTGTTCCGGCCAGCAAAAGGCCCCGCAGGACCACCTGCCCGGCCAATCGCACCGGGCGGGCCCCCAGTGACCTCCAAATCCCGATCTCGCGAAACCGCTCACGAACGTGATAGGACAGGAGCGAATACAAGCCGACAGCGGCCATGATGATAGGCAGGACGCCGAAGAGGGACATCGCCGCGGCCAGTGCCCTTCGGCTCGAAATGGAACCGGCGACCAACTCCTCCATCGATCCAATGCCAGAGACCGGCAGGTTTGGATCCATTTCTGTGACCGCCTCTCGCACAGCAGGGGCGATCGACACCGGATCGACCGCCGTTCGCACCGCGAGCCGAAGTCTCGGATAGGTTCGTTGAGCGTAGGAAAAGTAGACGGCCAGATCGTCCCCGAGTTCGAGTACCTCCAGCCTTGCATCCGCAACGACGCCGATCACCTCAGCGTCAAAGGGTGTCCCGAAGAAGTCGACCGACAGGACCCGACCCAGTGCGTTGCTCTCCGGGAAAAACGCCTCAGCGGTGCGCTCGGTGATCACCACCACGTTGGATGCACCCCGATCGTCCGTGTCCTCCACATCTCTGCCCCGCAACAGCTGCATGCCCATGGCATCCAGGTAGCCTGGGAGGACCGTACGCATCAAAACCGAACGATCGCTCTCAGGCTCACCCGGGCGAGTGGCATGATAGGTGTTCCCAGGATCCCGAAATTGAACCCGATTTTGACCGCTATATGGGTCCTTGAGGATTCCTGTCCAGACTAAGCAAAGGCCCCACAAGCTCTGAAAGCATTGTGGGGCCACACTTATTGCCAACGCGCCCGGCAGGATTCGAACCTGCGACCTACGGATTAGAAGTCCGTTGCTCTATCCAACTGAGCTACGGGCGCTTGATTGAGTCTCGCACCATCCGAGACGTGAAAAACTAACACGGAAGGTCTGCGGACCAATCGTCGGTCGCGGAAGTCCG
>JAPYQK010000223.1 GCA_029941275.1 Longimicrobiales bacterium | reverse complement strand
ACCCTGATCATCACACCGTCCACCTTGAGTCTGACGATGACTGGAAGCGGGTCGGGCACCGTCACGTTGGTCGATGGGAACACCACCACTTGGACCTCCAATTGCAGCAAATCCTACGATATTGGCACCAGTGTGACGCTGATACCAGATCCCAACGGGAATTCGTTCTTCATCGATTGGGGAGGAGACTGCGCCAACGGTACGGGTCGAGACCTAACGTGGCCAGTAACGATGAACTCGAATGTTTCTTGCTCCGTTGTATTTGACTTGCGGTAATCAACATGCGTGAATGGCGACTTTCGTCCTACTGCATCGTCTCGCTCGCGGTCCTGCTCGGTGGTTCATGGCCGGCCGATGCTCAGCAGACCACGGTGCTCGGCCCGATTCCCACTGATTCGCTCAGCGAGGTGCTGAGCGAGGTCACCTACTGGTCTGGCAATCCTGGGGTCGGCGATGTCATCTCTGCACTGACAGGGCTCGAGGTGGCGACGGCGCCACTCGGCTCTCCATCGGGCGGCTTTGTGTACTCTTACGACGAAGGGGTGGGTGCGCCGCTTCGCCGATCGGGCACTTTCGGACCGCAGTTCGTAGAGCGGGCGCTGACCACGGGGCGGGGAACGACCAGCTTCGGGTTGAACGTCTTCAACGCGACCTACGACACGCTCTCCGGGTACCCGCTCGATGACCTCCGCGTTGCGACGTTCCGGGGTCCGCAGCCAATAATCTCCTCCTCGACTCTCAAGTTGCGGCTGCAGTCGCAGACCGTGGCACTATTCAGCAGTGTGGGCGTCACTGATAATTTAGATGTGGCGGTGGCGGTTCCGATTGTCCGTGTAGCCGTGGATGCAACGTTGATGCAGGAAGAGCCGGCGGTGGGTACCGCCATGCTGCTGGCCGGCGGGTCCTCGACCGGTTTGGGCGATATTGCGGTCGTGGGGAAGTATCGGTTCTGGAAGAGCAGCGACGAACGGAGCGGCCTGGCCGGGCTGGTGACGCTGCGGATGCCCACTGGTGACGAAGACAACTTACGGGGACTTAGTGCATGGCGCACGCTGGTGAGCGCTATCGCATCGGCAGCACGAGGTAGAGTCGCAGTGCACGCGAACGTGGGCTATGAGTTCTGGGACAGGAGCGTTACGCTCTCGAACAACCAACCCGGTCCGTTCGACCAGGTGTGGGAGCTGGCGGACCAGATGCAGTATGGTATGGCGGTCGAGTTTGAGGTCCGTCCTACGCTCACCTTCATGGTGGAAGCGATGGGGCGTATTGTGCGAAATTCTGGCCAGCTTGAGACTGTCTCGTTTGACACAGAATACTCTCCGGAACTTGGCAGTGACGGGGTCAACCTGCTGCAGGTGACCTCGGGCCGCTTACGCAAGTTCGTTATGGTGCCCGGGGTGAAGTTGAACCTTGGGGGAAACAGGCTGTTCTCGTTCGGCCTTCGGATAGCCCAAGGCGATACAGGTCTCCGGGACACGCTGACGCCGCTAGTCGGGTTCAACTGGACGCTCTGAGGTTCTGAACGCGATGGCTAGCGTTCCCTATGGTCATCGGCTCCAGCTCACCATTTGCCATTGTTCGTCGACCCATCCCAGCTCGAACTGCCAACCCACAGCTGGCACTTGCAGTCTTGCACCGGCGACAGGTTGGTACTCTACTGCTACCGAGCAGTAAATCACCGCCCGAGTATCACTTCTCAGCTCGGGGTCGCAATCTTGATATTGCACATTCGCTGATCGAAAATTCTTGAACGTTTCCGCCAGAGGAGCAAGGTCCTCGGTGCTCGCCGTTGGCCAGATGCTGGTCATGCCGTCCGCGTCCAAGTCTTCATACAGTTCAATAAAGCGATCCACAATGTCATCGGCTTGGTCGGACAACGCCACCAGACGAGCTTCGACGTTAACCGCCGGGTCGGTGACCAGAGGGTCGGTCGTCGGTTCCACGGGACGTGGCGCATTCACTAAGGCGGTGACTTGTGTCTCGACCGCCGCAACCGCAGGGTGGTCCGCTTGGAATTGCGCGAGCGTTCTCAGGGCTCCTGCCAGGTCACCCTCGTCCGCCCTGCTTTGTGCCTGCATGGCTACGGCTTGACCTTGCAGATCCCATTCGGCCCGAAGGTCTTGGAGAGCATCGGCTACTGCAGAGGTCGGCGTGAAATTCTCGAGACGCGTAAAGGCTTGCGACCAGTTCCCATTGGCCGCGAGCTGCCGCGCATCGTTGACGGCGACTTGGGCCGCGTCTTGTGTGTCCAGCTCGCTGCGGAGCTCATCTAGAGTTTCCACGACCAGGCTGTTCGGCGGTGCGAATGCTGCAATACGGTCGACCGCTTCGCGTAGTCTGCCGTCCGCAGCCAGCTGGCGCACTTCATTCACCTCGACGTTCGCCAGTTGGTCCAGTTCTTGGCGTAGACGTTGCGCTTCCCTATCAACGAGTTCCTGAGAGGGGGAAAATTCATCGAGAATCCGGAACGCCTCCAGGCGTTCGCCTTCTTCGAATAAGCGTGTAGCTCGGTCCACCGTGCTCCTCGCGGCTTCGAGAGTGCCGAGCCTACCGCGGAGCCTACCGCGGAGCCCCGCGAGGGTCTCCCTTACCGCTTCGTAAGATGGCGCGAAGCCTTCAAGTTCGCTTATGGCGCCGTCAAGGTCGCCGTCGTCTGCTCTCGTCTGCGCACGCAGTGCTAAGGCTTCAGCTTGCTCCTCCCACGTCGCCGTCAGGACCGCCAATGCTTCTTGAACGTCGGGCGTGGCCGGGCTGATGTCCTGAAGCAGGTCGATGGCCTGCTGCCGCTCACCGTTCTCGAATAGGTCTCGAGCCCTGGCGATCGCTGACTGGGTGCCTTCCGGATCGAGCGCCCGAAGCTCCTCAAGCACCGCAGTGAGACTGTCGTTAGGCGGGGCGAAGCCACTCAACATCGCGACGGCGCCTGTGACGTCGCCTCCGTCGGCACGGGCCCTGGCTTGGGTAGCCAGTTCTTCGGCCTGCTGCGTCCAGCGAGCTCTCAGTTCTGCCAGTCCCTCGGTAACCATGGGATGCGGCGGAGCGAATGCCTCTAGCTGGGCGAAGGCTATTGCCCGCTGTCCCGCGTCGTACAATGCTGCCGCTTCCGTCACCGCCCGTTCTTCCGGGCTGGGCAGGGTAAACCGAATTAGTGTGCCGACAGAAAGCACCGCAAACACAGTGGCAGCAGCCAGCCACAGCCAGCGAGCTGCGGGCCGTCGCCCGCGGTTTTCGGCCCCCCGATTCGCTAGCTCGGTTCTCCGCTCCGTCGGCAGAACTGCAGGCTCAAGCCCGACACTGTTCCGCGCCTCTCCCGCCTCGAGGGCTCGTCGCTTGAGTTCGATGGCTTCGGGATGGTTCGGATCGTAGGCCAGAATCTCATCCGCAGCCCTGAGCGCGGCCTCGAATGCTCCATTCTGTAGATTCTCTCGTCCGGCACGCAGGCTCCGTCCAACAGCACCGAGTCGTCCGTGTTCTTTTTCGCGGTCTTCGATAGCCAGAAGTATCCGTTGCTGGAGTTCAACTCCGGCCTGGGTGCGTTCCACTTCGAGGGTCTGTTTGACTAAAGCGAGGGCGTTCTCCAGATGACCCTGTTCAAGTTGCGTCGTCGCCGACGAGAGATATTTCTCGATCTGGGCAGCGTCTACCGCCGCACGTAGTTCGCCACCGACCAAGTCAGCCTGCTGTTGGTCGGCCTTGAGACGGGTGGACGCATGCATCTCCGTTCGTACGGCGGCCAGTCTCTCGGCCAGTTCATGTAGCTGCTGGTACCGGTGCGCGGGATCCGGGGCCATAGCTCGTTCTACGATTTCGTCCAGAGCGGGATCGAAAGAGGAAGTCAGCTGAGTGACCGGCACCAGTGTGTCCTGCAGCGCGACTCGCAGACCGCGATCCTGAAAAGCTCGCCGGTAGGTCAGTAATTCGTAGAGGACGGCGCCCACCGCAAAGATGTCGGTTCGGTGGTCCAGGGGGCGCCCCTGCGCCTGCTCGGGCGACATGTAGCTCAGCGTGCCGATAATTCCTCCGGCCTGAGTGAGACCCGTTAAGTCCCTCATGCGAGCGATCCCGAAGTCGAGAATCTTCAGCTCGCCGGACCCTTCGGTGACCATAAGATTGTCAGGCTTGATGTCGCGATGGATCAGGCCTTCGTCATGGGCATAACCGAGCCCATCACAAAGCTCCTCCATGAGTTTCAGTTTTCGATCCAAGGCCAGCGGCGCCTTCCGGCGGATGACTTCTCCCAGTGTTTCGCCCTTGATGTACTCCATGGCGATGAATGGCTGGTCGTCGTCGACGCCGACGTCAAAGATCGTGACGATATTCTTGTGTTGCAGGCGCCCGCCGGCACGCGCCTCTCGGAGGAACCGAGCCCGCATCTCCTCGGTATCGACGCGCAGGCGCTTCACCGCAACCAGGCGGTCGATCAACGGATCGAGCGCGAGGTACAGTACCCCCATGGCGCCACTGCCG
>JAPYQK010000222.1 GCA_029941275.1 Longimicrobiales bacterium | reverse complement strand
CCAGAAAGCCGAGCGTGATCAAAATGTCATGCACCGTCGCAATCACCGCGGCCACACCAAAACGCAGTTCGAACCGCGTCGCGATGTAGACGAGTGTCAGGGCAAAAGAGAACAGAATGGCCAGGGCAGCGTTCCGCTCGAGCTCCGCGCCGATCTTGGGTCCTACGGATTCGGTCCGTACGATCGTAAAGACCTCGGTCCCGAACGTGGTCGCGAGCTGACCCTCGTAACGCGCCCGAACCTCTTCGATACCCTCGTCACCGAGCGGAGCGCGGATCGTAAATTCGTTTTCCTCGCCAAACCGCGTGATGGGGGGAGCCTCGGACCCACCCAGAGCCGCTCTCAACTGTGCCGCTGTTGCGGGCTCGTGGAACTGGACCTGGATCAGCACCCCGCCGGTGAAGTCCACTCCGTAATTTTGCCATCCTCCGATCGAGAAAACATTGAAAATCATTGCCGCGATCCCGACGAGGATCAGGACACCGGAGAAACCGTACGCTCGCTTCCGATTTTCGATGAACCCGTATTGGGCCTGGTCGAACAGTCTCATGAAATCGGTCTCAGATGCTGATCGGGTCTGATGCTTTCTTTCCCGACAAATAGATGAGGAAGAAACTTCGCGTCACATAAAGGGCCGAGAAGAAGGACGCCACGATCCCGATCGAGAGGGTCACCGCAAACCCTCGTACGGGTCCGGTTCCGAACTGGAAGAGAATGATGGCGGTGATGAGCGTGGTCATGTTGGCGTCCACGATGGCCGAAAGCGCGTGGGCAAATCCCTCGTCCACCGCGGTCCGGGTGGCTCTCCCGAGTTTCAACTCTTCCCGTACCCGCTCGAAGATGAGCACGTTGGCGTCCACCGCCATGCCGACGGAAAGAATCAGACCGGCCATCCCTGGGAGCGTCAACGTGAAGCCGAACGCCGCAAGACCACCCATCACCAAGACGAGATACACACCCAGTGCAAACACAGCCAGGACCCCCGCCACGCGATAGTAGAGCACCATGATCGCGATCACTGCCACCATTCCGATGAGTCCGGCGATTTGACCCCGGTCTATTGAGTCTTGCCCGAGGGAGGGGCCCACCGTCCGCTCCTCCATGATCTCGAGCGGTGCTGGCAACGCGCCTGCCCGGAGCACCAAAGCGAGGTCGGCAGCGTCGGTCATGTCGGCCTGGCCCATGTTGATGACGCCACTCGCCCCGATGCGATCTTGCACGACCGGAGCACTCACGATCTCATCGTCCAGCACGATCGCGATGTAGTCGCCGATGTGTTGCGTCGTGAAATTCGAAAATCTCCGACCCCCAGCCCGGTTGAACGTGAAAGCCACCTGGGCTTGGTTGAACTGGGGGTCTCTCTGTGCAATCGCGTCCTCCAGCATGTCGCCGGTTACGAACGCATTGCCTTCGGTGACGTAGAGGCGGCTGTACGTTCTCTGACCCAACCCGACCAGATCCACGTCCCAATGCAGCGCAACGTTTCTAGGAATCGCCCGCTGCACCTGAGGCAAGTCGAGGAGCAGATTGAGAAAGTCCACATCCTCCGTGGCAACGAGGTAGGTGCCCTCGACATCACCCGACGCGAGCAGGCCCGTCATCGGTCGGAGGTCGACCGCCTCCTCTTCCCCATCCTCCACGTCGATCTCGGTGCTATCGGGCGCATCGCCACCGAACAAGATGTTCTCGATTTCGCTGGTGGGTCCTTGGACATCGCGACCCAGCACACGAAGAGAGTCCACGCCCAGGGCCGCGACGATCTGCCGATCGATTCGGGCAAGGTTCGACTGAAACTCCTGAACCGGAAGCACGAGTTTGAATTCGAGAAACGCGGACTGCTGAATGACCGTCTTGGCCCGGCTCTCGTCCTCGAGTCCGATTCCCGGCAGCTCGATGATGAGACGGTCAGCTCCGACCTTCTGAATCGTCGGCTCCGCGACGCCGAATTCATCGATACGAGTGCGAAGGATGCGCTCGGCCCTGTCGATGGCGTCGGCCCGCGCCTCACTGGTCAAGGTGCCCTCTGGATCCTCCACCTCGAGGACCAGGTGCATGCCTCCCTGCAGATCCAGTCCCAACTTGATCTGGTTGGCGTACAAGTAGCCTAGGCTGATGCCGAGCATCGTCAAAATGACAATGATTCGGGATCGTATGGAATTGAACATCAGGACGGTCCGTCTCAGGTTATGCCCGCTTCAAAGCCCAGTAACCTCGCAGGGCCGGGGCACGCCTGTCAATCTACTGTTTCAAGCCCGTGGAAGGTCCAAACTCAGGCCATCCGTGGCTTCGACATACTTCTGCAGTACGTCCAGACGGACGGGCTCAGCCTCTACAATCAACAGGGTGGTGGGTCGGTGTTGAGGTTCGTTCATGGATTGGCCACTTCACGGCTCCGGACCCGCGCCCAAAAGCGCACGGGGACATGACGTTCGACCCAACTCCACGGTCGCGATGGTGTTGCCAATCGAGTGTGAAATTGGGCCAGGATACCTACCAAACATAGAAGAACCGGGACAAGCGTGCCAAGCTTTTTCTCACAGTTGTCAAAGGGTACTCTTGCGGCCAGTACGCGCGAGGGGATCTTGAGAAGTTCCGGGGACGCGACTACCTACTGGCGAAATCCGCTACCCCAACCAATACATCAGATTCGGGACCCGATGCAGCCCTCACTGATGGTGAGCCTGTGAATCAAGGGTGCCTCTACGGTGAGCCAATGAATCAAGTGAACATTGCGGGGTCGTGCCGAGGAACCCACGATCGCCCCGAACCAGACCAGGCCAGCCCGAGATGACGCGTCGGCCCGCTCTCTTGTGGGCCGGGGCCTTGATCGTGAGCGGATGCCTGGCACCCCCGCCGGCGTTCGAGGTCACACTCCGCCTGTCCCCCACTCCACCCCTAATCGGTCCGACTCGCCTTCTGGTCGACGTCGCCAATTCTGGAGGCAGTCCGGTCTCGGGCGCCTCCGTTTCCGTCTCGGCCGTGCCAGATGATCTCCCCGGTCGGACGGCCATCGTGAGCATCGCCGTGGACGAAGGCGCAGGCCGGTACGTGGTGCCCGGTTTCGACCTGGACCTCGGAGGCCCCTGGACGGTCACCGTGACCGTCTCGGATAGCACAGGCGCCTCTATCACCAGAGCGTTTCCAACCCATGTATACGGCGGGTCGTAGACGGCTGCTTCGTGGGGTCAGTCAGAGGCGTCCGGTGGAGGCGTCGGCGACGCAACGGGCTCGGCGGTGTTCAAACCCAAAGGGATTGTCAGGCGGGCCCTAACTCCTTTCCCCTCCCGCGGGACATTCTCCAAGGTCAGTGTACCCCCATGGCCCTCGGCAATCTGCAAGCAGAGAGCGAGACCGATGCCACTGCCACCGGGTTTGGTGGTGTAGAAGGGCACGAACAGATTGCCCGTATCCGCCGGTAAGCCGGGCCCCTCGTCCGTGACCACTATTTGAAGTTGACCCCCCTTTGTGGACCAGGACAACTCCACCCCTCCCCCCATCTCGAGAGCGGCGTCCACCGCGTTTCTCACCAGGTTGATCAAGAGCTGCTCGAGTTGGTCGGCGTCCCCCTGAACGGTTATGTCCGGCCCGGGTTGGACGCCCACCTCGACTCGGGTCTCGATCGCCACGATCCGCCGCACGAGGGCGTTGACTTCTACGACACCCAGTTGTGGTTCCGGTAGCCGGGCGAGCTGGGCGTAAGAGGCCATGAAACGACCTAACGACTCGGCTCGCCCCGAGATTACTTTGAGGCCCTTTTCCATATCTTCGTCGATATCTGGAGGGAGCGCTCCGCGATGGATCAAACTCTGTAGGCTTCCGGCGATCGACTTGATGGGTGCCAATGAGTTGTTGATCTCGTGACTCAGCACTCGGATGATGCGCTTCCAGGCCTGTCGCTCCTCTTCCCGGAGCGCCCGCCTCAAGTCCGCGAGGACGATCAACCGCAGAGGGTGGCCCTCCTGGCGGACCACCGTGCGTCTCAATTCCCAGCGGCCGGTGCCTCCCGGGTGGTTCAACTCGAGCGTGCGCGGGGCGATGCCCCGCAGAGTTTCCTGGAGCCGGAGCTCTTCGGCGGATGTGCCGATCACACGATTGCTCGGCTGGCCGAGGAGCGCTTCACCCGCTCGATTCAGAATCCGTAGCGTGTCTTCCTCATCAAAGGCGAACACCGCCATGTCGACTTCTTCCAATACCTTGCGCAGCAACGCCGTGGCCTCGACCGCGCCGAGGCGCTGCTCACGAAGGACTTCTTCCAGAGCGTTGGCTTCGCTATACGTCAAAGCGAGCGCGCCTCGCGCGCCCCCTCCCCGCACCCGAATCGAAAAGTCCCCCTCACGCAGCGCCGCCAGCATGTTGGAAAGTGTTTGGAGCGGGCGTACCACCCTCGACCTAATCGCGAGTGTGAAGCCGGCCCAACTTCCGAAAAGAACGACCGTGACGGTCCATCGTATTCCGTCCGAATAAGCACTCGTCCACAAGAAAAGGAGCGCGACAACCG
>JAPYQK010000221.1 GCA_029941275.1 Longimicrobiales bacterium | reverse complement strand
CTCCTGGTCGATCCCCTGCTTGAGTCCCACGGACTGGCGAGCCCGTCCCAGCGAGCCGATCTCGACGCCGCTCTGATCCAGGTTCTTCACCGGGACGCTGCGCCGCGTGAGTTTCTCACGAAGCACCTGAAGGACGGCCGTGAGGCGGTATTCGTCGTCCGCCTCCAACTTGATTGCCCCCTCGGCTCGGTCGAAATCGATCTTACAATCGGTCCCCTTGAAGTCGTACCGGGTGGCGATCTCTTTGTGGGCCTGATTCACGGCGTTGTCGACCTCCTGGAGATCGACTCCGGTGGAGACATCGAACGAACTTTTCTTGGCCATCGGGATCCTCAATGTGGCGTGTTTGCTGAACCCAATTCCGTGTGCTAAACGAAACTCCGCACGGAACTCCGAAATCTGTCCTTCCGGGCCCGGATGGTCTACACTGCCGCCGAAACTCGTCGACCCCCCGCTGCGGAAGCTCCTCGACCGCCGCTGCGGAAACTCGTAGATCAAGGAATCATGTCCGCACCTTCCGTCACCCATTGCTGCACAACACTCGTGTTGGGTTCTGGTGTGGCGGGATTGACCTACGCCCTCCGTGCGGCGCAGCACGGTCCGGTCCTCATACTCACGAAGAAGTTCCGGAGCGACTCCTCGACCAATCGGGCTCAAGGAGGACTGGCCGCGGTCCTCAGCCCCACGGATTCATTCGACCTGCACGTGGCCGACACACTCGAGGCCGGGGCGGGGTTGTGCCGGCGGGATGTCGTTGAGTTAGTCGTCCGCGAGGGACCGGCGCTGGTGCGTAGCCTCACGGACCTGGGCGCCACATTCGAACACACGGAAGACGATTCCGACGGTCTCGACTTGGGGTTGGAGGGGGGGCACAGTCGTCGGCGCATCGTACACTCGAAGGACCGGACCGGGCAGGAGATCGAGAGCACCTTACTCTCCGCTGTAGCAAAACACCCCGACATCACATTACTTGAGCACCACCTTGCGCTCGATCTTTGGGTGGGCGCCGACGGAGCTGAACGGCGAGCGGATCGTCGGTGTTATGGTGCTTCGTTTCTCGACCAGGAGACTGGGGCCATCGGATTAGTCCGATCGGACCAGACGATGCTCTCCACGGGGGGCTGCGGAAAGGTTTATCGCTACACGACGAACCCGGATATCGCCACCGCGGACGGGGTCGCGATGGCAGCCCGGGCCGGGTGCTCACTCGGGAACATGGAGATGATCCAGTTCCATCCCACGTGCCTGCACCATGCGGATGCGAAGAGCTTCCTGATCTCGGAGGCCGTACGCGGAGAGGGCGCCGTGCTCCGGAACGTGGCTGGCGAAGAATTCATGAAGGATCGCCATCCCCTCGGTTCTCTCGCCCCGCGCGACGTGGTCGCCCGGGAGATCGACCGGGAGACCAAGCGTAGGGGCGACAAGTTCGTCTTGCTGGATGTCTCCAGCATTGGCGAGGACCGCTTTCGCGAACGTTTTCCGGCGATTGCGGCGCGCCTCGAGACGTACGGTATCGTTGCGGGCCGGGAGCCGATTCCGGTGGTCCCCGCGGCGCACTACATGTGCGGCGGCGTGGTGGTAGATCTCAATGGTCGTACTGAGATCGGTGACCTTTTCGCGTCGGGCGAGGTGGCGTTCACCGGTGTTCACGGAGCGAACCGGCTCGCCTCCAACTCTCTGCTGGAGGCATCCGTGTTAGCGGAACGAGCCGGAGCCGTCGAGCCGCAGTCGCCTGAGGGGCCCGAGCCTCCCCCTCCGCCCCCGCCCGGAACGGACCCGCCACGACCGGATCAGGGTGTGATCCTCGACCACGAATGGGACGCGGTCCGCAGCCTGATGATGAACTACATGGGACTGGTCCGATCACAGGGGCGGCTGGATCGAGCCATCACTCGGCTGGAGGAGATGCGCGAGTGGTCGGAGGATCTTTACCGGACGAGCGCGCCCTCGTCGGATCTGGCGGAGCTTCGCAACCTCTCTCTGGCCGGTGTGATCATGGCGAGGGCCGCACGGGCACGGGAGGAGAGCCGGGGATTGCACACGCGCCTCGACTTCCCCGAGACCGACCCGGTGCCGCGCGAATCCTGGTGCCGGTTGGGGGAGGGCGGGGTGGAGGTGACGTTGCGTCCCCTGGAATCCTGAGGCCCACTGGAGTACGAGTCCGTAGACGCTACACCGAATAGGCTTGCGTCAGTTTGGTGCCGCAGCCCCCAGCCCAGCCCCGTACCCCTCGATCTCGATGATCTTCACGATCTCCTGACTCGCTGTGTCGATCACCACGACTGTGCCCGCTCGAGCATTGTCGCCCGTGTCGTAACGGGGCGTGTACATGTGTTCGTATTTGCTGTGGCCCACGGGCATCTCGAGATTCCGACTGGCGATGTATGCGAAGCGCCCGTCGGGCGACACGGCGGCGCCGTGGGGCTGCGAGAGCCCATTGCCTTCGATGACCTTGGCGAGCGTTCTCGACTCCATGTCGATCACATTGACCGTGTTGTCCCAATTGTTGCCCACGTAGACCCAACGTCCGTCGGGCGTGAAGACCGGATGCCACGGGGCGGCGTTTACGGCGATCGTATCCACCGGGGTCATGTCGGGCGCTCGATCCAGATCGAACACGAACAGTGAGGCCGTGAGTTCGGTCGTTCCCACCATCCAGCGGCCATCAGGCGACACCGCGAACCCGATGAATGTATGCGGGCGATCGCCAGCCAGTTCATGGAGCTCGACGGCCTCGTCTTCCGGATAAAACGACGCGATCTGGTTCACAGCCAAGCTGGCCGTATAAACGGTGCCCTCACCCGGACGGACGGCCAACGCGTGGGGCCGCTGCAAGAAGATGCCCACCTCCTCGGCCATCATGTCCGATCGACGGATCACACCGATGGCCTGGGGCGGCGACACAGCGGCCATCGACCGCGCGGCATACAGGTTGTCGCCACCGGGGTCGAGCGCCAGAAGACCCGGGCGAACGAAGTCGATCTGTTGAACGAGGTTGTTGTCCCGGTCGAACTTGAGGATCTGGTTCGCCGCGATGAGCGACAAGTACCAATAGGACCCGTCCGGTTCGACGGCGAAGTGATGCGGCCACGCGTTTTCCGGAAGACCGTACTGTTGGAGATCGACCGTGCGGATGACCTGATTGGTCTCCATGTCGATCACGGACACCATGGCCACGCTCTGATTGGCTGCGTAGAGGAGGTTCCGTGCATCGGCGAACGGAATCTCGCCCGTCTCAGAGGGGGAGCCCTCGTCGATCCACTCACTCACCAGCGCGACTTCGGCTTCGGTCAGGGGCTCGCCGCCCACCTCGGCTGGATGTGGACCGCCGACGAGTTTTGTGGTCAGCTCGACCAACAGTGAACGGCCGGCGTCGAACGGGATAATCGCTTCGCCGTGGTCGGAGCCCGCGATCAGTGTCTGCCAGGAGTCGAGACGCAGGCCGCGCGCGGCGGCGGCGCCCGTGTGGCAGGAGGTGCACTTCGCATCCAGGATACGCTGGACATCGGAGTACGGAGCATCATACTCACGATCCACCGACCGAGTACCATACTCGGCATCACCCTCGGGGCCGACGTCGTTGCCGACGCCACCCGCCGGGCGCCCACCCAAGGCCAGACCCGAGCCTAAAAGCAACAAACAAGAAAAGAAGCCGATGGTGGCTTTCAAGTCAGGTCTCCTTACGAGGTTTCCAGTTCCGTGACGGCGTGCAGGTGTCTTCTCGTGGTCCCTCTACACCTCAAAGGGATCTCCTTTCCGGCGAGAAGTGTCAAATTAGCTCAGAAACGATGTGGGACAGACATATTCTCGAGTGGGGCTCAGGGCACGTATGGCCGTTGTCGACAACCCATCATACTGCGGCAGTGGCTTCCGTGTTCGCTATTGGGTCACAGTACTAGTGGTCGCCATGCTGTCTTGGATCGCAGTCGCTGTGCCTGCTGCGGGCCAAACCGCTTACGAAGAGGTCGTGGTCACGAGTGGTGCCGAGTTCGCGGGTAAGGCCGTGTTCAGGGGAGATGCTCCGGCGCCGCGCCGTTTGTTGGTCACCAAAGACGAAGAGGTCTGCGGATTCGGCTACCTGGAGCGCAACGAAGTCGCCGTCGGAAACGATGGGGGACTCGCCGGCGTCGTGGTCGTGGTGGAGGGTATACAGGCGGGAAAAGCATGGCCCGGGTCGCAGACCCGACAGGTCCTCGATCAGAAGGATTGCATTTTCTCGCCGCACCTCCTGGTCGTCCCGAAGGGTTCGGAGGTGGACGTTCTCAACAGCGACCCCGTTCTCCACAACCTGCACGCCTACGAGCTCATCGACGGGTCGGGGAGAACGATGTTCAACGTCGGCCAGCCTCCGTCGGATAACGTGATCGTCCAGTCCATTCAGCCGCGGCTCGGCAACATGGTGCGGCTCGAATGCGACGCTCATGACTTCATGCAGAGCTGGATCTACGCGGCCGACACGCCCTACTGGGCGGTCACGCAGGAGGACGGGTCTTTTGTCATCGACGACGTCCCTCCGGGAGAATATTTGGT
>JAPYQK010000220.1 GCA_029941275.1 Longimicrobiales bacterium | reverse complement strand
TACGTGGACGGCACGCCGATGACACCCGAGTTGGTACGCTGCTCCCACAACACTTGGCCCGTACTCGCGTCGAACGCACGGAAGAATCGATCCTCCGTTCCGCCTGCGAAGACGAGTCCCCCTCCGGTCGCGAGCACTGGGCCCCAGTTTTGGGAGGCGAACTCCTGGGTCCAAACCCGTTGGCCCGAGTTCAAGTCCCACGCCTGCAACTCACCGATGTGGTCGGCCCCGGGGGCCACGGTCATGGTCGTCGAGGCGCCGGTGAAAGAACGGCCCGGCTGGTACTCGACATCATCGCCGACACTGGTCCCGCAGAGGTTTTCGTTGGCAGGGATGTAGAGAAGACCCGTCTGCGGGCTGTACGCCGCCGGCGGCCAATCCTTGCCGCCCCACAACGACGGACAGAACTCGGCCGGCTTGTTGGTACCGGGTTTGCGATCCTCGTTGTACGTCGGTCTTCCGGTCTCCGGATCCAAGCTGGTGAAGACGTTCTGGCGCACGAAAGGCTCAGCGGCCACAAAACGGATGGCCTCCGCTTCGCGCTCCAAGATCCACAGATATCCGTTCCGGCCCGGATGGACGAGGCTGGGGATGGTCCGTCCGTCCCGCTCCACGTCGATGAGGAGCGGTGTCGAGACCTCATCCCAATCCCATGATCCGTTCCAATGGTACTGGTGATGCGTCACCAACTCCCCGGTGTCGACGGCCAACGCGATCACCGAGTTCGTGTAGAGGTTGTCACCCGGACGCTGATCCCCGATCCACGGGCCAGGGTTACCCGTGCCCCAGTAAGTGAGACCAAGCTCGGGATCGTAGTGGCCGGTGATCCAAACGGCCGCTCCACCCGTCCGCCACGAATCCCCAGGCCACGTGTCGTTGCCGGGCTCACCCGGTCCGGGCACGGTGTACGTCCTCCAGACCTCTTCCCCCGTCTCCGCATCAAGCGCCACGACAAAACCGCGGATGCCCAACTCGCCGCCCGACACCCCGACCATGATCTTCCCCCGAGCAGCCAAGGGCGCCAGCGTCATGTAGTACCCGGCTGAGTTATCAGCGACCGAAGTATTCCACACGACATCTCCCGATTCGGCGTCGAGCGCCACCACGCGAGCATCCAGCGTGGCCGTGTACACTTTGTCTCCCAGCAACGCCACACCGCGGTTGGTGTCGTGAAACGCGATACGATCCTGGGGAAGCGCATGCCGGTACCGCCACAACATGTCGCCGGTCTTGGCGTCCAGGGCATAAACCTGATTACCCGGAGTGGTGATGTACATCACCCCGTCGTTGACGATCGGTGGGGACTCGTGCCCTCCGGTCGCATTCGTCGAGAAAGCCCACACCGGCCTGAGTTCGTCGACATTGGAGGCGTCGATCTGATCGAGCGCACTGTACCCCCACCCGTTGTAGTCGCCCCGATAGGACAGCCAATTCGCGGGCTCGGGGTTCTCGAGCCGGGCGTCAGTGACGGGTCGTACCGACTGACCGGCTACCGTGGCGGGCGCGAGGGTGAGCACCGTAGCAACGAGTGTAACCAACGGTGCAAAAACTGTCAGACCTGCTGCTGCGCGAGCTGCGAGCCGAATCATAGACCGCTCCTTTAGGAAGGCTGCTGTACTTCTCCAACAGCCTTCTAGACATGCCACGCCCGTCGAAGGGCTGTCAGCGTCCGTCGTTTTCGAGGGCTCTGGCCCCCTGCGTTGGGCCCGCGCAACGTAGGACGGCTCGCTGGGGACCGCTAGCGGAATGAGCCCGCCCCCGGGTAGTGTCCGGGGACACTGCCGGCACCATAGGACGTTGACCGGTGTGCCACCGACTTTCACGTTATCCCGACTCGGGAATGCCGTTCAGCGTCCCTGGTACGGTGTCACGGAAGTTCGCGAGCCCCTCTGAACCCCTTTGGAGAACCGAGGATGAGGAAGAATTACTCCAAGCGTCCACGGGACCTCCTGGCGTTCGTGATCCTGGCCGTCGTCGCGTGCGCTCCCCCGCCCCCGCCCTACGACGTCGTCCTGGCCGGTGGGACCATCATCGACGGCACGGGGTCGCCGGGTTTCCTGGGCGACGTGGCGATCCGTGGGGACCGCATCTTGGCCGTCTCGAGGGGCGACGTTGAGCGGGCCGGGGCAGAACGGGTGATCGACGTCACCGGCAAAGTCGTCGCGCCTGGATTCATCGACATTCATTCCCACTTGAGCCCGTTGCTGCGCCTACCCGAAGGTGAAAGCAAAGCGCGACAGGGTGTGACAACCGTGCTGGGCGGCCCGGACGGGAGTTCACCCTGGCCACTGGGGATCTACCTCGACTCCGCTGCGGCGCTCGGCGTCGGAATCAATGTGGCGATGCTCGTGGGGCACAATACGATTCGGGGGGCGGTCATGGGGATGGACGACCGAGCCCCGACTGCCGACGAACTCGCTGAGATGCAGGAAATGGTGCGACAAGCGATGGCCGAGGGGGCCTGGGGACTATCGACCGGACTCAGGTATCTACCGGGTGCCTTCTCCGACGTCGATGAAGTGGTCGCCTTGGCGGAGATCGCGGGCCGATCCGGCGGCATCTACACCTCTCATCTACGTGAGGAAGCGCTCAACCTCATCGCTGGCGTCACCGAAGCCATAGAGATCGGGCGCCGCGCGGACATCCCGATCGTGCTCACCCACCACAAGGTCGTCGGCCAACCCATGTGGGGCTCCTCGGAGCGGACGCTCGCCATGGTGGACTCCGCCAACGCGGCCGGGCGACGGATTCGGATCGACCAGTATCCTTACACGGCGACGTACACGGGTATCAGAATCCTGGTGCCGCCGTGGGCGTTGGGCGGTGGTAATGCGGCGTTCTTCCAGCGGCTCGAAGACCCGGTGCTCCGCGACAGCATCACAGCTGGAATCGTTTTCAACCTCACCAACGACCGGGGGGGCAACGACCTGTCCCGCGTACAGTTCGCGCGGGTTTCGTGGATGCCCGAGCTGGAGGGTCGCACGCTCGGGGACTGGGCGGAAATGCGCGGCATGCCACCGACCATGGAGGCCGGGGCGGAACTGGTGATCGACGTCGTACGCCGGGGCGGCGCCAGCGCGATTTACCACGTCCTAGATGAAGCGGACGTCCAAACGATCATGCAGCATCCCATGACCGCGATCGCTTCGGATGGGCGACTCGTTCAGCCGGGGGAGGGTCAGCCGCATCCTCGTTGGTACGGGACCTTCCCACGTGTCCTCGGCGAGTACGTACGGGAGAAAGGTGTCATCACTCTCGAAGAGGCGGTCCGCAAGATGACGTCGCTCCCCGCCGATCACATCGGTCTGCCGGAACGGGGGGTTCTCGCTGAGGGCATGATCGCCGACGTAGTCGTCTTCGACCCCGAGACCGTGGCCGATCGGGCCACCTTTCAGGACCCACACCAATACCCCGCCGGAATCGACTGGGTGATCGTCAACGGTGTCGTCGCCGTGGAGGATGGATCGTTTAGGGACGCGCGGGGAGGAAGAATCCTACGGCGAAACCAGTGAAAAAGCTTAATCAGTGAACATCTGGCTCTAACATCTTGCCGGGGTCATCCCGGCGGGTCACGCACGGACGTGGCCCCGCGCCGCTAATGAGCTTGCGAGACCTGTGCCTCCGCAAGCTGCCGGCGACGAGCCCGTAGAGAGTCCGTCCTGAAAGACGGAATGAACAGACTCAAAACGTAGGCTCGCAACAAATACCAAAGGAAAGACGGCTCGTTGAGGGCTGGATCGATCTTGCTTTCGATTTCCCGGTGAGCCGCCGGCGCGAGGCTCCAATGCAGCCCGGGCTTGAGATGGTGCACCGTGTGCAGACCATTGTTGAAGTAAAGGAAATTCATCATCCACCCGGTCACGTTTCGTGAATGATTCCAATCATCCTCTTCGTCCGCATGCACATGCTGGATGTAGTTGAAAACGAGCACCGTATTCAGGGAAACCTGCTGAGGAAGGACCACAAAGAGCAGCGCCTTTCGCCAATCCAGTACGAACGCCACGCCAAGCCAGGTTATGAGGCTGACGATCTGGATCATACACGCGATGAACACTGGCCGGTTTCCCCGTCGCACATCGCCCAAATATTTGGCGATCGCTTTTTGCTGATAATATCCGCTGATGGCCGGGTACGCGATTATCGTCAGGAGATTATTCGCTTCCCAAAATCTCCACGTGTGTGTGTGGTCCGGCTTTCGATTGTTGTGCTTGTGATGATTCTTGTTGTGCGTTGGAATCCAACCGAACACTGGAAATCCGTAAAAAATCGTGATCCATACGTCGGTCAACAGGTTGAGCGTTTTGCCGGGCCACATTCGTACATGGTTGTGATTGTGGGCCATGATCGACACGGATATGGAGAAATACAGGAACGCAGCATACGCCCACCAATTCGTGGCCGTCGATTGCCACAGGTAGAAAAAAAGTGCTGTGGTCATAGCCATCCACAGCAGCGCTTTGACGTCGGCCCGGTACCGCAGCATGGGCGCGTTCCTCCTGATCGATGCTTCCTGCCTGACGGGTTCTGAGAAGCGAACCCCTTGC
>JAPYQK010000219.1 GCA_029941275.1 Longimicrobiales bacterium | reverse complement strand
GCCCCTTCGCTCGTCCTCAATCCGGCGCAGCGAGGCTCCCTTCTTCACTCGCCCTCGAACTCACACAGCCTGAAGCAGTCACAACCGAGCGAACGCAGCCGAGCCGTCCCCCCGAGGTCCGGCAGATCGATCACGAAACACGCTTCGACCACGGTCCCGCCCACGCCGCGGATCAACTCGACCGCAGCGGCAGCAGTGCCCCCGGTGGCGATCAGGTCGTCGATGAGCAGGACCTTGTCTCCCTCGGAGATGGCGTCCGCGTGCATTTCCATACGGTCGGTTCCGTACTCCAGCTGGTAGTCCACGCCCACGACTCCACCCGGTAGCTTGCCGGCCTTACGAATGGGGATGAATCCCACCCCCAACTGGTATGCCACCGCAGTGCCGAAGATGAAGCCGCGCGCTTCGATACCGGCCACGAGATCAATGCTCTCACCGGTGTACCGTTGCACCATGGCGTCGACCGCCGTGCGTAGCCCCCGCGCGTTCTCCAGCAGCCCGGTGATGTCCCGGAAGAGTATGCCTTCGTGAGGGTAGTCCGGCACGGTCCGGATGTAGGACTTGATCGACAATCGTCTGCTCCTGGGTGTGATGGTCCGGGACTACACGCTCTTCGTGGCGGCGACCACCTCTTCGGGCGTGGTGACCCCCTGTAGAACGCGCTCGATACCGTCCTCGCGCAGCGTCCACATGCCGCTCTCCCTGGCGATGGCATCGAGTACGCCCCGCCCCTCCCGACCCAGAAACGCCTGTCGCAAGTCCTCGTTCATGATCATGCACTCGAAGATCCCGATGCGGCCCTTGTAGCCGGTGTCTCGGCACCGCTCGCATCCCTCCCCGGCGCGAACGGTCTTGATCACTTCGGAGCCCGAGCCCAGCGCGAGCACTTCCTCCTCGGTCACGTCACGCTCGGTTTCGCAATTGGTGCATACCCGCCGCACCAGTCGCTGCGCGAGCACACCCGCGAGGGTGTGCACGACGAGGTAGTCCGGCACGCCAATGTCCACGAGGCGGTGCATCGCTGAGACGGCGTCGATCGTATGCAGGGTTGAGAGCACCAAGTGCCCGGTAAGAGCGGCGTGCGTCGCCATCTCGGCGGTCTCGGTATCACGGATCTCGCCTACCAGCAGCACGTCGGGGTCCTGGCGCACAAGAGAGCGCAGCAAGCTCGCGAACGTGAGCCCAGCCTTCCTGTTCACGGAGACCTGGCAAACACCCCGGATCGCGAACTCCACGGGGTCCTCGATGGTGAAGATCTCCTCACGGCCCGTGGAGATGCGCTGAATGATCGCGTGCAAGGTGGTGGACTTTCCCGAGCCGCCCGGTCCGGTCGCCAGCACCATGCCGTTGGGCCTCTCGACGATCTTCAGAAGTCGCGTCAGGTACTTGCCCTGCAGCCCGAGGTCCTCGAGGCCCAGATGGCCCGTGTCGGAGTCCAGCACGCGCAACGCGACGCTCTCACCGTGCAATGTCGGCACCGTCGAGACCCTGAGGTCGATGTCGCGCCCGGCGAACGGCACCCGGATGCGCGCATCCTGAGGCGTCGGGTTCTCAGCCGGATTGAGGCCGGCCATGACGCGCACACGAGCCAATATGGCCGCCCGAATCCGGCTCGGTGGCGCCTCCGCGTCTTGCAGCACACCGTCGATCCTGTACCGCACGCGCAGGCCGTCGGCATAGTCCTCGAGGTGGATGTCGGACGCGTGTGAGACGAACGCCTCAGAGAGGATCCTCTCCACGGCCTTCACGGCAGGCACGTGAGCGCCGTGGGCGCCGAGCCGGTCTTGCTCCGAAGACTGGGACACGACCATGCCGACCGTGAGTTCCTTCCACGCCCACTCGACTTCCGGGGACTCGGGATATCTCTCGACCAGCAGTTCGAGCGCCGGAATGGCTCCCTCGGGATTCGAGAGATTCCGCCGGCAGATCTCCCAGATCTGCTTGGCGAAGATGGAGGCCCGCTGGTGGCTGAGGTTCGGCGCATCCATCGCCTTCTGGTAAAACTCCACCGAGCGTTTGTAACGGCCGCGATTGCGGAGGATCTGCGCGGCCTCGACGAGCGGAGCCGGGTTGCCCCCTCGGTCTACCGCCTCCTCTTCGAAGAGATCGAGGGCCGCTTCCAGGTCGCCCTGCGCGAGCAGCTCGTGCTGGCGCGAGAAATCCATCGCATCGGCACCGGAACTCACGTCGCCGGAGAGGAGCCTTACGGCGTCGTCGATCCATTCGCCTACGAAGATGCGGCGAATCACGCCGGCGATCGCGACGATTGCGGCCCCGGCCGTGACGATCGGTGCTGCGCTGGCGCCCACGAACGGAGCTATGGCGCCTCCCAGGAGTCCTCCCCCCAGGGCGTCGATCCCGATCTCGGCGAACCTCCCACCGCGCCCACGGCCCCCACCGGCTCCAAGTCGGATGAGAGTCTCGAGCTGCGTGACCAGATACATCGTGCCGAAGCCCGCCAGCGTGGCGAGCGGAGCGAAGAACACCACGGGTATCTGGAACTGCTCGTACGCGAGGGCGCCGAACAGAAAGCCGACGATCGCACCGATGGGGCCCAACAAGAACATCCGGGACCGACGCCGATGAATCTCGTACGTCGATTCCTCCCACAGGGGCTTGAAGAGGGCGGGGAACCTGAGCCGCGTCCACAGCAGGCGCCCTAAGAAGGGCCTCCCCCTGTCAACCGAACTCCGACTCAAAGTCGTCTCCTGCCACTGGGAACACAATCGGCGACGGTAAGACGGTGTGCGCGGCCCGGCAAGCTGGTATGGGCCCTGCTACGAGTCGGAAGTATGCCCGGCCTGTCCGACCCCCGTTTCGTGGCCGTGGTGTCGATGATCGTGTCGCCCCTGGTGGAAGACGACGTGCACCAGGGTGCCGCTCACGAAGGCCTGGTAGTATTCGATGCCGGCTCCGTGCGGTCCCGCGTGTAGGCCCGCGGCGAGCAAGTACCCTCCCAGCGTGGCGAACACGATGGTCGCCACACCCGCCACGGCGGCCCATGTCCCGTGCCGCGGGCGAATGAGCCACCAGATCACGAGGCTCACCGGGATGCGGTGGAGGACGACCGCGAGCCCAAACGCCATCCCGACAGTCCCTTCGGGCCCGAGGGCCGCCCCTTCGAGAAGCGCATGCAACGAAAGACCCGAGAGTCCGACGATGATGGCCAAGTTGTCGGTATGCGCCTCGAATTGGTGTGAGACGCGTTCGCTCAGGTTGGGTAGTAACAGGCCTGCGACCACCACCAACGGTACCGAAAGGCTACGAGCCTCCCATGCGAACGGGACGACCTGCCACGCCACCAGCAACGGAACCGCCAGCAAGACGAAACCATCGACGAGGTGAACGGCTTTGGGATGACCATGGAGGACGCCATAGAGCGCCGGTCCGATCGCGGGTGCCGCGAGCGCGGCGACTAGGAACAGCATACGAAAAGATGGTGACGGAGCGCGCCGCTTGCGAGGCCCGCAGTGCGGGAACGGCCGGGCTTCTACGGGGGACTATCGTGGGTAATCCAGTCTTCGGCTGGGCGTACGAAACGAAGGACGAACTCGAATAATGGAGCAGCTTGGCGTGAATATTCCCGGAGCTCGATCCCTTCTGACCGCGGCCGCGGCATTGCTATGGGTCGGATGTACGGAGAACGAGGATCCTCCGGTGTCGGAAACGGTGATCATCGAGGCTTCGGCATCCGTGGAGATGCCTCTGTTGCTCACTGTCTCGACTAGCTTCGAGGTCCCGACCACCGGCGAGGTCATATACAACAACATCGATTCGATCACGATCACCGGGAACTACAACGATCAGTTCTCGCTCAATTCAGAGGCCCGCTTCACCGCGAAGCTCCTGAACGAGCACGGCACCGAGGAAGGAGTCCGGCTCTCCGTGCTGATCGACGCCGGCAAAGAGTACGACGAGAGGGTCGTGCTCGGGCAAGGCGGGTTTCTGCAGTACGTGTATCGGTTCCAGAGCGGCGGAATCTTCTAGACCGATCCCCCCTGGACAGCCCTGTTGGCTACTCCCACTCGATGGTGCCCGGGGGTTTCGATGTAACGTCGAGCGTCAGGCCGCTCACGCCGTCCAACTCGAGAATCTCGGTTCGCAACACAGTCACCAGTCGCAACGGCAGCTCCACCGGCGTCGCGGTCATCGCCCTTTGAGAGCGTACCGGTCGAAGCACGACGGTCTCACCTGGCTCCTCCGTAAGGGAGAGAGGTACCAGCACCGTCGGACACTGCCAGATGTCGTCGTACAGATCGAACTCGTGCAGAGCCTGCATTACGATCGCGTCGGCCCGCCGGAGCACGTGCAACCGCTCCCGGGTGACGTAGGCCTCCAGGACCGAGGCACGCTCGGGGTGGACAGTTCCCAGGTTCCATACGCAGCGGTTGATGCCCGGCACCTGACTCGTGATGGTAGAGATCGCGTGGATGAGCGTCTCCCAGGCGACGTCTCCGCTCAGGAGCACGGGGTGTTCGCCCGCAGGTCAGCCTTCACACCGACGGAACGCAAGGGCAGCACGCTCGACTGAAGGCCGTACCCGGACGCG
>JAPYQK010000218.1 GCA_029941275.1 Longimicrobiales bacterium | reverse complement strand
TTTTTGCGGCCCTAGATCGAGCGTGACCCACGCGGGGTTGCCCTCCGCGTCGACAGCCGTGTTGCCCTCCGCGTTGGCCGGGCTATCCTTGTGCTCGAATCCGAAGTTCTGAGCCCTCGCGGACAACTAATGCGCATCTCTCATCAACACCGATTTGTGTTCTTTGCGAGCCCAAAGACGGGATCGAGGTCCGTGCGCAAGTTACTCGACCCGCACGCCGAGATTCACGGTCGACCGGCGCACGAGCTTACGGTGGACTTCCCGTTCTACAATCACATGCGCCCGGTAGAGCTGCGCGACATATTCGCTTCACGGGGTTGGGAGTTCGGCGACTATTTCAAGTTCGTGATGGTGAGGAATCCCTGGAGCAAGTTGGTGTCCCTTTACGAGATGTTCGCCTTTCGCGAAGGGGGCCAGCTCTCCCGGCTGAGAAGTCGCGCCACGAGACATGAGGGCTTTCGGAACTGGGTGGGAAGTCTTGATCCGGGGGGGGAGCGGAGCTCACGTGAGGAGCCGGATGAGATGGAAAAGGGCGTGATTCGTTTTGGGGTGTTGTCGCACGTGGGCTTCGCTGGGGATGAGGCCGGCCGGCCGCTTGTCGACGAGGTCATCAAGCTCGAAGAGATCGAGAGCCGTCTTCCGTCGTTGTTCGAGCGATTGGGTTTGCCGCGCCCGCGTCGAGTCCCGAAGACGGGCCGTGGACGGTATCGTGACGATTACAGGGCCTACTACGATGACCAGACGTGTGAACGGGTCGGGACGCTCTACGAGGACGATATAGAGCGCTTCGGCTACTCGTTCTGAGTCTGCGCTTTCACCAAGGGTGATATCCGAACATTTCCAAGTCCGGCGCATAGAGTTTCGCCACCCGCGTTTGGAGCGTTGTGTTATACAAGCTGTGCCAATCGTCCCCCTCGGCGGTTCGCGCCTCCCACGGAAACGGGATCGTACGACCGAGCGTCTGTTCGACCTCCGCCCACGCTTCTGGGAGATCTTCGAGCCGGAGCCACCGGACGTGTTGTGTACGTCCCGCCGCCAAGGCGGCCTGGTCAGCTGAATCACTAAGGCGAGTCTTCAGCGGCCCCGGAGTCAAATAGTGCGTCCGACCGAGGTGGAGGAGCGTCCGCCCGGCTCGCCCGGCCCACGGGACCATGGAAGTGATCGCAGCAGCATCGCGCAGCACGTCGATTTGCAGGCGAAAGTGGCTGTTCCCGTCACGGACCCCTGCTAATAACTCCAAGAATCCCTCGAAGTCGAGCGCGGCAAGGCGTCGTGCCCCAGTGACCGATCGGCACGGCCACGCGCCGAGTTCGCGGAGCAGGTGGCGCTGACACGGCTCCAGGCCACCATTTCTTTCCAATCCCTCCATGGCGTCGCGGCACTTGTTCCGAAAACACGACACGGCCCGGGCCCAGGGGTCACGGACCAACAGAAATCGGGGCCAGTCCTGGTCCTGCGTGCGCGGTCTAAAAGAGGGCTGAGCGTACATCCGGAGATCGGGGAAGGTCTTCTCGAGAGCGTTGAGAAGTGAGCGAGACGCGACCTTGTTGTTCCAGAAGAACAGAAACTTCGGCTCGATGGAGTGGACGGCGATCGCCATCTCAAGCCCCTCCGAAGGAGGAGCGGACGGCCCGTGACCGCCAAAGTCCCGACAGCAGAATCGCTTTGATGGCTGCCTTCGAGATCGTGTGCCGCCGCCCCAACTCCGAGGATGTGGCCTCGTATCCTCCTCCGGCGAGGGCCGGCGCCAGGAGGGCTTCGGTGCGCTCGAGGCGTGGGCCAGAGAGTACTTCCAGGTAGCGACCCACCGCAGCTTCTGAGACACCTTCCATTGTGTCCCGAAACCGGGAATTACCCGAATATTCCGTCCCGAGGACTGTTGGCTTGGCGACTACATCGTCGTATTGGATTTCCAAGAACCGACAGACGCGCTCCATGGTACGGACCGGATCCCGAACCATCCCCTCGTAGGAGACAACGTGGACTCGGGGATCCTGTTCGTGGTCCGTCACGGCCTGATGGGCCAACCGTCCCGTGAGCGCCATCTGGAAAATCGAGCGGGACGGTTTTTTCTTGAGCGAAGAAGCGATCACGTCTCGCGGATCTCGGCGCATCACGAGCACCCGCGTGCCGTGCGGAAACCACCTCGAAAGGGTCTCGAACTCGTAAAGGTGTCGTGGCGTCTTTTCCACCCACCGTGTGTTCTTCGGGCCGTCCGTGAGTTCGCACCATCCTTCCACCAGGGCGAGCAAACGCTCACGCGGGTCCCCGGCTTTCGCGAAGGTACGGATGAAAACGTTCTCGACCTCTTCCCTGGGTATGGAAGGGCGGTGCCGGTTGAGCGTCGGCCAGAGCCGAGTCCGGTCGAGCAGGCCACCGACAGGATCGTCCGACTTGACCCAGTCGAACAGGTGGCTCTCGAACGGGAGGACGAGGAGGTCGGGATGGTCATCCAGCAGAGCTCTCAGCAGACTCGTGCCCGAACGCGGATGACCCACGATGAAAGTTGCGGGAACTTGGCTCAAGGCATCCACCGGTCGCTGAAGGTGCGCATGAGCACTGTAGTGTTGCGACTTTCGGGGTCGGTATCACCCCGGTTGTGAGCACCCAAGCGGCTGCTTCGGTAGATCTGCCCATCAAAGTACCGGGGAAAGCTCCCGGGACTACTCGGCACGATCAGCTTCGGCACCCGGGTGTGTGCGGCGAACCAGGTATCGTCTTCCATCCAGGCCGCGTCGGGTGCACCCTCGAAGTCTGCCAGCCCGAACAGATCGAAGAATCTCGGGCGCACCAGAAACCCTCCGTACCCGTGGAGAATATCCACCGGCAGCGGCTCCTGCAGGCGAGAACCCCGAAGGGACACGCCCTGCCCGTAACGCAACCCATCGAGGGTTCGCCGCACGAACCCCTCTCGACGGTCCACCCGGTCCGTGGGCACGATGAGGCCGAAGCACCCGACCGCCGCTTCCGGGTGCCTCTCGGAAGCCTGGAGAAGATCCGCGAGTAGGGTTGAACGGTAGATGCGGTCGTCGTCCACGGCTACGACGCGCTGGTCCGGGTCGCTCGCGAGGAGAGCTGGGAGGATCTTGGTTGCGGGTCCCCAATCGGAACAGCGGACCACCTGAACGACCTGGAGGCCTCGTAGTTCCTCAGGGACTTCGTACTGGGTCAGTTCACGGCGACTGCGCTCTGGAAGATGAACCAGGATCTTTCCCGGGAGCACGTCCTGAAGAAGCAAACTCTTGAGAGTCGGCAGCAAGAATGGAAGGCGACTCGGAATCGTCGTGATGCCCACGATGATATCCGACCTCTCGCGTCCCGCAGCGGCGGCGTCCAGGTCCCGGAGTTCCATTCGTCTCAGCGCTAGCTCGTGCCAGAACTCGCGGATGGGCTGCCGGCCTTCCAGCCGGCAAAACAAAGCGTATGCGGCGGCGACGAGCGCCCCGGTGATCAGCAGGATCGGAAGCAAGGGGATGGGCGAACTCAGGCGCTCAGTGACATGGACGAGTCTTAGGGTCCGTCAAAACGGTACCCGAAGTGTTCGAGATGGCGATGGTACATCTTCGCTACGAGTTCCCTCGTTCGGCCATCGTAGTAGGTCGAGTAATGCTGGCGCGTGGGCCTACTCTTGGTCTTGAGTGAAGGCAGCGGCGTCGGCGGTAGACCGATCCGCTCGCAAACGGACCCGAAGTCGTTTTCGAGATCTTCGTAGCGGATCAAGAAGTCGAGCTGCATCGCACCCGAGCTGTCGAAGTAGAACGGATCGTTCGGTTCGTAGTAGCGCAACATGCGCGCCACAAAAAGCTCGAACGTTACCACTTCCATCTTCAGAAACGCGCGGGTAACATTCATGCCGAGTGTTCTAAAATTATTCCTCACTTTGGCGGGGCGAGTCCAGAATCGCTTCAGGCTTGTTCTGATCCCGTCCTTGTGATCTTGTCCTTCGTCTTTTCTCGTCGCCCAAAAGTATTGAGAAACCACGAGGTCCCACGGATTTCGGATGATCGTGAACTTGAAGTAATCGTCCCACAACGGTTGGCCGATTTTTTTTCGGACCCGCTCCAGCGTTGCGTGTCGCCCGTAGCCTGGCCAGACCTTTCCCGGGTGGGCGTACTGATCCTGGTCCCACTTGGGGTCAAAATCTGTAATCGGGGTGACGATATCCCCGTCTCCACAGTGTTGGGCGAGCGCGACTTCTACACTCGTACCGGCGACCTTCCGGGGCTTGAGGAATATGAACCTATGGCGATGCGAGATGATCATGGATGGCGCAAAACCGGCGGTCTGCTTTGAGGGGCGAATTTTGGAGTTCCCTTGGAAGAATAGCAACTTGGAGGGCCATGAGAATGCTACCACCCGCCAACGAGCCTGCTGACGCGAGATGACGTCGCGCATATCACTTCTCCGAGGGGTATGCCTGATCGCGTGCCTGACCGCGTGACTGAGGGGCCGCTGGACGGGGGTCCCTGCGTGGACCTCGTATGCCCGTGGGTCGACGGAGACGACCCAGGTCTTCACGAGGATATGCGTAAGTACGCTTCGGATCCGGGCCACCTCAA
>JAPYQK010000217.1 GCA_029941275.1 Longimicrobiales bacterium | reverse complement strand
CTCTCCCCCTGGGCCCAACGGGGCGTGCCGATCGTGGGGTTGGAGCCGTCCTGCCTCCTCACCCTCCGGGATGAAATCCCGACCCTCCTTCCGGGAGAGGCGAGTGCGAGTGTCGCGGGGGCTGCCCTCCTGCTCGACGAATTCCTGTTGAGAGAGATGGAAGTGGACCGGGCGCTGCTCGATCTTGGCCCCGTGGAGGCCGAGACGGCCCTCGTCCACACTCACTGCCACCAAAAGGCTCTGGGCCGAGAGGGCGCGACGGAAATGGTGCTTCGCCGGATTCCGGGCCTCGAGGTTCAAACCATCAAGTCGGGATGTTGTGGAATGGCGGGCGCGTTCGGCTACGAAGCCGAGCACTACGACATCTCGATGGCCATGGGGGAACTCGACTTGCTCCCCGCCGTTCGGGAGGCCCCTCGAGACGCTTGGGTGGTAGCAGCGGGCGTCAGTTGTCAGCATCAGATTACGCACGGAGCCCAACGTGCCACGGTCACGCTCGCCCAAGCGCTCCAAGCTTCCCTGAAGGGGTAGGCAAAAAGAGCCCCTCGACCCTTGCGCGGCCCCATGAAAACGATTCCAATGGGGGATTACTCAGTTGGGAACAACCGTCCGCCGCATATCTGCCCACGACGGCAACCCGAAGAAGAGGATCTCGACCATGCATTTGAAAAGCCTCACAATCGCGACAGCCGCTGTATTGACTATGGGCTGCTCCGCGGCTGAAGAAATGCTTCCTGTGGCGGGCGCGGTGCGGTTTCAGGCGCACGACATCGATGAAATCCCAGGTGGATACGCCGTTGCCGTAGCCGATTTCAACCAGGACGGCCGACTCGACGTGATGGCAAATTCGTTGCGCGTCCCGGAACTCGTGTGGCACGAAAATCCCACGTGGGAGCGTCACGTGATCGTGGAAGACGTTTCGAGCTTGGTGAACTTGGCCATCGCCGACATTGACGGTGACGGCATCCCCGAAGTCGCGTTCCAGACCGCGTTCGCCATGTTGCCATCCAGCAGCGAAGGTCACAACTGGGTGGCGAGGAGCCAAGGGGACCCCACCATGCCGTGGAAAACCGAGGCGATCGACGATTATCCGACCTCGCACCATGTGACGTGGGCCGATTTGGATGGTGATGGCTCGTTGGAGTTGGTCAACGCGCTCCTCTTGGGCTCGGAAGGTCTAGCGCCTACCTACGATCAGGACATGGCCTCGGTCTTCTGGTACGGGCAGGACGGTTGGAACCGTGGCACCCTCTCCGACCAGGTTCCGGGCGTCATTCACCGCGTGCGCACGACGCGTTGGGATGAAGGCGACCGCGACCAGATCCTCGTTGCCAGCTTCGAAGGGGTGGGGCTCTATCGTAGCAGCGGATCGGGCGCCGGCATGACGTTCGAAAAGGAGCTGCTTACATCAGGCCACGATACTGAGCCAGCGCCGAGACTCGGCGCGAGCGACGTCGGCGTAGGCACGAGCAACGGCGAGCGGATCTTCGCGACAGTGGAGCCGTGGCACGGAAACGAAGTGGTCGTCTACACGGGAGAAAACGGCGCTTGGCAACGTCGCGTGATTTGGGACGAGATCCAAAGCGGCCACGAAGTCCACGTGGTCGATCTCAACGGCGACGGGCGGGGCGACATCATCGCGAATGACAACTCTCGCGTTTCTGAAAGAAACCCGAACGGCACCCCGGGCGTGCACGTCTTCTTCTCGCCCGACAATCCGGCGACGGGTGAATGGATTTACTCCAGGATCGACAGCGAGTACGGCATGAACGGCTGTGTATCTGGAGACATGAACGGGGACGGGCGCGCCGACATCATTTGTGCTGGTGCCGGCGGCATGATTCGCTGGTACGAGAACCTGGGCGAGTAGCCTCTCAACCCACCGAAATACTGCTCCGGCGTCCCTATCGGGGCGCCGGAGAAATTTTTTCCGATCCTCTCGGGTTCCGGCTCAGCAGTTCGGCGCAAGACGAGGAAGCCGGAGCGCCGCGGTGGTGAAGCGGATGACCACTCAGGGCACCGCGATGATCACCCAGGACACCAGGATTTAGTCATGACCACGCGACGCCCGATGTACGCCTGCCTCCTCAGTCTGTTCATTGCCGCCTGTGGAGGTGGAGATGGTGCACCCTCGGAGCCGGGGACTGCCTCAGCGCCCCAAGAAGCCGGAGAGGGCACCGCAAGCACCGGAAAGACGCATTGGACCAATGATCAGCCGATCGGCCTTGGCATGGGGCCCGTCGATAGCGCGATGCTCGAGAGAGGCCTAGAGGATCCGACTCAGTGGCTCCTGTACGGCGGCAACTACTCGAACTTCCGGCACAGCCCGATCGAGCGACTGACTCCCGAGGCTGTGCCCAACCTGCAAGTCGCCTGGTCCTTCCCCACCGGCACGGACCAACAATTCGAGGTCTCGCCCGTGGTGTACGACGGCATCATGTACATCAGCAGCTCATACAACCGGCTCTTCGCACTTGATGCGGCCAGTGGCGAGGCGCTGTGGAGGTACGATCACCCGCAGCCCCCCGACCTCCTGTACTGCTGTGGACCCGTGAATCGGGGCGTGGCCATATCTGGGGACGCTGTCATCATGGCGACCCTCGACGCACGGATCATCGCTTTTCATCGACACACAGGCGAGATCCTCTGGAACACCGAGATCATCGACTATCACGGTGGTTACGCGGCCACCGGCGTGCCTTTAGTGGTGGGGGATCTGGCCATTATCGGGATCGCCGGCGGTGAGTACGGAATCCGCGGTTTCTTCGATGCCTACAGCGTCGCGACAGGCGAGCGTGTGTGGCGTCACTACACCGTTCCGGCCGCGGGCGAACCGGGAGTTGAAACGTGGTCCGGCACTTCGTATGAAACGGGTGGAGCCCCCACGTGGAACCAAGGCGCGTACGACCCTGAGACGAACACGTTGTTCTGGACCACGGGTAATCCGGGCCCGGATTGGAACGGCGACGTGCGCTTGGGTGACAACCTGTACTCGGATGCGGTGATCGCCGTCGACCCCGCCACCGGCGAGCGAAAGTGGTACTTCCAGTTCACACCCCACGACGTTTGGGACTACGACGGAAACACACAGATTTTTCTGATCGACGTCATACGGAATGGTCGCGAGGTCAAAGCCCTCGTCCAGCCAAACCGGAACGGATACTTCTACATCCTCGATCGGACCGACGGTAGTTTCATTTCAGCGGTTCCGTACGTCCAGGCCAACTGGGCGACGATCGCAGAGGACGGCAGGCCCATCGTGAATGAGGCCGCGATGCCCACCGAGGATCCCAACGAACTCGTTTGCCCCAGTCACTTGGGAGGTATGAACGGAGCATGGACCGGCGCCCTCAACCCGGGTTTGGGACTGGCGTTCATCCCGGCCGTCGAGAGCTGCGAATATTATCAGAAGGGGATCACAGCGTTCGTGCCGGGGCAAATGTTCTTGGGTGGTTTGTATCAGCTCATCGACGTACAAGAGGGTCGGGCGTTCGGTGTGCTCGCCGCCATCGATGTTGCGACGGGTGAGACCCGTTGGCGCTACCAGGACCCCGTCCCGCTCATGGGGGGCACATTGAGCACAGAAGGCGGTGTGGTGATCACCGGGAACCAACTGGGGTTCGCGCTGGCATTCAACGCGGAGACTGGCGAAGAGGTGTGGCGTCATCGGCTCGGCGGTGGCATACGCAGTCAGCCCATCGCGTACGAGGCGGACGGGCGGACTTTTGTCGCGATCGGGTCGGGCAACGGGAGATTTCTCGAATCCACAGGCGCACCCGACATCGTCCCCGAGGGCGGTCAGTTATTCGTGTTCGAGTTGCCGTAAGTGGATCTCAGGTCATCATCGCTCGGGCTGGCGGTCGGGCTATTCATGATTTCGGCGGTCGGAGGCTGCGCCCCGACCGACCCCGCTAGCCAATACCAAGAGGACCCTGAAGCCTTGAGGCGAGGCGAATCCGTCTTCGCGGGCACGTGCAGCGGCTATTGCCATGGGATGAACATCGTCGTGGGTGACGTGCCCAATTTGTTCGACTGCAGCTGGATTCACGGGGGTTCGAATCAGGAGATCTTCGCCACGATCACCAACGGGGTCGCAGGATCTCGAATGGTCGCCTTCGGAGGACGATTGCCCGAGGGAGACGACGACATCTGGAAGATTATCGCTTTCTTGAAGAACGAAGCGTCCGGCTGTTAAACGACAGGAGACGCCGTACCACCGTCGGCCCGCATCGCCGCGTCCTCCTCCTTGGCCAGCTTCTGGCCCGCACCGATGTCGACGCGCCTGAGTAGAGCCGCCCCCACCGCGAAGAAGCCAACCCACGATAGAATTCCCCATCGGCTCGCGCCCAAGGAAAGGCCCACCATCAAGAAGACGAGGGGACCGGCAATGCCTCCGAACCTCCCACTCACGGTGTAGAAACCGAAGAACTCCGTGGAGCGACCCTCAGGAATCATACTGGCGTACACTGAACGGCTAAGAGCCGACACACCTCCCTGCACCATAGCCACAGAAAAAGCCAGTGCCCAAAAGTGCCAGGCTTGAATCCTGCCGCCGCGCGAAGGATCGCCCGCTGCCGGAGCGAAC
>JAPYQK010000216.1 GCA_029941275.1 Longimicrobiales bacterium | reverse complement strand
CCCTCCCCTGGGCAATACGGCATGATGAGCTTCTTGCACCATGACTATCAGCACATCGTGATGCAGGTAGGCCGTCCCGGGCGCTTGGTCGCGCTGCGGCTGCCGGGGATGGATATCGGCCCAGTGCACTAGCCACCCACTTCGGGAGGCTTGGCCTAGCAGAATTGAGAGCCTTCGACGGCCAGTCCGTCGGGGGCTCTCTCTGTAGGCATGTCGGACTCATAGAACCCGTCGACCTCATTGAATATCTCGGACTCGCTGAACACGTAGACCTCGGGGGATCAGATGCGAAAACTCATACTGGCGGGATTCTTCCTTGCTTCCGCCCCGGTTGCTGCTCTGTCACAAAACGGCTGGGGCGATCCGTTCCCCGCCCATCAGGTGATGGACAACCTGTACTTCGTGGGCACCGCGGGCTTGGGCACGTTTCTGATCACCACGCCCGAGGGGCACATCCTCATCAATACGGACTTCGAGCGCACGATTCCTCTCATCGAACGGAGTGTCGAGGCGATGGGGTTCCACATGGAAGATGTGGAAATCATCCTGGGTAGCCACGCCCACGGCGATCACCAAGCGGCCGACCTTTTTCTCAAGGACCGCATCGGCGCCCAGGTCATGATCATGGAAGAGGACCTGGCGGGATGGCAGCGCATGATGGGCGGCAATGGTGACGTCCCTGATCGGATCCTGCACGATGGAGACGAGGTCACGTTAGGGGGAACCACACTGGTGGCTCATCGGACGCCAGGCCACACAAGAGGATGCACGAGCTGGGGCATGGAACTCGAGGAGGGCGGAGCGACGTACGATGCGTTGATCGTTTGCAGCTTTGGAGTGAACCCCAACTACGTACTTGTAGACAACACCGACTACCCGGACATCGCCAAGGATTACCGCTTTACGTTCGCAAAGGCACGGGCAATGTCCGTGGACGTCTTCGTAGCTTCCCACGGCTCCTTCTACGACCTGCCCGCCAAGTATGAGGCACTGCAGGGGCGCAAGCGCGGGGACCTCAACCCGTTCGTAGATCACGCCGGATTCTTAGCGTACGTCGATCTGCAGGAGCGACGGTTCCAGGCGATGTATGACAGCCAGCGAACCGGCGGCCGGTAGCCCGAGGGGACCGGCGCAAGGACTCGCATTTCGGTCGCCGGGACGTGGACCGGGTTAGGGTATGACAAACAGTTGGACCCTGCTTTCGGAGAAGTTGGGGCCTGCTTTCACAACGATCGAACCGAGGTACAAACCATGTCGAACACCCGTCTGAACACCCACCTAGTAGTTCTCCCTGCCCTTTTGGCCGCGCTTTTTCTCTCGAGCCCTGCCGAGGGGCTCGTCGCGCAAAGCAGCTCGAGTCCCTATCGCACGGTGGACGACTGGGCCCAGTTACCTGATGGACGGGAGATGGGGGCTGTGGGTGACGTCGCCATCGATCCCGACGGTGAACACGTTTGGGCCGTTGTCCGGTGCGACGCGGGCGCCGAACGCTTCGGCAACGAATGCCTGGATTCGGATCTGGACCCGATCATCAAGTTCGATCCTAACGGCAACGTCGTGGAAAGCTTCGGCGGCGGCATGTTCATTTGGCCCCACGGGATCGATGTGGACCCAGACGGAAACGTGTGGGTGACCGATGGCGTGTCCGCAGGGGGATTGCCGGACCGTAACGATCCACACTACCGCGGGGGGACGAGAGGACATCAGGTCATCAAATTCAGCCCGACGGGAGAGGTCCTTCTGGTCCTCGGCACACCGGGCGAGCCTGGAGGCGGTGACTCCCACCTGATCTCTCCCGCCGACGTGGTGGTGGCGGACGACGGGTCGATCTTCGTGGCCGACGGGCACTCGGGCAACGGGAACAACCGTGTGGTCAAGTACGCGCCGGACGGAAAGGTTCTTCTGGAGTGGGGGCAGACTGGGTACGCACCCGGTGAGTTCCGAACCCTGCACGCCATCGCGATGGACTCTAGAGGACGCGTGTTCGTGGCCGACCGGTCCAACAACCGTATCCAGATTTTCGACCAGCAGGGCAATTTCCTCGCCCAATGGACTCAGTTCGGTCGACCCAGCGGCATCTTCTTCGACGAAAATGATCGAATTTTTGTTGCAGATTCAGAGTCGGACGACGTGCAGAATCCCGGCTGGGAGATGGGGATCAGGATCGGAGACGCAGCAAGCGGCTGGGTGACCGAATTCCATCTCTTTCCGGGAGGAGATCCGCGTAGCACAGCAGGCAACGGAGCGGAGTTCGTCGCCGTGGACCGCGCGGGGAACATGTACGGTGGTGAGCCCAGCCCCCGCAATCTGCAGAAGTACGTCAGGGTAAGGCCGTAGCACATACGAAGTAGCCCAGGTCGACGTCACCCCCGGGGTGCTCCTTACTCTAAGGCTCCCGGGGGGGGCAGCGAATCACTCGGCTCGGCCTCGAGCCTGCTCCTAGTTCGTTCCGCCCACCCCGCTCGCCCGGGCCAGTTCAATGATCGCTGATGCGTCGTCTTGTAGGAGCAACCTCTCCTGCACCAGACGGTCGGCGGCCTGCGCCACGGCGGTCACATAAGATTCGTGGGTCGGGTAACGCTCCTCGATGGACAAACGCGGGTCCCCCGACGCTTCTCTCGCTTCGCGGTCGTCCGCGAACGGAAAGTACGACCCAGCCCCAGCACACTGTGCCCCCTCGGCAAACCCTTCGCGCCTCAGATTCCAGCCAGTGTACGTGCCGATCGGAACCGACAGATCCGGGTGCCGGATTCCGGCCATCATATTCCCGTCGCGATCGACCCGGCCTGCGAGCACGACGTACTCGGCGCCCTCGAGCGGGGGGTACACACTGAAGTTGCTCAGCCGAAGCGTATTAACGCTCCCGGTAAAGGTCACGCCGGGAATGTCCGGAAATCCGATGGACGTCGGAGGGAGGAGCGTTCCGAGGGGAACGCTCGGAAAACGACTCGGTGGCGGCTCGGTCCCGTCCACCACCCACCCGTAGAGAGCCACGGTAAGGGCCCGGCGAATGGGAGACATCGGAAGCGGACTGTTCGGGTTCTGGCAGATGCCGGCGTCCGCCACGATCTCTCCGGCGTGCACACCGCGCCCGCCCCCGTGTGGGGTGCCCGCGATCAGGTAGGCCCGCACGTTGTCGGGCAAGTCGACGTGTTCGCCCAACCCATCCGTGACGATGAGGGATGAACGCGCTTGCCAGATTTCTGCTTCCCCATCGCTGTGAATGATCTTCGGACAGGTGTTCGACGCTGAGCACCGCACCAATAAACCGTCCGCCCGGTCTCGGATTGGATCGTATACGGTCCCATAGGTAAATGGAGACTGGTCTCCCGGGTAAACGTGGTCCTCGTGCTGCTTCTGCCACCGCCCCGGCTGGCCGAATTGATAGTTCGTAAAAGTCTTCCGCGAACCCGCAATGTTGGGGTGCATGCCATCGAAGACAATGCGACCCTCGACGTCCTCGTTGAAACCTTGGTAGAGCATGTCCCGCAGGAAGCGCCCGCTTTGGGATACGCCCAATGAAATCGCCGCGTCCGCCAGGCCCACGGATGCGAGCGGATTGCCGTTCCCTTCGCTGTCCGCAATTTCATAACGCAAGAAGGAAATTACGTCGCGGATGGCGGCAAAGCCGAGCCCCAGCACGATAGGGTCTTTCGCGAGATAGACGAGTTCATAGATCGCTCCTCCGTCGAATTCGGCTGGCCTGTTGATGCGGATCCGGCTTTCATTCACGTAGCTCCAGCCGCCTTCTTCAACCTGCACTCGCGGCGCCCCTTGTCTCGCCCGTACCGTGAGCGACCCCATGGCTGGCATGGGCGCGGCGGCGGCATAGCTCAAGTTCGCCTCGGACACCGACTCGTCGTCATTGAAGATGAACTCTTCCAGAGACGGACCGATGACCATGGATCCGTTGTCGTACTTCGCGACGGGCAACGAGGGCACGACATTGGTGTCCGTCGCGGTCAGGTCGCCCTGCCATCCCACCCGTACGATCGCGAAGCCCATCTCTCGAAAAACACGATCGCCTGCGCCTGCACCGCCCCGGTTCGGAACGATGTGATAGATCGTCTTGTTCCAGCGCCTCAAGTCGATGGGGCGATAGATTTCCACCGTTGTGCTATACTCGACGAGGCCCTTGGCGTTCAGGGGTGCCTTGTCGAGGTCCACGATGCCGCGGTGCCGCATGTCCCCCGGATCGACCTCGGCGTATGCCACCCCGCGGAGCCGTTCGTACTGTCCTACGCTTCCGAAACGCTCACCCTCAAAAGCCGGGGACTCCACCACCTCCAAGTCGACGCGCGTGATCTGTGCCGACGCATCGATGGTAATGATCGACGCGATGAAGGTGGCGACAACGAGGGCCACTTGATGGGTGACTCGCATTCGGATCTCCTAACGATGACGATGATCGATCAACTGTGGCGATGATCCACCAGATGATCGTTGATTGTAGCGATGATCTACTGGTTGTGGTCGAACTCGTGAATAATAATGTGCGGCACGAAACGATAAAAAGCGAAGTGCGCTACAACGCGGGACAGAGGGACCGAAGCGCCTCTACTTCATCAGGATGGACCCTTGGTGGGTCCTCGGAC
>JAPYQK010000215.1 GCA_029941275.1 Longimicrobiales bacterium | reverse complement strand
ACGTCGCTTTCCTGCATGGACTTCCCGCAACTATCCGGACGGGTATTTCAACCCGTACGCCGGCTGGGCGAAAAGCGGGAATGTGCTGGAGTGGGTGCTCACCCTGGCGAGTGACGCCGGCGTCGTTTTCCAAGTGGGCCAGCGGAGTGTGTCGCCGACCTCCCTGGAGAGAATCTCGACAATGTCGCCTTCCGGGACACGGCTGACGTAGGTCTCGTAGAACGGCGCGTATTCATCCGGAGTGGGCGACCCAACAATCTCCATCCCCCTGCCTTGCGAGGTTACCATGGTCCCTACGGCCTCCCCCCGTTCCCCTGTGCAACCCGGCGACTCGACTCGATCGACCATAAGGTAGCACGCGCCCCCGAATCGACCCCACCACCCACCGTTGTCGAATGTCCCGCCGTCCCGCTAGAATCCTTCACGTTCCCTAATACCCGTGCGCGGAGCGCTCGGCATGCGGCCCACTGTACGCCTTCAACGGCCTTCTTAGAGAATCAAATGCGGCGTCGTATACACGGCCTCTGTGGTTACCGGCTCACGAGGGCGCTCGGCACTCTCGGTATGGTGGCGGTGCTTTCCAGCGCTTCCTTCACGGGCGCGGCGTCGCAGGTAACCCAGTTGGACCTTTTTTCCGCTCTCCCCTACCGCCACATCGGGCCGGTGGGGAATCGGGTGTCCGCTGTGACCGGGGTTCCCGGAGATCCCAACACGTACTACTTCGGGGCTGCTTCAGGCGGCGTATTTCGCTCGACGGATGGCGGCCACCACTGGACTCCTATCTTCGACGACGAAGACGTGGCCTCGATCGGGGCAATCGCCATCGCACCCTCGGCGGACAGTGTGATCTGGGTGGGCACGGGTGAGGCATTCATCCGAAGCAATGTCTCGATCGGCAACGGCGTCTACCGGTCGACCGACCGTGGCGATACTTGGGAACACAAGGGCCTTTCGACCACCGGCCGGATAGGGCGAGTGGTCGTTCACCCGACCGATCCGGATGTCGTGTACGTTGCGGCCCTCGGCGACTTGTATGGCCCGCAGGAAGCGAGGGGGATTTTCCGCACGATGGATGGCGGCAACACGTGGGACCATGTCCTCTTCGTCGACGAATTCAGTGGGGGCGTGGACATCGTCATGGATCCCAATGACACGCAGATTCTTTTTGCGGCGACATGGCAGATGTTCATGCAGACGTGGGGCCGTTGGAGCGGGGGGCCGGGAAGCGGGATCTACATGTCTCGCGACGCGGGCGACAGCTGGGAGCGGTTGGAGGGACGTGGACTCCCCACAGGAATGATGGGCAAGATCGGGCTCGCCATGTCCCCGATGAGTTCGAATCGCATCTACGCACTCATCGAAACGAATTCCAATCGCGACTTCGCACCCCTGGAGGAGCACGAAGGCGTCCTGTGGCGATCGGACGACGCGGGCACCAACTGGAGTATGGTCAACGCGGATCACACGCTCGCCCAGCGACCCCTCTACTACAGCAGACTGGTCGTGGCCCCCGACAACCCGGACGAAGTCCACTTCCTTTCGACGCGCTTCAGCCGCTCACTGAACGGCGGTGAAGACGTCACGTTCGGAAACCCGGGCGGCGACAGCCACGACATGTGGATCGACCCGCTGATTCCCGACCGTATGATCGTCGGCCACGATGGTGGCTTGAGCATTTCCACGGATCGGGGAAGGAGCTGGTGGCGTCCTCGTCTCCCGATCGCCCAGATGTACCACGTCAACACCGACACGCGGGTCCCGTATCGTGTGTACGGAAACCGCCAGGACGGCGCTACCCAGATGGGCCCCAGCAATTCGCTCAGGGGCGGTGGGATCTCCATCGGTGAGTGGCAATCGGTCGGTGGCTGCGAAACCGGGTTTTCGGTGCCCGATCCGGAGAATCCCGACATCGTATGGGCGGGGTGCTACGACGGGATTCTGTCCCGATACGATCACCAGTCACGGTTGGCTCGCAGGGTAAATGTGTGGCCGGCGAACGCAGAAGGGTGGCCCGCCGGTGAACTCCGCTATCGCTTCCAGTGGACCTTCCCCATTCACATTTCTCCCCACGACAACGAACGGGTCTACGTGGGAAGCCAGCACGTCCACGTGACGACGGACGGCGGCCAAAGCTGGGAGATCTTGAGCCCGGACCTCACGACGAACGACAAAACCAAACAACAGAAAACGGGGGGCCTGACGCCCGACGACGCCGGACCGACGTACGCCTCTGTACTTTTCGCCATCGCCGAGTCACCCCTGCAAGAGGGTGTGATCTGGACCGGATCCAACGACGGCTTCATCCACGTGTCCGTCGACGGCGGACAGACGTGGACGAACGTTACGGCTAACCTGCCCGACTTGCCTCCGTGGGGTACCGTCTCGAATATCGAGCCGTCCTCCCACCAGGCCGGAACCGCTTACCTGACCGTAGACCTCCATCAGCAGGGCGACCCGGACCCCTACGTATACAAAACGGCCGACTTTGGTGCTTCATGGGTATCGCTGAGCCAAACGATCCCAAGAAGCGTCTTCGCCTACGCTCACGTCATCCGTGAGGATCCTGTGCGGCCTGGGCTGCTCTACCTCGGCACGGAAAACGCCCTGTACACCTCGTTCGACGATGGTGCGAACTGGACCAGGCTGCGAAACAACCTGCCTCCGGCCCCTGTCTACGATCTGACGATCCAAAGTGACTTCAACGATTTGGTCGTCGCGACGTACGGCCGCGGCTTTTGGATCATGGACGATATCACGCCCCTCCAGCAGTTGACGGAAGAGGTACTCGCCTCCGAGGTGCACCTCTTTACTCCGAGACCGGCCTACCGTTTTCTCACGCGCCAGGGTTCTCAAAGCCAACCCGAAGATCCCGGTGCCGGAAGAAACCCGACGTACGGTGCGTCTATCTCGTTCTACCTCGACAGTATTCCGGAAGGCGGAGTACAACTCGAGGTTTGGGACGAGGAGGGCGAGTTGGTTCAAGACTTGAACACGGGCCGACTCCGCCCCGGTATCAACCGGGTGTACTGGGACATTCGCGAGACTTCGTCCAACACACCGACTCTGAGAACCAGTCCCTCAGAACATTCACACGTGGAGTTTCCAGAATCAGGACGATCACTCGGGGAGGGAGGAAGAGTGACGCCGCTGGCCCCCCCCGGCACATATTCGGTCGCTCTCCGGGTCACTGGGGTGGAGTTGGTACAGCCTCTGCAAATTTTGAAGGACCCCAATTCGGGCGGCAGTGAGACGGAGATCCTCGACCAAGTCACCATGGTGCGAGAGATTCGTGAGTCCGTGGATTCCGTGGTCGTTTTGATCGAAGAGATCGAGGGACTTCGCGTTCAGACCCAACCCCTGCAACAGGACTCGGCCCCAGCAGTGATACGCGATGCCGCACGAAGGCTAGAAGAAGAACTCATCGAAGTGGAAATGCGACTCTTCGACGTGCGCTTGACCGGCGGAACCGCTCGGCAGGATACGCTGCGTTGGGCGAGACGTCTTTATGCCCGCCTCACGAGCCTCGCCGGCTACATCACGGGGACCGACGATCGTCCTACGGACCAATCGCGGGAAGTTCTCGAAATGCTTCGAAGCGAGTTGGGGGATTACCAACGGCGCATGATCGCCATCCGAGAAGACGTCGCGACGTTCAACCGACTCCTAGACGACCGTGGAATCGATCCGATCGTTGTGAATTAGGATCGCCCCGCGCCCGCTCGACGATATCGGGCAGGGTGCGGTAGCTAACTCTTCTTGATCAAGGCTGACAGGACGATCCCGGCCGCGATCCCGAAGCCAAGAATCGTCTTCATTTTCTCGGTCAACCGACTCTCGAGTTCCTCGATGGCCTCGCTGCCGGACGGGGCACGGGGATCCTCGGTGATATGGATGGCGCAGTAGTCGGACCCCTCCATCGCTTTCAGCCGACACTGGGTTCCTTTTTTTGTCGTACCGCTACAGCGTGCCACATACACCTCCTCACTGCGACGAGAGCCGAGCACCCGACGCCAAATCCTCTTCGACATTCACAGTATACTCTCTCTATACGCGTTGGAGGCGTCCAGGATTCATGGTCCCCGACGGGCACCCTCATGAATCGGGCCGGGGCCCACGTTCTCCAGCCGAACATGAGGCCCGTTCCGGGCCTGGACGCCAGCCCGCGTCTACCCGAACTCGATGCCTTGAGCCAGCGGAAGCTCGGTGCTCCAATTTACAGTGTTGGTTTGCCGCCGCATGTACACCTTCCAGGTGTCCGATCCGGACTCCCTTCCCCCGCCCGTCTCCTGCACTTCACCCTCGCCCTCGGCCCGGATTTTTCCCATCTCGAGTGTAACGAGCGCGCCCAACTCGCTCTTCAACTCCCGCAACCGGTTTCCGAGCAGCCGGACCAGCTCTCCGCGCTGAGGAGGTGGTACCGTGCGCCAGTGCAGGTACGCTGCCTGGGCGTTGGAGACGATCGTATCGTACTCCTCCTCGGTCACCCACTGCACGGTCGCGATCTGCGACCCGTCGATGGGCGTCGCGACAGCCAGTTCGGGACCGGACCCGATCCACTCCCCGCCGAATCCCCCGAGGTTGTGCTCCTCGATACCCAGGCTCGCCA
>JAPYQK010000214.1 GCA_029941275.1 Longimicrobiales bacterium | reverse complement strand
AAGCAGGGGATCGACCAGGAGACCGCCAAGAAAATTGTCAAGGCGGTCAAGGACCACGGGTTCAAGAAGGTCCAAGTCCAGATCCAAGCGGATGAGCTGAGAGTCACCAGTCCGTCCAAGGACGAGCTCCAACAAGTCATGACGTTTCTCAAAGGGGAGGACTGGGGGGTGGAACTCCAGTTCGGTAACTACCGTTAGAGACATGTGCGGCTGTCAGAATCCCCCGTCTTCAGGAGACGTCAGAATGTTCAGAAATCAGCAGCGTGGGTCGGTCCTTCTAAGCGGCGTTCTGGTCGTGGTCTTGTCCGCCGCACCCGCTGCCTCGCAGCAGAGGGGGGCGCCAGCCGCCCCTCCCGGCCCCACGGCCGAGCAGGCAATGGCGGCGCTTCATTCGGCTCAGGAAACGGCCGAGGAGTTGGGCGTCAGCTTGAGCTGCGCGGTGGTCGACTCACGCGGAGACCTCATCGCGCTCGCTCGGATGGACGGGGCCAGATTCTACACGACCGATGTCGCGCGCGGAAAGGCACGGATCTCGGCTCTCTTCGGTCAGCCGAGCGGCGATATGGCGGATTTCGGTAGCTCTCCCGCCTTTCAGAGCTTCAACGAAACCCTTTCCGGTCCGCTCTACCCGTTTCAAGGGGCTCTGCCGATCATGCGCGGCGACGACGTGATCGGAGCCATGGGCTGTAGTGGCGCCGCGTCGCAGGTGGACGAAGATGCGGTCCGGGCTGCCTTAGCCGTTTTCGGAGACTCCCGCTGACTTGCCAGGAGAAAAATCGATGAACCAGATCAAACGAATCGGGCGGGCCCTCCTTTTTCTGCTCGTCGGTGGAGGATTGGCGGGACCGGCGGGTGCCACGGCGCAGGACAGTTCCGCTCGTCTCACATTAAGTGAGGCACAAGCCATCGTAGAAGCGGCTCAGAGAGATGCGACCAGCAAGAACCTCCGGCTCAGCATTGCCGTGGTGGACGGTCGAGGCGACCTCATAGCCGCGACGCGCATGGAAGATGCGCGCGCCACCACCATGGACACGGCGATCGGAAAAGCCATGGGGTCCGCGATCTTCGGGCGACCGAGTGCCGATCTCGCGGCCGACTCGGGCTCTCCGCTTTATCAGGATCTGAACGAGGCGGCGGGCGGGCGACTCCGGTTCTTCCAGGGGGCGGTCCCCATCGTGCGCGACGGCTTTACCGTGGGAGCGGTGGGGGCGAGCGGTGCGTCGTCCCAGGACGATGAGGACAATGTGAAAGCGGCGCTCACGGCGGTCGGGCTTTAGGCGGTAGGGCTTTAGAGGAGCATCCGAATATGGCATTCCTTCCTGCCACTAAACTGCGAACCATCTTCGGAGCCGACTTCGTTGCTCCCCTTGGGCTGGCCCTGGTCCTCATGACCGTCCCATTACCCTCTCGAGCACAGGAGCGGGCGTGGGGGCTCACGGCCATTCCGGGCCTCAAGATCGGCCACCACACCCTGAGCGAGCGACTGACCGGCTGCACCGTGGTGTTGGCCGAGGGTGGGGCGGTGGGAGGCGTAGACGTCCGTGGCGGCGCCCCGGGCACGAGAGAGATCGCTCTGCTGGATCCGGTCAACACCGTGGACGTCGTGCACGCCGTGGTGCTCTCGGGCGGGAGTGCGTTCGGGCTGGACGCCGCGAGCGGAGTTGTACGGTACCTGGACGAGCGGGGCATCGGGTTCCGGGCGGGGCCTACCGTCGTGCCTATTGTGGTCGGTGCGGTCCTGTTCGACTTGTCGATCGGGGACGACCCGAGCATCCGGCCGGACGCGGAGTGCGGATATCGAGCGGCGACCGGCGCAAGTGACGAGACCGCCGCCGAAGGCAACGTGGGCGCGGGGGCCGGCGCCACCGTGGGGAAGCTGCGTGGCTCGGGCCGCACCATGAAGGGGGGGATCGGGACGGCCTCGATCACGCTCGACAACGGACTCACCGTAGCTGCGATCGTCGCGGTCAACGCCGTGGGGGACGTCATCGACCCGGCGACAGGTTCGGTGGTGGCGGGTGTCCGTACGGCCGATGGACTCGGGTTGGCTGACGCCCGTGTGCTGCTTCGCGAAGGAGAACTCGACGAACCCGACAGCGGAATCAACACCACGATTGGCGTCGTTGCGACCAACGCGACGCTCACGAAGGCCGAAGCCACGAAAGTCGCACAGATGGCGCAGGACGGTCTTGCTCGGGCAACCTACCCGGCACACACGCCGGGGGACGGAGACACGGTTTTCTCCTTGGCCACGGGCACCCTCTCCGGGGCCGCCCCGGTATCGAGGATCGGGGCGCTCGCAGCTGATGTGATGGCGGAAGCGATCGTACGCGCCGTGCGGGCCGCTACGGGGATTCCGGGTATTCCCGCGGCCAGCGACTTGAACGCAGGAAGGTGAAGAACTCCCTCCAAGACCAGGGGCGACGTTGAACACCACACTGATTCTGCTTCTGGCCTATCTGGCCGGACTCATCGGGCTTGGCTTTTGGATCGGTCGTCGCGTCGATACGACCGGAGGTTTTTTCGTAGCCAATCGCCGCCTCAGCGCCGTGCTCCTCTTCTCCACCGTACTCGCGGCGAACATTGGGGTCGGTAGCACGGTCGGAGCAGCGAGCCTGGGCTATCGCGATGGACTCGCAGCCTGGTGGTGGGTGGGATCGGCCGCGGTCGGTACAGCCATCTTGGCGGTTTGGATCGGTCCCAGAATCTGGCGCATCGCCAGCAAGAACGGACTTTACACGGTCGGCGATTATTTGGAGCATCGGTACGGCAAGTCGGTACGGGCCATTGTCACTGGGCTTCTATGGATCGCAACCCCGGCGGCTTTGGCGGCCCAGCTCATCGCTTTGGCCAAGATCCTGGAGTTCGTCGCAGGTGTTCCCGAGTGGGCCGGCATTCTCATCGGGGCGATCGTAATGACCGCCTACTTCACGGCCGGAGGACTACTCACGTCTGCCTGGGTCAACATGGTCCAACTCGGGGTCCTGGTGATCGGATTTGCGTTCGCCGTACCCTGGGCTCTGGCAGCCGCCGGCGGATGGAGCGCCGTGGTCGCCGCCGCACCCGAAGCGGGCGATTACCTGAACTTCTGGCGAGGCGGGAATTCCGGTTGGATAATTTTGGCGCTGGTGGCACCAAACTTCATCGTTTCCCCTGGGCTGATCCAAAAGGTATACGGAGCGGTGGACGAACGAGCGATCCGCGTCGGTCTCGGAGCCACTGCCGTGGCGCTTCTCGTGTTTGCGATCGGCCCACCCCTCTTCGGAATGATCGCCCGGGTTTATGACCCCAACCTGGTGGACATTGAACACGCTTTGATGGTGGTACTGACCGCGGGGCTCCCGACCATGGTGGGGAGCCTCGGACTGGCAGCGGTCGTGTCGGCAGAAATCAGTTCAGCGGACGCGATCCTATTCATGTTGTCCACGTCTCTGTCTAAGGATCTCTACAAGCGGTTTATACGGCCGGACGCGAGTGACGCTCAGGTGCTCACGGTGGCGCGCTGGGCCGCCGTCGGTGGCGGGGCGTTGGGAGTACTCCTTGCGGTCGTATTGGGGTCGATCATCACGGCGATTAGCATCTTTTACGCACTGATGGCCGTCTGCCTCTTCGTACCTCTCGTCGCCGGTCTTTACACCCGCCTAGCGGGCGTCCCAGAGGCGATGGCCGCCTGCGGTGTCGGCGTGGTCACCTTGATCTCGGTCGAACTCGCCGGTCTCTCCGGCTCGTCGACATTGCTGAACCCGAGCGCACTCACGGTCCTGCTCGGAATCGTCGCGTCGGCCGTGGCGTTCGCCGTGGTCGCCGCATGGCGGTCTTCGAGGACGAATCGAACTCCCCGGACTTGAGGCCGATTCGCCCTCAACCCCCAATCCGCTCCCGCCCCGCATAAATGTTGAACCCGTCGGACCGCGTAAAACCGAGCAAGCTCATGTTGAAAGTCCGCGCCAGGTCCACCGCGAGGCTGGACGGGGCGCCCACGCCGACGACCAGTGGAATGCCGGCCGCGAGAGCCTTCTGCATGATCTCGAAGGAGGTCCGGCCGGAGACGGTCAAGACGGTGCGTTCCAGTGGGAGCTCGCCCGCCAGGAAGGCCGCCCCAACGACTTTGTCCACCGCATTGTGGCGCCCGACATCCTCGTGAACGGAAAAGAGTTGGCCGGCCTCGTCGAATCGCCCTGCTGCGTGGATGCTGCCCGTACGATCAAAGAGCCCTTGCTGGGCTCGAAGTTTTTCGGGCAACCCACTCAAAATCGCCTGGTCCACAACAAGCCCTTCGTCCGGAATCTGCTCGCACCCTCGGACCTCCACTGCCTCCAGGGACGCCTTACCGCACACACCACAGCTCGAAGTCATGTAGAAGTTCCTGGAGAGATCGCCCGGATCGAACGGAGTTCCCGGCTTCAGCTTGACCACTACGATGTTGTAGGTCTGCGGCTCGTCGGATTGGCAGTAACTGATCTCTGAGACGTCCTCCTTGTGCCGTAGCAGTCCCTCTCCGTACAGAAACCCCGCCGCCAACTCGAAGTCGTTGCCCGGTGTGCGCATCGTCACGGATACGGCCGACGTCTCTCGCGCACCGTTCCGGGTGAATTCGACACGAATCTCGAGTGGCTCCTCCAC
>JAPYQK010000213.1 GCA_029941275.1 Longimicrobiales bacterium | reverse complement strand
CTTCTGCGAAGCGGGCAACATCGAAGTTCTGCACCGCCTCGGTGTTTCTGGCGTGCTGCGCCTCTAGCTCACCGATGATTTCTTCCTTGGTCGGAAAAGCCGACGCGTCGCCAGACGGCTCTCCCCCGGTCTTGAAGGTTTCGTCCCAACCCTCCGGCAGGTGCGATTCGAGTCCCAGGGCCATGCCGAGATGGTCGGCGGCCACCGCAAGATGGCCGAGCGACCAGGCTGGATGATTGATCACACCGGCAGGCTGAGCGGTCATCTGTTCGTCGGAAAGGTCCCGCACGAGCCTATGTGCGAAGCCGAGGTTGAAGCCGTAGAGGTATGTCAGGTTGTTGAGCATCGAGTTCTCCAAGTGGCGAGGGGTCGGTCGTCGACCCTGCATCCCTGTATCTGTTGGCCCTGCATAATATGCGGTCGAGTCGTTTGCGGCTCGTCGAGCCTTCTTCGTCGTTCCGCTCTTTGTACTGCACCAGCGCGTTGGCAACGCGACTCTTGCAACGCGTTCGGGCGCTCAGCTCCGCTCGTCCAATGCTGCCCAACGCTCGAACGCCTCTTCGATCTCCCCCGGGAGTTCATGGGAGCGGTCGATGACGGGCCGGATCTCCTCCTGAGCTTTCTGGAAGAATGTGGGATCGGCCATGCGCTCGTGGACCTCGCCTAAATCGGCTTCCAGGCGTTCGATGTGGGCAGGTAGCTCCTCCCACTCCCGTCTTTCATTCCAGCTGAGCTTCTTGGGGCTTTTAGACGCCGAAGCTTTCGGCTTGCTGGTCTTCCCCACCGGACTGCTCCGTTTCCCCTGCGGTGCACTCCTTTTCCCCTGCCGACCGCTCCCTTCCCGCTTTGGCTCTACCGTTCCCGGTGCCTCAGCCTCCCCGGACGCCGCCCGCTTCCAATCCGAATATCCGCCCACGAACTCTTTCACAACGCCGCCGCCTTCGAAGACCAACGTGGACGTGCACAGGTTGTCGAGGAACGTTCGGTCGTGACTCACCACCAGCACCGTGCCGGCGAACTCCACGAGCCGGGCTTCGAGAAGCTCGAGCGTCTCGGTGTCCAGGTCGTTCGTGGGCTCATCGAGCACGAGTACGTTGGCGGGCACGGCAAAGAGGCGGGCCAGAAGTACACGGTTCCTCTCCCCGCCGGACAAATTTCGGACGGGCTCCTTGGCGCGGTCCGCGGAGAAGAGGAAATCCTTCAGGTATCCGATGACGTGTTTGCGGCCCTCGCCTAAATCGATGTACTCGCTGCCCCCGGCGATGGCCTCTGCCACGGTCTCAGATTCGTCGAGTTGATCCCTGTGTTGGTCGAAGTAGGCGATGTCGAGTGACGTTCCATGTTTCACGGACCCGGACTTGGGCGACATCCGGCCCAGCAAAAGGTTCAGGAGCGTGGTCTTGCCGCACCCGTTGGGGCCGACCAAGCCAACTTTGTCGCCGCGCACGATGGTCGTGTTCAGTCCGGACACGAGGGGCGGGCCGTCGTAGTCGAACGACAGGTTACGTGCTTCGATTACGCGCGTGCCTGAGCGTTCGGCTTTTTGGATCTTCAAGTTGACGTAGCCGGTCTGTTCCCGGCGTGCGGCTCGTCCGGCGCGGAGTTCCTGAAGCGCACGCACCCGTCCCTCGTTTCGGGTGCGACGGGCTTTTATGCCTTGGCGGATCCAGACCTCTTCGCGAGCGAGCACTTTGTCAAAGCGCGCGTGCTCTTTCTCCTGGGTGGCGAGTAGATGCTCCTTCCTTTCCAGAAATGTTGGATAGTCACAAGACCACGAGCGCAAACTACCCCGGTCCAAGTCGAGAATGCGGGTGGCCAAGCGTTGCAGAAACGTCCTGTCGTGGGTGACGAACAGGAGGCTGCCGTTGTAACGAGTGAGGAACGACTCGAGCCATTCGATGCTCTCGATGTCCAAATGGTTCGTAGGCTCGTCGAGAAGGAGCACGTCCGGTTCTGCGATGAGGGCACGTCCGAGAAGTGCGCGCCTCTTCTGTCCACCCGAAAGTTCAGAAAAAATCGAGTCCCGCTCCAAGCTGAGTATTGAGCAGAGGCGCTCCACGGGGTGGTCGTCGTGCGTCGATGCTGACAGTCCGGACCGGATCACGGAATCCACCGTCCCGGTGACGTCGGTCTCGCTTTGTTGTGCCAGCAAGGAGACCCGCACGCCGGACTCGCATTGGACCGTTCCACCGTCCGGTGGCACGGCTCCAGAGAGAATCCTCAGCAGCGTGGATTTTCCTGCGCCGTTGCGACCCAAGAGGCCGACGCGTTCCCCGCGCTCGATGCGCAGGTTCGCGTCCTCCAGCAGCGTAAGGCCGCCGTAGGCCATTTCGAGATCTTGTGTGCTGATGAGGGCCATGAGGAAGGCGCAGGACGGGTCGGGGTTCTACTTCAAAAGGTGGAGGACCGGAAGATAGTACCTCAAGGCACCCGCCCGGCTTGCTGTGGTGGGGTCAGCGGCGGTCCGGGCCTACTCGTGTATCGATCAGATGGGTATTATCAGGCTTCGAAATTCGCACCTTGCGCTTACGTTCTCAGGAATACGTTTTCATGCCCCGTCCACCAGAATCGACCGTACTCGGCACCCTGATGCTTGGCACTCTCGTTGCTCTCGGGGGGCTGTCTACGACCCCCGCACAGGCCCAGAATCCAGCCGATCAGCCCTTCGTCGCCGGCGAGCCGCTCAACCTGTCACCGAACGCTCGGACCTACGGAGGCTTCCGGTTTGCCGAGAGTATGTCGTACGACGCGGAGCGAGACCTGTACGTCGCCGTCAATGCGGGCATCGCCCAGGATATCATCCCGAACGACGGCTACATCTCGCTGATCAACCCGGACGGAACAGCCCACACGCTCAAGTGGATCGGTGTCAACCGCAACGGGCTCACGCTCAATCATCCGTTGGGGAGCGACATCATCAACGGCCTGTTGTACGTGGTCGATATCAATGTCGTGCGTTGGTTTGATATGACCACGGGCGAGCCGCGGGGCAGCATCACTGTGGACGACGCCCTGCGCTTCAACGATCTCGAAGTCGCCCCGGACGGGACGATCTACGCGACACAGACCGGCACCGAGGATCCCGACACCTGGCGCGTCTATCGAATCACACCGCAGGGCGAATCGTCCGTCTTCGTGGCGGATCCGGTGCTCGCGCGGCCGAACGGCATCGCGTTCGATCCCCAGGGTAACATCGTGGTCGTGACGGTCCTCTCGAATGACGTGTTGACCTACTCGCCGAGCGGTACGCTCCTGAACACCGAACACGCGGTCGATGCTGGAAATGACGGCCTGGTGGTCCTGGCCGACGGCACGAAGTACGTCTGTAGCGTCCGGCAGGGTACGGTCTCACGGATCCGTCCGGGGCAGCCCGCCGAGATCGTCGCGTCCGGGATCCCCAGTGCGGCCTCCATGAGTTATGACTCCAGGCGGAACCGGCTGATCATTCCGATGAACAACTGGAACGCATTCACCGTGGTCGACCTCGACTGACACGAATGTCCTCAACCGCCTACTAGGCCCGGCGCTTCCCGATATGCCACTGGTTGCACACTCCAAACTTCCGACGTTCGATGTCCTGCGTGAGCAAGGTCATGAGCTGCTGTCCATTGACGGCGCCATGCACCAGGACATCCGAGAGCTGCACGTCGGGTTCTTGAACATGATGCCGGACTCCGCGTTGGAAGCGACGGAGCGCCAGTTCATCCGGCTCGTGGGTGGCTGCGCCCGCATCGTGCAGTTTTTCGTCTATCCCTTTACGCTGCCGGGACTGGAGAGGAGCGCAGAGACGCTCGAGTACATCGATCGCTACTACGACAAGTTCGAGACTCTTCGGGAACGAGGCCTCGATGCACTCATCATTACCGGTGCCAACGTGGCCACCCCGGAAATTGAAGGGGAGCCGTTCTGGGAGCCACTCATCGAAGTTGTGGACTGGGCGCAGGAGAACGTCACTTCGGTCCTCTGCTCTTGCTTGGCGACGCATGCGTTGCTCAAGCACTTTCACGGCGTCGAGCGACAGCCCCTTCCCACGAAGCGTTGGGGCGTCTACAGCCATCGGGTGTGTGAACCGGATCATCCGTTGCTCAGGGAAATCAACACTCGTTTCGATGCTCCACATTCGCGCTATAACGACATCTCTCGGGCGCAGTTCGAAGCCGCGGGTCTCAAAGTGCTAGCGGAAAGCGAGGAGGGTGGCGTACACATGGCCGTGAGCTCCGACCAGTTCCGCGTCATCTATTTTCAGGGGCATCCGGAATACGACATCAATAGCCTATTGAAGGAGTACAAGCGCGAAGTGGGTGGATTCCTGGCCGGTGAACTCGACGAGCCGCCACCATTCCCGGAGCAGTATTTTTCGGCACAGGCCGCCGAGTTGGCCGCGGAGTATCTCGAGAAGGCGAAGCGTGCACAGGATGCGGGCGAGCCCCTGCCCGCGATGCCGGAACGGGAGCTCGAAGCGCTGCTCGACAACACCTGGGGCGACACGGCCAAGGCCATCGTGAACAACTGGTTGGGCCTCGTCTACCAGTTCACCGACCTCGACCGGAAACGGCAGTTCATGCCGGGTGTCGATCCCGAGGATCCGTTGGGCCTAGTTCGCGCGAGCTCCTGAAACGGGAGCACGGTCAGCTACGTTC
>JAPYQK010000212.1 GCA_029941275.1 Longimicrobiales bacterium | reverse complement strand
TCCCCGTGATCTCGAGGCGGCCGTTCGCCGCTGCTTCGCCTCCAGCCTCGACGAGCGTGTTCTGATCTACAAAGCAGAACGGGGCTTCGACGTTTTTTCGCCACACATCGCGGTGATCGTTCAGCAGCAGATCGACAGTGAGGTCGCGGGCGTCGGCTTTTCCCTCAACCCGCTCACCAACGACTACGATGAGGCGGTCATCGACGCGAACTGGGGTCAGGGTGAGTCGGTTGTCGCGGGTCTCGCGACTCCCGATCACTACGTCGTCGACAAGGTCGATCGCACCGTCATCGCGAAGACACTAGGCGCGAAGCAGCGCTCGGTCTGGCTCGCGCCGAACGGCGGCACGGAGGAACGAACGGACCATCGTTCGGATGAATTCACCTTGGGCGATGATCAGGTCCTAGAGCTGACAGACCTTATGTGCCAAATCGAATCACTCTACGACAAGCCCATGGACATCGAGTGGGCGTATGCCGGCGATCAGCTTTACGTGCTCCAAGCCCGGCCCGTGACGGCGTTCTTCCCGCTCGCCCCCGAGATGCAGACACGGCCCGGCGAGCGACGGCGACTCTACCTGGACGGTGCCCTTTCCGAAGGATTGACGATCAATGGCCCTATCTCGCCGATGGGAGAGTCCTGGATGGACGATGTCATGGCCGAGATCCTCGAGACGTACATCGGAAAATCGGGCTTCGACACGTCACCTGAGTACGGAGCGATGTTCAATGCGGGCAGTCGACCTTACGCGAATCTCTCCGAAATCATGTGGATCGTGAGCCCGAAGCAAATGGGGGCGCAGGCCTCGATCATGAACGCCCTAATGGGGGAGATCCTCACCAGCGTGGACAAGGAGCGATACCTCACGGCCCAAAGGCCCGCATACCTGCGATTCTGGATGGTTCGGTGGCTTCCGAAGTATTTGTGGAGCATCCGCACGCTGGTCTGGACGGCGCTGAAGGGGCTCCTGCGGCCCGAGCACACCTATGCGGTCTACAAAAAAAGGGTAGACGCGTGGGAAGCCGAGATGGCCCACATCGACTACGAGCTTCCCCTGGCCGAGTTCCGGGCACGTTACATGAAGAGGTTCATGCGCTTGTTTCTGGGCGTCACCTTGCCCGCCATCCTTACCTTCATGATTGGCGGACTTATGGCCGTCGATCGCGTGTTCAAGAAAGCACCCGACGATGTGAAGAAAGAATCGCGAAAGCTCCAGCGCGGCTTCACGAACAACGTGGTCGTCGAAATGGGCATCAAGCTCTACCGTCTGGCGAAGCTCCTCGAGCGATCCGATTTCGACGACCTGGATGAGCTGAAGGCACGTATCGAGGATCGCCGGATGCATATGGAGTTTCTGGATGCATGGGATGCGTTTATGGACCAGTACGGCTACCGGGGACCGCTGGAGATGGATCTTGCGAGCCCGCGTTACGGCGACGATCCCACGCTCGTACTGAGACAGATGTCCTACATGAGCGTCGACGATTCGAGTTTCGATCCCGAAGTAGCCCACGAGTTCAACATCGCCGAACGCCGCCGTGCCTATGAGGTGCTGATGAGCAGCGCCGGTTGGCTCAGGCGACGTAAGCTGCGCCGCTTGAACCGCATCATCGAGCTCTTCGCCGGCACACGCGACAACCCGAAGCACCACCTGGTCATGGTCAACCATGCCACTCGGAAACGGGTCCTCATCGAGGCAGTGAAGCTGGTCGAATCAGGGCGTTTGGATGCCGCTGAACACGTCTTCGACCTGACGTTCGATGATTTGGAGATGGCGGATGCAGACCCATCACTCGATCTGCGCCAGGTGCGCGAGGAACGCACCCGCTTCCTCAAGGTCTTGAAGGATCAGGTCCGACAGTTTCCACAAGTCATCGATTCGCGAGGCCGCATTCTGCGTCCGCCACCGCGCCAGGAGAAACCCGGTGAGATGAGCGGCATGGCCGTGTCACCCGGTGTGGTGTCCGGCCCTGTGAAGGTCATGCACGATCCCCACGAAAAGCCGGTCGAAAAGGGCGATGTGCTCGTTGCATACACGACCGATCCCGGGTGGACACCCCTGTTCGCCAACGCGAGCGCCGTGCTTCTCGAGGTGGGAGGCATTCTCCAGCATGGTGCAGTGGTAGCTCGCGAATACGGCAAACCCTGCGTGGCGGGAATCGATGGATTGATGACGAGGCTCGAGGACGGTCAGATGGTGGAGGTGGATGGGACGGCGGGGGTGGTTCGTACGCTATAGCCGCTGTCCCAACCAGACATGTTCCAGCTCAGTTCCGACGAGTAGATTGCGCTCTCCAATCTTACGAGCGCCCGGAGTCTGATGAGCCAACCGCAGTTAGTGGAACTGAAGTCCCTGGTTCAGGAGAACTCGCACCGGATCTCGGTCAACCACGACATGATCGGCCGGATCTATGAGGAGCACGGCGGTCGACTGGCTGGTCTCGAAGGGGGACTTCGGCGCGTCGAGGTGGGCCAAGAGCAGCTCAGCCACGACCTGCGGGCCGTTGCCGAGGGCGTGACGGGGAACGCAGAGCGGATCGGCCGCTTGGAAGGGCGCTTCGATGGACTCGAGGCCAAGATCGACCACCTCTCGGCGGTGGTCATGGCCGGCTTCACCGCCCACGAGCAGCGCATCCGAGCCCTCGAAGACTGAGGTCTGACGGTCCCGAGTGTGAGCCCGGAGTCGAGAACCCCCCTATCCCGCGTTAGTCACCGCGGCTCGCACGAGAAGCTCTCCTCCCGTTTCGGGTCGCCGCTCCCGTCGTAAATGGCCCTCGCCGGATAGGCGCACAGGGGTCGGGTGATCTCCACTTCACCCCCGGGGCCGAACTTGGTCGCGATCAGTTCGTCGGGCGCCCGACCCTCTTCGACCCACGCTTCCAGCGGCTCCATCTTGTCGAAGGTGTTGGGTCCCTCACCGCCGCCACAGTGCCCCATGCCCGGCGCCATGAACAGACGGTAGGAGTCGTGAACGTCCTCTGCGTTCCCCACGGCTTCCACCACACGCTCGTAATACTGGGTGGCGTTTAAGGGTGAGATCTGCGGGTCGCTCCAGCCGTGATAGGCGAGAAGCTTGCCGCCCCGCGCGAAGAACGGCCCGAGGTCGGGATCGAGGGCGTTCAGTGTGCCGTTGTCCGCCGCCTCCGCTTTCACGATATCGATGTCGAAATCGAATCGGTCGACGGTCCAGCTGGGATCGCCGTATACGAGATAACGATACTGTTCGAGCCCGGTGGCGCGCGCCGAACGGGTCCACCCGAGATCGGTCCAGCAGAGCTCGCTCCCCGGAAGTAGACCGGTGATCTCCCGGTTGGTGGCTGGATTTACCGGAGACGAATACAACATCCGCACGGTCTCGACCTGTGCGGCGCTCAGGCAGGAGCCATTCTTGGCGCCCTCGCACTGAAGAACGGTCGGGTCGAAATCGCAACGTTGGGGGCTGCTGATGATGCCGTCGGTCACACCATCTGACGCGTCGCACGCCCTCAGTGCCGCCGCATGCACCAGAGACCGGTCGTCCTCGGTGAGACGGGCGTCCGGGTTGGCCTCCAAATACATGGCGACCCGTAGTGCTCCAGCCGCACGCCCGGTCCAATCCTGGCCAGGAGCCCCGGCCACGATGCCGTCGAAGTCTTCAGGAAAGTCCTGCGCCAACTTCATCGCCTGGCGGCCACCGGCGGAACACCCGTTCCAGTAGGCGTAGCGGAGATCGTCATCGTAGTGAGCGGCGATGACCTCCTTGGCGACGACGGCCATCAAGTGCACCGAGCGCCACCCGAAGTCGATGACCTTCTCAGGGTGATCGAGACCGAATTCCGCATTGTTGCCGAGATGCCCCCCGTCGGTCGAGCTGGTCGCGTAGCCGTCGGCCAGGGCGGCGACCATTGCTCCGTGTCTGACCGAACCCGTAAACGCGGCGTTCCCGACCGCCTGGTACTTCCCGTTCCATCCCGAGAGGGGCATCCATACCTCGACGGTGATGTTCGAGTCGTTCGAGGGGCGTAGCGTGGCGACCACCCGGCAGAACGCGGGCAGGCCGCCGTACGTGCGACTCACCGAAGCCGCCGAGGGCGTACGACCGCCCGGTGCGACCAGGGGTGAGAACTCTCCCGCCTCGACCACTTCGGCACTCGTGACGGTCCCTTCTGTGATGGAAGACGAGATTAGATCACCACACCACACGGCGTCGCTGCCGGAGTCAGTGCCAGCGTCAGTTCCGGCGAGCACCCCAACCGCCCCACCAACCGGGGCCGAAGCTGCCGTCGCGTCAGAGAGCGTCGTGGCCATTGTGACGATGGCGATCATCAGAAAACGTTGCATCGTTCAATCCTCGTTTGATGTGGCGCGCGTGGCGGCGGCGACCAAGACGGACAAACTCGCTAACGCCCGCCCCAACTCGCCAGCGACTGCCGTCCAGTCCGCCGGGGAGTTGATCAGTTCCCCGCCCCCTCTCCCAGCAACTCCGCCCAGTTCTCGACAAGAATGAGTTCATCAGCACGGCGATCTACGATTCTCAGCATCAAGATCCGCTGATCGCGGGGTGAAACGTCGAATTGGCGCGTGCTTCTCGATCTCGCGAATCCGAGCTCCACGCCGAGGGATATGGTGGATTGCACTCGGAACTCAGGATTCGTGCGGGCCTCGTCGAC
>JAPYQK010000211.1 GCA_029941275.1 Longimicrobiales bacterium | reverse complement strand
TCAGTGCCAACGGAGGCTATCCGCGAGCATTGTTCTGGGAGGACGAGTGGATTCATTCGCCTAGAATCCGTACCTCTCTAGCCGAGCCAGTAGCTCACCGTAAAGATCCAGAAGATCGGTGAAGCGTAGACTTGGATCATGGAGGAGCGAAAGAATCCGCTCGTGTGCCAACTCCAGATCACCGCAGAAGGCTTGCTTGACCGCGTGGCTAGGACGCCCCCCCCACGACCCCTATTACCGAACCTCGCCGAGATACCGGTCGAGCCAATCCAGTGTTTCCCGTGTCACATCGATCTGAGGAATACCGTGCCCTCCCGCTGCGACGAAGTGTTTCTTATCTGCCTCATCGGTTCCGAGGAAATCAAAGAACGGCCGCGCCGATGTTTCGAGTGGATAGACCTGGTCGTACTCGCCACTCAGCATCAGCACCGGAAGCCGTACACGTGGCACAAAATTGAACGGATCTACAACCGCCTGGGTGGCGAGTGGACTGAGGCCGGGCACGTTCAGCACCGCAGCTCGGAACCGCGGTTCGACCGCAAGCATGATCCCCCCCGTTCTACCGCCCCAGCTGATGCCTAAATACGCGAACCGATCGCTATCGATGTCGGGGCGTGTCTCCAGGTAGTCGAGCGAGCGCCCCAGATCCTGACGCCACTGCAGCACGTGCTCGCGGTAATCGTTGCCCGGATCCTGGATCCGATACACGAGGTCGTCCTGGCGTTCAAATGTGCTCTGGTATACGGGAAACGCGAAAGCCCGATTGCTCCGTACGACCATCGGAATGGGCTCACTGGTGCCCCCCCTGGTGAACGCATCGAAGTCGGTCGCGGCCAAGGAACCCGATCCCGGGTAGAATACCACCGTCTGGAGCGGGCCTGAGGTTTCCAGGGGCCGGAACAGGTAAAGCACCATGGGCTCCTGCGTATACCCAACGTCAAAAGTGATTTTCTCCCGGATGCCCACCGCCAGGGTATCGACATCCACCACCTGGGCGTTCAGGGGGGCGTCCTCATATTCGTAGAACCTCACCAATTCTGCATACAACTCGTCGGAGGCCGGTGTGTCACTGTAGAAGTCGCGGACCTCCGGCTCCGTCGGCTGGCTAGCCATAGCAAACTCACCCGGGTCTCCCAGGTTCGTCATCAGCCTCAGCCCATTCGTCTCCGACCGATCGAAGGGGGGTTGGGGCTGGGTAAGGGCGAAGAGATACGGAGGATCGTTCCAGCCCCCTCCCCCGGTGTATCGCTGATTTCCGATTGCATTCACCAACCACTCGCGTGCGTTCCCAGCCATGTCGTAGGCGCCGACGGGGGATACCGCGGGAAACTCACCCACGGACGTGAGGCCCTCCCCCCCGAAGTTGCTGAAGGGAACAATAAACGCGGCGGACATGAGTCCTGCCGCCAGAGACCAGTGGTAGACCGTGGGAAGGTTACGGCCCGCGAAGTCGGCGTAGGCGGCCGCCTCGTACCAGCTGAGTCCCACCACGGGATAATCGTCGGTCCCCGCGGGGAAGCTGCCACCGGTCCACGTACTCGGGCCTGAGCGCCCCGTGAGATCGACGAATTGAGCCATCGCCTCCTCCCAGGTGAGCTCCTCGCCTTCCCGTTCGAACGGATGGGTCCAGTACTGTGGACTCCTGTACCCGTCGGCATCCACGAACTCCTTGAATTGGCGGTTCGTCACTTCGTATCGGTCGATGAGGAACTCGCCCAGACTAGCCGGCACGGCGCTGGCCAGGCGCGCCTCGACCAGTGCCGGACTGATGGCTCTTCCGGCAACGTGCAGGGCATCGGCCTGCACGTCGCTCGATCGGCGAAGTCGCACGGACGTCGAAACCTCACGTGGGCTTCGACCTACAACCTGTGGCACGTGCCCTTCCAACTCGATGCGAAACGCGACTCCACTCCTCGGGCCCTGCCACTCGACCGGCGTAGTCCCGACGAATTCGAATGCGAGATCCGGTCTGTCGTAGGGCCTCCAAGAAACAGACGCACTCGGCGGATCCGAGATCACGCTCCTCGGAGTGGTGACGGACTCAAGCATGGCCTCCCGCAAAGAATCCGGCACCTGAGGAGGGAGGGATGTCGCAAGGCCATAAGCCTCAAGCCAAGCCCCTCGATCCATGGCGTCGTCGACTCCCGCGACCGCCGACAGCACGATCGCTGTGGCATCCACCCTCGACCCGCCTGCAAAGAGCATCCAAGCCGCCGCCACGACGCCCCAGAGCGCGAAGGCCAGAACACCGCCGCCGAATGCTTTTGGCCAGGTTAGCAGCCCGGCGGCACCCGAAGAAGGCGTTGCTTCAGCAGCTACCGCATCTCCCGTGTCACGTCTCAGTGCACCTTCCTGGACGAAGGCGGTCGCCAGAACGACGGGCAATCCGACAATGATCATCGCCAACGCAACCGAGGGAAACCAGGCCGGTAGGTTGAGAGCTCCGCCCAACGTAGACACGACCTGAAGCACGAACCAAGACGCAACCACGTAGATCGAGAGTACCTGCCAGAGACTGCGGCGGTGGACCTCGCGAATCAGTTTTTTCAGGCGTCCCATATGGATCTCCCCGAAGTGTTCTCACAAAGTACGCGCATGAGCGGGCGAGTGAAAGACTATTTCAAGGGCAGCGGTGCCATAGGAGGGGGGGCCGCATTGGGAGTTAAGTGGCCCGCCCCAACCTGTCCCTTTGGGAAGAACAGTGGTTACCATCCTTCTAGGGCCGCCGCGATCGAGGTGGCGAGGCCTGATCCGTTAGCGGTGGAGTGGTCGTACAACCCCTAGGCCGGATCCGGAGAGGCACGCCCTTGTGGGGCCTGGCCTCCGGGGTGCGGATGACGGTGTGGCGCCGAGGGAAACCGAGGCGTTCCTGCGGTGGTACACCGAGCGGAACGCAAAGAAGTGTCCACCGTGGGTCTGGGGAGTTACTTCGTGCTTGGGGGTGGAATCCTGGGACGGGCGCTGGAGCAGGAGTTGGACGAGGTGGATCGGGTGATTCATCTCACGTCGTTTCCGGGGCCCGGACTGTTGGGCGATCGGGGTGGAAACGGTTCGGAGAATGATTTTCGGAGTCCGATCAGACGGAGGTTCAGATACTAGGATGGAGCAACCGCGTCACCTGCTAACCGTATGGAATCCGTCGTACACGGACGATGCAATGGACGCCCACCTCAGAATTCTCCTGGGGTGGGCGGAGAAGGCACGCGCGGGAAAAGAGGACGAGGACGACGTCTACGTATGGTGGGCGAAGCTGAGATCGAAAAATCGCACCGGTCCGCTTCCGCACTCGGAAGAGGTGCTGGCCATCAGCGAACAGGTGAAAGAAGGAATGGAGACACACCTTTACCTCACCGATTATCGGTCACTCTACGTGGGACACATCGGCGAGATCACGGAAGAGGACGTACCGGGAGAGACCTCGGGCGAGTGGGAGCACATGCCCGAGTACATACGGGGGCATCCATCGGACTTCTGGTTCCGGCTCTGGGATATCCGGCGGATCATAAGCGATGATACGCCCGCCACGATCGACGAACTCAAGAAGCTCCGGAACGCGCGTTATCACGACCGGCCGGTCTCGCTGTATGGCGGAATCGTGGAGCTCCCGCTGATCGTGTATCAGGAAACGAGTCGCTCGTGGTTTTCGGGGGGTGAGGCGCTACTGGATGGACAGCTCTGGGCCGAGCGCGATGCGGAGCACAGGGCGGGAGCCGATCGGATGGCCCGGGAGCTGAGGGAGAACCTTTTCGGGCGGGACATCTGGGCTGCCATGGAGCCAGGCACACGGTCGTTTCTGACTTCGGCAGAGACCGTTTTCCGAGAGCGTAAAGATGAGCCGGGTTTCGATTTCTCGGGACCGGCAGTGGGCTACGCCAAAGCCGTTGAGACTGAGCTCAATGCGTTGATCTTCCCCGCGTTGAAGAAGGCGATGAAGGGCAAGCCGCAACACGATCGTGAAGTTCTGTTGGAGGGGCGGCAGCTGGATTTGGGAGGCGAGGTGAGTCACAAGTCCATCGGGACGCTCCTCCACCTGCTCGAGAATACCGATGGCGTGGGCAAAGCATTACGTGCGACTCTCAGTTCGGCGGATGGGAAGTGGGTCACGGGAGTGCTGCCTCGTCAACTCGGAAAGCTCAGGGAGATTAGGAATCCAGCGGCTCATAGTGGGAGCGTCGATGCGGGCGACCTGAGTTCGATTCGGGAAGAGCTTCTTGGTGTGGGGCAGGAGGGGGTGATACCCCGTGTGGTGCGGGCGCGGCTTCGCGCGGGTGGTGGGTGATATGGTGTGTCTAGGGTGCAAAGACCTCGCTCTTGATCAAGGCGACCTCATTGCACCCTACGGTGACATATCATCCCGACCGTGGGACCGAACGGGGCGAGTGAATTATTCGCCGACGGTTGCATCACTGGCTTGCCTTGCGTCCGTGGGCCGGCTCCGAGGAAAACAAACAGGCGAGAGATTTCTATGAAAATAGCAGTGACGGCGGATGCACACCTCAGGACTGGGGTAGGATATACCGAACGCCTTAACGCCCTTGAGAACGTCTTTGACCAGACGGTCGAGGCTGGAATCGAGAACCTGATTATTGCCGGCGATCTATTTGACAAGGACTTCCAGAACTACTCGGAGTTTGAGAAGCTCTGCCGGA
>JAPYQK010000210.1 GCA_029941275.1 Longimicrobiales bacterium | reverse complement strand
AATCCCGGGTGGACAAATACAGAAGCGGCTCCAATCGCGGAAGGCGTTCTTGACTAGGCGATCCTCGAGCGAATGGTAGGCAATGACCACGATGCGGGAGCCCGATGCCATCGCTTCGCGAAATTCCGTGAGGCCACGCTCCAGGGACTCGAGTTCCCCGTTTACCGCGATCCGCAAGGCCTGGAAGATTCGTGCCTTTTCTTTCGCTTTCGGGATCCGGGACAGCGTCCTATAGAGGACTGCCACCAAATCGTCACTCGTACGGAACGGGCTGATGGCTCTCCGCGCCACGACGGCCCGAGCCAAGCCCCGAGAACGGAGCTCCTCACCGTATTCACGGAAGATCCGAGCCAAAACCTCTTCGGACTCAGAGTTCAGAATTTCGGCCGCATCGCGCGTGTCCGGCTGTGTGGCATCCATCCGCATGTCCAACGCCACACCGGTCCTGAACGTGAACCCACGTGGGTCCGCGTCTAGCTGGTGAGAGCTCACACCCAGGTCGAGGAGGACTCCTGCTAGGGGCTCGTCGAGGTCGACGGCCTGAAGCGCCTCGTCGAAGCGGGCTTGGACGAAACTCACCCGCGCACCGTGCGGGGCCAAAGTGGCCTTCGCCACTTCCAAGGCGTCGGGGTCACGATCCGCCGCAATCAGCCGGCAGCTTCCGCAGTCCTTCAACAGAATCCTGGCGTGTCCTCCGCCTCCCACCGTGCCGTCCAGATAGACGCCATTGCCTGTTGGAGCCAGGAACTCCATCACCTCTTGAGTGAGCACAGGATCGTGAAAGCCGGCCAGAGACTCTGTCCGCTCGTCCACGGAGGTCTCAGCCGCTCGGAGAAGTAAGGACACGGGTCACCCGAAGATCTGGTTGGAGAATTTCTCGAACTCGCCGGAACTCGTTGCCGCCGCTCTTTCGAACTCCGGCGGATGCCACAACTCCACCCGATCGATGTTCCCCACCAAAAGAACCCTACCGTCGAGCTGCGCCGCCTCCTGCAGCCAGGCGGGGATGAGTATTCGGCCCTGTTTGTCGGGTGACACTTCGACCGCACTGGACGTAATAGCGAGCACATCCCCCCACGCCCCTGGCTGGTTCCTCCGGAACGACAAGAGACGCTCCTGAGTAGCGGCCCAGGACTCCATCGGGAAAAGTGTGAGGGCAGGCGCTCTCCATTGGAGGAGGACGAAGCGGTCACCATCCGCCTCTCGGCGAAACGCCGAGGGCAGACTGACACGCCCCTTCTCATCCATCTGGAACTCGTACCTGCCCAGAAAACTCGTCACGTTCGTGGCACTCTGTGGGTAGGAATGGTATAAAGTGGTATTACAGGGACCAAGATACGACCCAAGTTCAAAAGCCGTCAAGAGTTGCCGGTACCAATAGTTTTCGGGTTTTCTTTGGGTCTACGTCCTGGACCAATACGTCGTATATACCTGCATTACAACATGTTACAGAGATATAGGCGACGCCCTATAGAAACCGAAACTGAAAAAAATATTACCTCCGACGGGCGCCGAAAGGGATTTCCCACTTTTCCCCACGGTTGTGGTATCCGCGAAACGCACCGGCCACCGAGCGTGTGGAAGCGCTATCCTAGCGAGCGATGCCCCGTATCTGTCCGTGGGCGGCAGCGGTCTAACGCCAAGAGACACAGGTCATGTAGGGAGGGCGGAGGGGCGGTCCGAGAGGACCGGGGAGGAGGAGGCTCGCTTTTTCTGCGAAGCCAAACTCCTGCAAAAAAAAGGGCGCCGCGGGAGAGAAGCTCCCGCGGCGCCCTTATTGCTGGACGGTCTCGACTACTGGCGGTTGGCCTGCTCAATAATCGCTTCCTGGATCTCAATATACAGAGTAGCGTTTTCCATGTACTGCTGAAATTCGAGCCCTGCCGTACGGTCCGCATGTCCCTTGCCAAGCTGGAAGAGTGCCACGGCCTGCTGGAACATGGGGAGCGTCCGGTTCGCCGTCTCCGGCGTCTCCTCCAACTGCAAAGCGATGGCGTTGTTGAACACGCTGTAGGCGTGGTAGAACTCGAACTGCTCCCGCAAATTCTGACTGACTTCGAAGTCCTTGGCGAGCACGATCAGGGTGTTGAACCGGAGCCAGTTCTTCTCCGTGGGCTGGACGTAGCTGACGTAGGCATGGTTGAAGATCATAGTTCCTGCCTGGTCCGGCGAAGACCCGCTCGCCACCGCTTTCTGTAGTACCGGCACGGCCTCTTCAACAAGCGAGACCTCAATCATCCAGCTCCCCAACCTGAGATAGAGGTTGGGCCAATCCGGATTGATCTCCTCGATGGCGGCAAGCGCCGCGATCGCATCGTCGGTCCGTCCCGACTGCTTCAGCGCCTCGGCATAGATGGCCCGTAGGCTAGCCTCTTCGGGGTGCGACTCGATGGCCCGCTCCGCGAACTCGATCGCATCGGCGTAGCTTTCCAGCTGGACGTGAGCGGCGGCCACATTGCGGAGTTGGGAAACCAACATCTCCGGACCCTTCTCCAAGAAGACCCTCTCGTACGCCGCAATCGCCTTACCATATAGCTCGCTAACCGCGGGCGTCACCCCGTCGCCCCCACCAGCGGCCTCGATAGCGGTTCTCCGTACCTGTTCGGCACCGGCGAACGCGAAGTTCCCCAACTGCTCATAGAAATCAAGGTTCTCGGGGTCGACCGCAACACCCGCCTCGATGATCGCCACGCCACCGATGGGATCCCCTTCCTGCGCTAAATCGTACGCGACGGTCATCCGAACCGAAGCGTTGGTCGGATCCAGCTCGAGGTAGCGGCCGTAGTAGCTACGTGCACGGTCCTGCTGCTCTAGGTTGATGGCTAGGTAGCCGCCGAGTAGCATCGCGTTCTCGTGGTACGGATCCTGTAGCAACAGGCGGTCGATCTCCTCCAATGACTCGGGAAAACGATCCAACTGCCGAAGCACGCTGGCCCGGGTATACCGGCTCGTGTTGGCGTTCGGGTTCAGCTCCAGTGCCCGATCACAGTTTTCGAGGGAACTCTCCCACTGCTGGCTTGCGGCATAGTCACCACAGAAAATCGCCACCCGCGTCTGCTCGACGAAGAGTTCGAAGCTCCGGACGATCTCGACCGCCGCCTCTTCCTCCATGTCCTTGGCCGACACGACCGGGTCGACGTCGAACACCTCTCCAGTCGCACTGTCCACAAAACGGATGTTCTGTATCTGCCAAGCGTCTTCGTTGCCGGAATATCTGGCGCAGAGCACGACCTGGTAATTGGCCTGCTGGGCAAGCTGACGCGCGAGGATGCAGTTGAGATCCTCCATGTCGCGGTCGAACTGCTTGAGGGCGTCCTTGATGTCGTCCTCGTCCACGGCACTGTGCGTCAGCATCTCGTCGATCTTGTCCCGCAACTCGTCGGCGAGGTCCTTTCCGAAGTCGTCGTCCTCCTCATTGATCGGCTGGAAGTCCGGAATCAGCACGCGATAGCGGCTGCTCACAGTCTGTTGAGCCTGGAGGGTCGTGCTGAGGGTCAGTGCGGACAACACGGCAATCAAAACACCCAGTGGGCGGCGTCCAATCATCTTCCAAACTCCTGGATCTGATACAGAAAATATTTATTAGTTTATGTCTCCTTCGGGCCCCTTCCCGACCGAATCCCCACCCCTACCCTGTCCCAGCCGAGAGAAACTACACACAGCCGGCCTTGGGTCAACCACGACTCTCGATAACACCTGTGGAATTGATCCGGTGATACCCTACCACGTGTGTTTTTGTTACACAAGTCGAACACACGAAGGGGCTTAGCGGGTCCCCGCCGACAACCTCGTTCTCTTGACGGGGGAATCGCGCCGGGCATTCGCCGTCTATTCAGGCTGCACGGGGAGGCCCTTCGCGGGTGGAAAGTCGGGCTCGTGGAAAAAGAGGACTTCGCCTTCGGCACCTCTAGCCGTTCCTCGAAAATCATACACGGCGGTGTCCGTTATCTGGAATACGGTCACTTTCTGCTCGTGAGGGAGTCGGCGCAAGAGCGGGCAGTCTTGAGGGACATCGCGCCCCACCTCGTTCACACGCTCCCGTTCGTCTTTCCCGTGTTCGACAGCGAAAGCCTGATGAAAATCCGGCCGGCCAGAGGGTGTTCGACGGTTTGGCTGGAGTGGAAGACTCCGAGAAACACGAAAACCTGTCTCCGGAGGAGGTACGCCAACAACTTCCAGGGCTTCGCGATCCTCTCAAGGGTGCGGTGCGCTACCCGGAGTACATCACGGATGACGCACAGCTCACGCTCGAGAACGCGCAGTCCGCCGCCGAGCACGGCGCGCTGGTGGTCAACCATGCGCGTGCCTAGGACTTTCGGATGATGGACGGCCGAGTCGACGGGTGTAGCGTCGTGGACCTGATCGAGAACCGGACGGTGGACGTGTCGGCAAAAGTGATCGTCAACGCGACGGGGGCGTGGACGTCAGACATGCTGGAGGAAAACGGCTTCGAGGCGGAGTTCTCGTTGATCCCGAGCAAGGGGATCCACATCCTGCTCTCTGCCGATCGACTGCCCATCGAGGGCGCCACCTTCTTGCGGGCAACCAACGGAAAGCGCGGCGTCGCCTGAATTATGTGTACGTCGGAACCACGGACGAAAGATTCGAAGGGTCACTCGAGCGACCCCGCGCCACACGATCCGACGTGGACGAGGTCCTGGA
>JAPYQK010000209.1 GCA_029941275.1 Longimicrobiales bacterium | reverse complement strand
TTAACGTAAGATTCGTTATCGGAACCGCCATGCGCCCCGCGCCTCCCCGCGACAGACTCCTTCTCCGGGCCACGGGTGCCGGTCTCGAGACTGGCCACGACATCGAGTTGGCGTTCAACCACGGACGCGTCGTCCGGGAAGCGGTCCGGGTCGCCACGCGGCCCAGGCGCTGAGATGCAGCCGGCCGACGGTTTGGGCGAACGAAGGTGTTCACGGTTCGAGAGAACAAAGGACGCAGCGGTTGCGTTTGGTGGACGACTTCCCGTACGCTCCCACTCCGTCGAGGCTGGCATTTCAGCCGGTCCAACCGCCAAGGAGCGACATCGCCCATGCCAACGTATCTCTTCGAGCTCTCGTACACACCAGAATCCATTGCCGCCCAGATCAAGAAGCCACAAGATCGGTTGAAGACCGCCGCGATCCCGGCCCTCGAAGCTGCCGGTGGCACGCTGCTCGGCGGAGGCTTCTCGTTTGGCGACCAGGACGTCGTGATTCTGTATGACGCCCCCAACGACCAGACCGCGGCCGCGATCGCCCAGGTGGTGTCGGCCGGAGGCTCTGTGAAGTCGGTCAAGACAACCAAGCTGCTCTCCGGCAGCCAGTGGACATCGGCGTTGAGAAAGGCCGGAAAGATCGCCAGCGCCTACAAGCCAGCCAAGTAGGGCTCTCTGCGATCTGGCGCTCGCGTATCGCCGCGAGCGCCAGATCTCGCTTGCCGGGCGGCGTCCGCTGTCTATTGGAGACTCGGCCAGTCGCCCAGATCCAGGGTCTTGCGGATCACACGGCTCATCGCACGACGCACAGGAGAGTTATGAGAATGATGCGAGGCGGGTGGGTTGGTTCGGCAATCGTGGCGAGCCAGCTCGTCGGGGGGGCGCTCGCGTCGGACGCGTGGGGTCAAGGACTCACCTCGGACAGTCCGAAGGTCCTCGTCGTCATCGCGCATCCCGATGACGATGCGGCGTTCAGCGGCGTCCTCTATCAGATCACCCACCAACTCGACGGCGTGGTCGACCTGGCGCTCGTGACCGATGGCAGTGGGGGGTATCGTTACTCGACGTTTGCCGAAGAGATCTACAGGCTGAAGCTGACCGACGAAGCCGTGGCGCGGCAGCACTTGCCGGCGATCCGAAAACGCGAGCTGATGGCCGGGGGCGCGATCGTAGGCATCAGCAAGCCGATAGGACGGATTAGACCACCCCAGTTAACGTAAGATTCGTTATCGGAACCGCCATGCGCCCCGCGCCTCCCCGCGACAGACCGGTGGACGTGACCAGCGGGGACCGGTGAGAAACGTGTTCATACAGATGTTTGGCACTCAGGGTGGTATCCGCCCGCTGGCGAGTGCTTCAAATTATGGCCACTTAAGCTTATTAAATGGCTTTTGTATGAAATCCATTATGCCTGCGACATCTTTCTGTTCTTGTTGCGCCTCTCATGTGTCAGTTGCGGGGTTGCATCGAGTGAGGCTCGTCCTGCGGCTCTTGCCGGGGCTAAAATTGAAGCCGCCGACGACGCCTTCCATTTGCGCGTCACTTAGTTCCGCGCTCGCCTGCACATCCTCGATCGAAAACTCGCACCCATGTGCGGCACCCAAGGCGACCAGGGCATCTTCGGTGATTTCCTCCCCGATCTTCGCCTGAAGTTCCTTACTGTCGGCCACTTGTTTCATGAATTGTTCGAGATTCTCTTTGCTCATGGCTTCTCTCCTTCGATGCGTCCAGTGGCGGTGGTTCTGGCGCTGCGATCTCAGTCCCGTCGCCTGGAGGGTCAGTTCCGCCAACTTCGCTCCCCGACGGTTCCTGCTGGGTCGCCGGCCTCTCCCGACTGTCTGTCGACGACTGGGCCGGCATTGTGCCCGACGAAAAGGTCTCAGAGTTGGATTCGTCTGGCTCGGCAGCAGGTAATCGTGGAGCCCTCGGCGTGTGGGGCACCAGGCCCTCGACTACTTGACGGTAGAAGCGCTCGACGCCACCGGCAATGCCATCAAGGACACGCCCGCCCGCTCGACCGCCCCCCTTCGCTAAACCTGTTGCCCAACTGAGGGTGAACATCCGAGGAAGCGCGTCTGTTCGGATCGGAGCGCCTGCGGGATCAACCATCAGCGGCCCGTGGTCTTCCCGAACGTCGTCAATAGCGGCTTCCGAATACAACCCGCGCCGATCCCAATCGATCCTGAGCTTCAGGCCATTCGGTAGAGGTGCACCGCGAAATTCGCGCAGCAACCAATTAAGTCGCGTCTTCGTTCTACCGTCGGCGGGAGCCCTGAAGCTCACGGAATACCGCACCACCTTCCCCTGGAGCAGTAGCTCCAGTTGCAGGTCAGCGATGGCATCTGGGACTCTCAACGCGCCGGTCAGGATTCCTCCATCGAGAGCAGCCGCCTGCATCCGCTTGATGCGGGCTCTGGGGTCGCTCACGTCGGCACGCGATGTGCGGCGCTGGACGTCCACGCCCATCTTCGCGCGCAACCGAAGCGCCAGTTTTCTGAGAAACGCGTCCCAGTGCTCGATGACGTCAGTGAGTTGTGTCGACACAGTTGCAAGCCGATGATCTTCGCGGCCTGGAGAACCGGACCCCAGTGCTTCCCCAGCACCGGCGGCTCTATGATGCGCGACTCCTCGTCGGCGACATATTTGATCCACTCGTCGAGCATCCAGTGCTGATCAATGTCCTGCACGTCTTGCTGATTACTGAGCATCCGTGCCTCGGTGAGGAGACGGTCCCAGGACAGATGGACCACGGGAAGCTTGCGAAGGCGGCGCCCGTCCAGGGCGACCGGAGGGAGGCCATTGGGAAGAGCGGCCTCATTACTGATCGTGATGAGGGCATCGAAGCCCTCCTGACGGGCCAGCCTGTGATACGCGTCGACCTGGTCGACATCGAGAAGGTTGTCTCCCACCTTGACCTCGACGAGAGCGGACCACTCCTTCTTTCCCCGGACGGCATGGACGACTCCGTCCGGTCGAATCGTCTTGGCTGGGGGCTCTCCGAGCTTGAAGGACACCTCGGTGTAGCACGAGATGCGCCCAGCTGGTCCGCCGGCCGTGCGAACGAAGACTCGGCCGAATTCCGACACGGCCCGCACCATTGCCAGCAGTGACGCGGCCGCGCGAAGTTCGGCCTCCCGTGTGCCGGAGATGTGTGCGGACGGAAACAGACGGACTTCATGTCCTTCAAGGCTGTCGGCGCTTGTCATGCCTCTCCTCTACTAGGTCGTCCATGTCGCCTTTGCCAATGATGAGCGCGGTGACATCGTAATGCCCGAGGCGGATGCCAGCGGTCAGGCCATGGTGGGGTGGGCAGCGTTCTACCCGCAGATGCGCTGTGGACGTTCATGACCCCAGCCGTAGAGGGGCAGCGGGCGGAGTATCAGAAGCGGCTACGGAAGGCCGGCAAGGCGCTGGAGGACGAGTTGGGGCTGTGACGAAGAGCCGCCGCCACAGCGGCGAGGAGCCCAAGCGCGACCGCCAGGTTCGACCAGAACGAAGCCGACGTGAGGAACTCTCTAGTCATTCGTCAGAAATGCCAGCCAGAGCCACGCAGGGGTCCGCGCGGCTTTCCGGCTATTCCGGAAGGACGAAGATGAACAGGGTGTTGTTGGCGCTCGGGCGAAGCTCCGGCGTCAGGTCCAGAAAGCGGCCGAAGCCAGTGCTGATCGCCACGTACTCGCGGCCGTCGACGGCGTAGATGATCGGGAAGCCGGAGACCGGCGAGCCCAGGTTGATCTCCCAGAGGATCTCCCCCGTCCGGTCGTCGAAGGCTGTCGCGGGGGAGGTGCGGCCGGGGCGCATGAACGGTCCGATAATGAGGGTTATGTCAACAGGTGCTCTAATGCTTCCTATCAACTCGAAGTTCGGAATTCGAACTAATTTCACAACTAATGCGGATTTCACAAAAGGTGTGGATTCGCTGCAGTAAGACCCACTCCATCAGTTCCTCGTGCTACCCTCCGACATTCTAGGAGGCGCGGGCATGAGACACAGGTGGGGTGGCTGTCTGATCGCGGTCGTCGTGATGGTTGGTGGTGCCTCGGCGGCGTCGGCGGGCTGCGGTGACTCGTCGGTCGCCCTTCAAGTCCTCGGCTCAGGTGGACCGTTCGGTGTGGGACGCGCCTCCGCCGGATACCTCGTCTGGATCGATGGCGTCAGTCGCATCATGGTGGACGCCGGCGGTGGGACATTCGCGCGATTCCACGAGGCGGGAGCACGACTACAAGACCTCCGTCTCCTCGTTCTCAGCCACTTCCATCCAGATCACTCATCCGAGGTGCCGGCCCTGTTCTGGCCTCAGCGGTCGATCCCGCGTGTTGCCGGTCCTACGGGCAGTCAAGGGTATCCCTCTGTAATCGAGTTTGTAGACGGGTTGTTCGAGTCCCCGACCAGCCTGTTTCGGGTGCTCGGGACCATCAACGACTTCGACGTCGCGACTGTTGATGTGAATGCGGGACAACCAACTGAGGTCTACTCTGCTGATGGCATCACGGTGCGCGGCATCGGCGTGCCACACGGCGATGTCCCGGCAGTTGGGTACCGGGTGGACGTCGGAGAAGCGAGCATCGGGTTCAGCAGCGACCAACTCGGAACGAACCCGGCCTTCACCGAGTTAGTCCGAGGCGTAGATGTGCTGGTCATCCATTTTGCGGCCTCGGAAGCACCAGGCGCACCAACGTCCACGTTGCACGCTAAACCGAGTGTGTGGGGACGGCTCGCTCGTGACGCCGACGTTGATGGAAGCGGCGATGGTGTTCTCGACCTTCGTGC
>JAPYQK010000208.1 GCA_029941275.1 Longimicrobiales bacterium | reverse complement strand
ACTGGGATACGGTTCGGCGACGGTTGGCCAGAGCTATTCCCGGAATCGAGGGGTCCCCGACCATAGACGTCGAAGTTATTCTGAAAGCTTTCGAGAACCCTGACGAAGTGAGGACTTTCCCCAAGGGACGGTTCGAACTAGTGCGCATCGGGGGTATGCCGATCGGACGTGCCACCTACGAGCCGGGTTGGAAATGGTCCGATCATGTGGGGGCCAAGACGGGGCAGGCCTACTGCGGGGCTGAGCATGTGGGACTGGTGCTGACCGGAGCTGCGACAGTGGCGTTCGAGGACGGACCCGTCGTAGAAATGTCCGCCGGGAACTTGTTCTACGTGCCAGGGACACCACACGACAGTTGGGTGGTCGGAGAGGAGAGTTACGTCTCCCTCCACTTTCTCGGGGCCGACGAGTGTGCCAAGGACTGACGCGGGGTTACGATTCGATGTCGCGCTTCCAACTGGGAGATGCGTTGGCGTCTCCCCGGTCGCTCCTTCCATGGAGTAGAACGGTTTTGCCCGTAACCTCGAGACAGACCAAAGGATCTTCATGCCAAGAGTGAAGAACCATGAGGGTCTCGACCGCGACGCCGCCGAGCTCCAGCGAGTCCTTACCGATCTGTTCCGCGTGTATCAGTTTCGGGACCGGGATGCGATTTGTTGCTACGACATTTCTATCGGACAAAGCCACGGTCTAGAACGCTTGGCGAACAGCGGTCCCATGACCCTCAATGAGTTCGCCGCCTCGTTGTTCCTCGAGAAGAGCAGCGCCAGCAGGCTCGCGGATGGCCTGGAAAGAAAAGGGTACCTAAAGAGGAAGCCCCGCGCGGATGATGCACGCTATCTGCAGCTGGACCTCACCAAACGGGGCCGGACTCTCCACGACCGAATCGAACGAGATCTGATTGAGGAACGCGCCCAGGTCTTGGCCGACTTGAGCGCCGAGGAGCGCCAGTTGGTCATCGAATCGATCGCCCGCCTTGCGGGTGCGGCGTGCGCGGGTGTTTCGACCGATGCCGGGTGCTGCGTCCGAAACTGAGTAGCGCTCTCACTGGCCGGCCGGTTTGTTTACATTCCTCGGCTATGATCTCTATTTCGAACCTCGGTAAGTCCCACGGTGACCGCACGCTCTTTGCGGGCGCGTCTTTCCAGCTCAACGCAGGGGAGCGCTACGGACTGGTGGGTGCCAACGGCTCCGGTAAGACCACCTTCCTCGACATCTTGAGCGAGGAGTTGGAGGCCAGCGAAGGTGCGTTCTCCATTCCCAAGCGCCTGCGGCTCGGTGTTTTACGCCAGGATCAGTTCTTGTTCGAACACGAGAAGATCCTCGCCGGCGCGATGATGGGCAACGCAGAGCTTTGGGCTGCCATGGTGGAGAAGGAAGCGATCCTCGCCAAAGCGGAGGAGTATTTCGACGCGGACCGCTTCGGTGAGTTGGAAGAGACCGTACAGCGCCACGATGGTTATACAGCGGAGGCCCGGGCGACCAAGATTCTGGAGGGGCTCGGCCTTCCCGAGAACGTTCACCAAAATCCGCTGTCCACGCTCTCTGGCGGGTTCAGGCTCCGCGTGTTGCTCGCGCAGGTCTTGGCGGGCGCTCCCGATGTCCTACTCCTCGACGAGCCGACCAACCACCTCGATATCCTTTCGATCCGGTGGTTGGAGATGTTCTTGAAGGACTTCTCCGGGCCCGTGGTGGTGATCTCCCACGATCACCGGTTTCTTGACAACGTCAGCACGCACATCCTCGATGTGGACTACGAGTCCATCACGCTTTATCACGGGGACTACACGAGGTTCCTCCAGGCCAAGCAGGCCGAGCGGGAGCGCCGGGGAAAGGGGATCGCGGCCAGAGAACGCGAAATCGCCCACCATCAGAAATTCGTGGATCGGTTCCGGGCCAAGGCGAGCAAGGCGCGCCAGGCGCAGAGTAAGGTTCGCATGATCGAGAAGAAGGCGGAGGCCCTGGTCGAACTGGCACCCAGCTCCCGCCGATATCCGACTTTCCGTTTCGAGCAGGTTCGAGACAGCGGACGCGACGTCCTCAAGATCAAAGGTGTGAAGAAAGCCTACGGAGATAATCACGTGCTCCACGGCGTGGATCTCCTAGTGCAGCGGGGCGAACGAGTGGCCGTCATGGGGCCGAACGGCATCGGCAAGTCCACGCTGCTCAAAATCGTCATGGGCGAGATCGACGCCGATGAGGGCGAGGTCGAGTGGGGCTACGAGACCCACCCGGGATATTTCGCGCAGGATCACCGGGAAGCGTTCGACCCGCCCCACAATACCGCGGAGGGTTGGGTCTGGGACTTCTGCCCAGCCAAGGATATCGGCTACGTACGAGCGCGGATGGCGCTCATGCTGTTTTCCGGGGACGACTCGAAGAAGCGCCTGACGGCGCTTTCAGGCGGTGAGGCCGCTCGCCTGGTGTTCACACGGTTGTCGATTGCGCGTCCCAACGTCTTGGTCTTGGACGAGCCCACCAACCACCTGGATCTCGAGTCGATCGAGGCGCTCGTGGAGGGCCTCAAGGCTTTCCCGGGCACGCTCATACTGGTGTCGCACGACCGCTGGTTCGTCAGCCGTTTGGCAACGCGTATCGTAGAGATCAAGCCGGAAGAAGTGCGCGATTATCACGGGACCTACGAAGATTACGTACATTTCTGCGGGGACGATCACCTCGACGCCGACCGGGTGATTCTCAAAGCGAAAACCGAGAAGAGGAAGAAGAAGGGTGGGCGGAACGACCAGGGTGGCCGGAACAGCAAGGGCACGAACACCGGGAAAGGAAAAGCCTCAAAGGCTCAGCTGCTGAAGCGCCAAGAGGAACTCACCACCTCCATTGAGGTGGCCGAGGTTCGGGTGGCGGAAATCGACGAAATTTTCTGCGAACCCACGTACTACGAACGGACCCCAGCTGACGAAGCGAAGGCGTTGGAGGCGGAGCGCGTCTCACTTCAATCCCAGATCGCCGACCTCATGTCGGAGTGGGAGCAGACTGAGTAGGAAGGCCGGGTCGGGGATGCGTGCGCCGCGTGTTGCGTCGCGCCTACCGCATGCGCATTTGCGCCTTCTGCTGCGTCGCGCCTATCCCCCCGGCGCTAAAGCGCGCGTACCAACGATCGAATCGAGCCCCGGGTACTGTCGGTCGAGGAACGCGTTGCCGACGCTCATGATGGAGTCCTGGTACATGACCGGGGTCTCACCGTGGTCGGAGAACAGGGCGTCGACCACCTCCATACCGCTCACCACCCTCCCGACCGGAGGAAATCCTCCCGCGCAGCACGTATCGTATGCCGTGTTATCCAGCCGATTGATGAACATCTGGCTTACGCGGGTGCTGGGACCGGCCTTGGCGAACGAGACGGTCCCCCTGGTGTTGCTCTGGACAAGCGGATCGTCCGCGATCGGTAGGTCAGCCCAGATGGCGTCGAGCGCGGGCTGGCCCGCCATGCCGAATTGGACCAAAGCCGGGTTCACGCGATAAAACCGGGCACCCGCAAAGAAGTTGTAGCGGGTGAGGTGGTAGACACGATCGACCCCGAGAGGCGCCCAGGCACGATGGAAAGCCACGACGAAGTCCCCAGCGCTCGTCTGGAACGTTGTCGTGAACGAGTCAGGCGCCTGCACCGCGAGGTCCGAGACCGAGGGCTCCCAGATCGCCTGGTAGGCGATGGCGGCCAATTCCTCGGGCGAGGGATTTACTGCACGGGTTGCGTCACCCGAGGCCGCAGACTCGGAGAGCCCGTTGCCGCCACCACAGGCCAGGACAGATACCGCCAGGAGAGCATACAGGGTACGTAACATCCGGTTCGACTCTGGTTTGGACGTGGCGCTCATACAGTTGCCTCGCCGGTGAGGAGGTTGTGCTCCCTCGCGTAGTCGGTGAGTTCTCCCCTGGATCCGATCTCGAGTTTCTGGAAAGTGTTCGACAAGTGCGTACTCACGGTTCGTGGAGAAATTCCCAATTCCTGGATGAACCGGAGCCCTAGGTGACTAGAAGCCCTAGATGACCTCGATCAGCTCGATCTCGAAGATCAACGTAGCGTTCGGTCCAATGTCGGGTCCGGTGCCCTGGGGTCCATACGCCATATCCGAGGGGATGAAGAAACGGTAGTGGCTCCCCGGGGTCATGAGTTGCAAGCCCTCACTGAACCCCTGAATCACGCCGGTCACGCCGAATGTGGCGGGCTGTCCACGTGAGTAGGAGCTGTCGAACTCCGTACCGTCGAGGAGTGTGCCCCGGTAGTGGATGGTGACCTGGTTTGTGATGGTGGGCTGAGCACCACCTGCGGCTCCCTCTGTTATGACCTCGTACTGGAGCCCACTGGCCGTAACGGACACACCGTCCTTGTCGGCATTGGACGCGAGAAACGCCTCGCCCTCCACCCTGTTGGTCTCGGTCAAGGCTTCGAACTCCGCATTTTGTTCCTCCCGGATCAGTGTCCCGACACGTTGGGTGACTTCCGCCAGCTGCTCGACTGCGACTGCGGGGTCGACCCCGTCGAGCGCATCTTCGATGCCGCGCATGAGCGCACCTCGCTCGAGGTGAGACACGGTGGGCTCCAGGGAGCGGCCGATGTCGAGTCCGAAACCGTAACTTGCGATCTCGTCATCGGTCTCCAAAGAAGCAGTGCCACCGGTGCCGCCGGCTTGGCAGGCGGCTAGAGTCGTTACGGCGAAAATCGCCGTCCAGTTCGAGCGGTGTCGCATGGGTCATCCTCAATGATGGGTCCAGATTACGAAGGTCGAATGTACCGTGGAAGCAGGGGATGGCCAACGGGGGATGTTGTTTCAAAGC
>JAPYQK010000207.1 GCA_029941275.1 Longimicrobiales bacterium | reverse complement strand
GCCTGCATCCGGTCGGGCCGACGCGTGAATCCGTGATCCCCACCTGGGATGACGATCAGCTCGGATTCGATGTTGTCGCTCTGAAGCTCCGCGAGGATGAGCTCGCTTTGGCTCAAGGGGACCAGGCCGTCTGCATCGCCATGGATCAGAAGGGTGGGCGGGTCGTCGGGCGAAACGAAGAGTATGGGAGAGATCGCCGCGGCTTGATCGCCCGGAAAGTCGAGTGCTGGAAACCGTTCGTTCGGACCGGCAATCGGCCTGAGGTCGACCGGCGGGTAGTAGGCCACGATCGCCGCAACCGGATTGGGCGCTCTCAGCGGTTCATCGTCATTATGTCTGCCTTCGTCCGCCGCCGCGAGCCCGAGCATGAGGGACAGGTGCCCTCCCGCGCTTCCGCCGAAAACGCCGATCCGATCGACATCGATGCCAAGCTCGTTCGCGTGCATCTGCACGTATCTCAAGGCACGCCTCACATCGGCTTCAGCCTCGGGGACCTTGTAAAGGGGCGCACTTCCGTGTCGGACGGGGATGACCGTGAAGCCCTCTTCGAGAAGCCCGGGAAAGGTCCTCGCTGCCAACCGCTCCGGATCGCTCCACCGTGACACCCATCCACCACTGACCATGTAGAGCACGGCCGCTCCGTTGGCATTGTCCGGCCGAAGGACGTCGAACGTGAGGGCCATGCCGTCCTTGTGGCCGTACACCACATCGGGGGTGACGCTGAAATCGCCTGCAGGGGCGGATTGAGCGTAGGTCACGGAAGGCAGCACACACGCCGCCAGGACAAAGATCAGCAAGAGCTTGGGAGTGAGGTTCCGCATGGTGTCTCCTATCGTGTCCGATGACGTCCAGCAGGCCGAGTGCGTGGGCCAGCCGGTTACGTGGACAGGCCGATGACGTCGGGCAGGTCACCTGGCTGCTCACAGGCCATGCAACATGGGATCCGCGAGGCTGGTGCGCGAGTCTCGGACTCACTCGGCCCGTTGCGGGCGGGGTGTGTCTGAATCGGGCCATTCTCGGCCGATCGTGAATTGACCTACCGGGAATTCGCCTGAGCGGGTTCGACCAGGAGTCCCTTAGCCAGATCGAGCAGGCGCCCATTGCGATCTCTGATCTTGATCGGGATCGTGCGGCCCGGCTCTCCCAGCATGCGCTTGCCCACGTGGAAGTGGAGATGTGGTCCCCCCGTGAAGCCCGTCGAGCCGCTCACACCCAACAGATCCCCCACAAGCACGGTGTCGCCGACCGCCACGGAGATGCCCTCCGTGAGATGGCCGTATGAGGCCATGGTACCGTCGCTATGGGCCACCACGACCAGATTGGCGGCCTCGAGAAGATCCGGATCGGTACCCCCCTCCGTGAAGCCGTCCTGCAAGTAGAGCACCGTTCCCGCGCGAGCCGCCAGAATCGGCGTGCCTTCCGGCATCGCAAAGTCCAGGGAGTAACGCATGCTCTCCACGTGCGATACGTCACCGTCGAATCCTTGAACCAGCTCGCGCCTGCTGTCGCCGCCGAACGGCACGGCGTAGAGGTGATCGTCATCCGCTTCGGTTGTGCTCGAACCGAGGTCGATCGCCACGGAGACGTCGGGCTGGACCGATGTATCCCGAAGGACGGTCCGCAAACGGACCAAGATCCTACTGGACCGCGGCAGAATCACCCGTTCGATGGGACGATCCGCCCCTGTGCGCAGGTTCCCGGGGGACACGAAAGTCAGCGTGACGGTGGCCGGTACCGGTTCACCGTTCTCGGCGCGATAGGCTCTGCCGGCGGGGGTATTCACCATCTGGATACACACACGCCACGCGCAATTCAGACCGTCACGGGTACGGGGGCTCCGTGACGTTGCCGCACAACCGGCGAGAAGCCACAGGCAGACCACGAGCGCGCGCATCTCCCCACCTCCGTCCCTCGATGTCCCTTTGATCGAGCCGCTCGTAAGATTGCTGCAAATGCGGTCGCTGCGTACTACCCCTGGTACCCGGTTTCGCCAAGCTGTACAACGGTTCCGTCGGGGTCGGTGAAGTAGAGCTGATCACCGCCGGTGGTCCGGTTCGCAGGACTACGGTCGATGTTGGATTCCACGCCGGCCTGTGCCAAAGCTCGACTCACTCTGTCCGCGTCGAAGCCGTCCATCCCCATACAGAAGTGGTTGACACTTCCGGGATTGGGGAGGTTGTACAGTCCCAGGAAACCATCGCCGAGTCCGAGGTTGATCCCACCGTTTCCGGGACGGCTCACGACCTCGAGGCCAAGTAAAGATTGATAAAACTCGGCGGACCGCTCGACGTCGGTCACGGCGATCGAAACATGGTTCAAGCTGTTCGCTACGACGGCCTGTGGAGTCTGGGCGGCTACCCTCGATCCGCCCGCTGCAAAGAGCGCCGTGAGAGCGGTCACGAGTTCGCGACGAGTGAGGCCCTGCTCCGCGAACTCTTTGACTAGCTTCTCGACTGCTGAGGTCATGTCGGGACTTCTCCTGAAATAATTGCGGTGGATAACGAGGGCGACCGACCGGTGATCCGCTCAGCCAGCTCCTTGGATGTACTCTCGAAGCTGGGAGTTCTCCGTTTCTGCCACGACTCCGAATTCGTTTACAAGGTCACCGATGGAGGTGATTCCGGCTAGCTGATCCCCTTCGAGAACCGGCAGGTGACGGGTCTTGTTCTCGGTCATCACGTCCATCACGTCGGTGAGCTCATCCCCTGGCCCCGCCGTGATCAATTCCCGCGTCATGACGGAGCCCACCTGGATCGAGCCCAGTTCGCCCGGACTTCGCGCGGTGAGACGGGGGATGTCGCGTTCGGTAATAATGCCGATGGGGCTGGTACCCTCCGTGACCACGAGTCCGCCGATGTTGCGGTCCACGAGTGCCTGGGCGGCCTCGAGGACTGAGCGTGACTCCGTGATCGTGACGACGTCATGGCCCTTGCTACGAAGGATCTCATGGATCTTCATGGCGACCTCCTCGGAAAACCGGAACGATCATCGCATGGTCAATGTGGCCCAGTCAGGCTGGAAAGGCCATGGGATGCTGAGCGTTCTCTCGGCCCCTCCGCGTTTTTTTGTGCCAACGAGGATTTGGCGACCCTCTCAGATCGCCCTGGAGCGCCAGGAGCGCACTCCTTGGTGTGGCAAATGAGGCCGGACTGGTCGATCGTTGTTAGAGGAGTAACAAAGCCCAAATGCTAAAAGTTTGGCGCCTCTTCGAGCAGACGCTGGGTGATCTGTGAGGGATTCCCCCCCCAAGTGTTGATGAACGCGATCGCCGCGATTCCCTGATCCGGGACCATACGAATGTCCGTGTTGATTCCGGGATCGCTCCCTCCGTGTCCCCACACCTCTCGCCCGCGAACGGGAGCCCCGGCGTACCAAGTGAGACCCTGCGTTCGTGACGCCTCCACACTCTTGGGTTGGAGCATCTCCCGAATGGTGCTCTCCTCCAAGATCCGTCGCCCGTCCAATTCACCGCCGTTCAAGTATGCCCGGGCGAACCAGGAGAGCTGGCGCACGCTGGTCCGCAGGAAGCCGTCGGGGAAGTTGGGATGGTTGTAGGCGCAGCTGGCATGGTGTCCGTCCCCCTCCGGAACGGTCGAGCCGCTGCCTTCCAGAATCACGCCGAGGGGTCGGCCTCCCCAGGTGGGACTCCGAACTTCACCGCCATCCACGAACGTGTAGGGCACCACGTGTCTGGAGAGGTCGACGTCAGCCAAATACCACGAGGTGTCGTTCATCCGAAGGGGTTCGAAAATGCGGGTCCGGCAGTAGTCGGCGAAGTTCTCCCCCGACATCTGCTCGACCAGATAGGCCAGAAGGCCGAACGCGACGTTGTTGTACTCCCAGCGATCATTGGGCGCCCATTCCTGGAAGTTTTCCTGCTCGTCGTGGAAGCGCCCGCCGGGTTGCAAGTAACCCTCGATCCAGTCGCCCAAGGTGACCGCCGGATCCCCACAACGGTACATCCTACCGTACCACTCTCCGTCGCGGATCGAGGAGCGGTGCGTGAGCAGGAGCCGAAACGTGATCGGGACGTCTGGATGGTTGGGATTACGAACGGGGAAGGACATGTAGTCGCTGACGTCGTCATCCAGTTGGAACCGGCCCTGCTCCCACAGCTGCATGAGGGCGGTCGTAGTGAACGTCTTCGATATGGAGCAGATGTTCTGGACCCAGTCGAGGCTCATCGGCAACTCGCGCTCGAGGTTGGCGAACCCATAGGTGTTCGACCAGACCACGCGGTCGTTCTTCACGAGACAAGCCGCGACGCCCGCGATGTCGTAGGTGTCCATGCGGTCCCGGATGAACGCGTCGATCTCGGGTGAAGCGGGGGAGGGGTCCCACGCGCTAGCGAAGCCGGAGAGGTGAGAGCTTCCGGCCAGCCCAACGGCTGCCGAGACAAAAGTGCGCCGGTCTATTTCCTGTGGGTGCATTCCCCGTCCATCCGTGGGTTCCTCCAGTCTGCGATCGACATTAGCGGGTCGGTTCGGTCTTGTAGACTTCACCGTCCAGATCGTCTAGCTGCTGTTGCATGTACTTGCGCGCATCCTGAACGGCCTGGTTGTAGATCTGAGGACCGAGCGCCTCGGACGAGAAGTCGAGCACCTGTTCGGCGCGAAACGGGCTGATCTCTTCGCCGAACTGATCGAGGAAGAACTCCTGCAATTGACTGATGAGTCGTTCCTTACGTTCCTCGTCAATCTCGAATGTCATGTGGATCTCCGGTTGTCTTCGTCCTGCATGCGCCCGAGCACGGCTTCGCCGCGCGGAGACAGGCGATACCCCACGCCCAAACTCTCGGTGAGTCCGAGTCCCTTGAGTTTGCGGACATTAACTTTGAACGAGGTCTTGTCCATCCCCATATCCGTAGGGAGATCGCCGGCTCGTACCTCGGGCCGGTCCCTGAGAAGTGTCAGCACCCGACTCGTCCAAGGG
>JAPYQK010000206.1 GCA_029941275.1 Longimicrobiales bacterium | reverse complement strand
CCCTACATCAGGGAGTGGCTCGAATATCACCTCCTGGTCGGCGTCGAACACTTTTTCCTCTACGACATGGACGAGGGCTCTACCCAGGCCGAAGCCCTGGAACCGTACGTGGAGGCCGGCGCGGTGACACGCATACCGTGGTCCCACTTCGAAGGAACACGACTGGACCGAAAAAGGGCCCGTTTTCGGCACAACAAGAGCTCGTTGGCGCATCGCCACTTTGCGCTCAACTTCCGCGACCGTGTGTGCTGGGCACAGAAAATCGATGGCGACGAGTTCCTCTACCCGTTGGCCGGAAACGACGTGGTGGGGCCGTTGCAGGCGTACGACCCCAAGCGCGTGCGTGCGGTTCGCTTCCCGCGCTTCAACTTCGGCAATAGCGGGCATGAGCATCGGCCCGACGGACTCGTGATCGAGAACTACCTAAAGCGCGAGGCGACACGATCGAGCCAAAAGGAAATGGGGAACGGCGGGAGCATGTCCGGCAACCGCTTTCGTCGAGGCGCCCATCGGTGGTCGTACCGGCTCTACAAGCGCGGGGCGACCGTGTTGCCCGACGAGGTCGAGACGCTTCGAATCAACCACTACTTCACCAAGTCGTTCGAGGAGTTTCAGGGCCGTCAGAACGACAACAACTTGCGGCGTCAGACACGCGAGCAGTTCGACGTGCGGAACCTGGAGCGGAACGAAGTCCACGACGATGGCATGTTGCGCTTTCTACCGGCGGTGCGGCGCGCGCTAGGGCCGGAAGAGTCCGAATTTCCCGGCTGAATTCGCCAATCTCGGTCTTCGTAAACCTGCGGGAACGCACCGTGGACGATCGGTTCATGTGTACGTTCGAATTGAGACGCTGAGTGATGGAGAACCCACCGAGCCACGGTGACCAACCCGCCGGTGTAGAACCACAGAAGATCATCGACGCGCTGGAACGACTGCGCGACCGTCCACCGCCCACGGACCCGAGCGGCGGCGGGTGCGTCGTTGCGATCGTCGCAATCATCACCATGGTGCTCATGCCTTTCATCGGTCGAGCTTTCGACCTGAACGGCGGCGCCATGCTGGGGCTCGGGATCGGGCTCGGTCTCACGGCCCTACTCGGGGGACTTTTCGGGATTTTCGGTGGGGGGTTCGTCAGAGGGTCGATCGCTGGGGATGCGGGGGATGCCATCGATGAACTGATCCGCGAATGGCCCGACGGTGATGAGACCAAGATGCTCGAGGCTGCAATCAGGATCCTGGACGGATCGTCGGTCAGCACCGGACCGGTGACCGTGGAAACCTTCAATGCCGCAGAGGTGGCCGTTCGGCTCGGGCCGGCTTTGGCCTATGTGCTCGGCATCGAGCGCTTTCTACTCGAGCGCAACGAGATCTACCCGGTCTTCACCGTGGGTCGGGGGTGAGGGACGGCTGCCCAGATCAAAAGCGTACAGCGGGCTCGGTGAAAGCGCCTCCACCTAGCTGAAGCGACCTCGTACGACGAGGGTCCTTACGCCCGCCGAGACGGCACCTCCATCAAGTACGGCTCGAGGCCCTTAAGATTGTGCTCGATCTCGGCGATCTGAACGGCCGAAAGCGAGTAGTTGCGGCCCCGCTGATGACGAGTGGTGAAAATGCCTCGTCTCTGGAGAAGGTATCGGCCCGCTCCGGGAATCTCCGTCTCACAGGTGAGCATCACGAGCAGCCTCCCATGTAGATCTCGCACCGTATCCCAATCCTCTTCGCGCGACGCCGTCCACATCTGGGCAAAGACCTCCGCATACATCGCCATGCCGCTGACCAACCCGTCCACACCCAAGCGCAAGTCATAGGCGAAGTAGCGCCCCCGCATGGCGGAATACAAACGTCGGATCTGCGGCTGCCCGACCATGGCTTGAATACGATCGAAAACGGGCTGCACTTCTTCCTTCACATAGCCGAGGTTGGGATATGCGTCCGCGAGTTCCTTGATGAAATCGGTCTTGAACTCGATGCCCGGCCGGTTCGGTGAAGTCTGAATCATGATGGGCCGTGCGGTCACCCGCGCCAGGGCGTGATAATACTCCCGGTAATCCTCCAGGGAGTCCCCCACCTTGGGCGGCATCGCGATCATCATGTCGGGCTCGAGACCCTCGGCGAAGGTGGCCAGCTCCACCATCTCTGGGGTCGAGTCCTGCTGCACACCTAGCACGAGGGTCAGCGACCGCCCCCGGTTGGCCCGGGTGAGAACCTCCATGCCCCGCTTGATCTCAGCGGTTGTCAGCCGTGGATAGTCACTCGAGTTCTGAGGCCACACCAGTCCGTGGGCGCCAGCCCGATCGAGCCATTCCACTTGAAAGGCCAAGTCCTCGTAATGGACCGCGCCGGTCTCGGTGTATGGCGTCGACAGGATGACAAAGATACCTCGCAAGTCTTCGTCGACCCTTGTTTCAGACCGCCCGACGGCCCGCGCCCCGACCCGCTCTCCCGCTAGCGCCCCCGCTGGCGCCCCATGCACATGCGCGGCCAACGGCTGAGCACCCCCGACCAGCTGTGATCCAACGACCGCGGACCCCATGAGCTTGAGACTGTCACGACGCGTGAATGTCTTCCTCATTGGACCATCCCCTCAAGAACGAATGGACGGGGTCACATCAGGCTGACCCAGGTCAGGATCAGGGTAACCGGGTCCGAGCGACCCGCGCAATCGGCCGATCCGAAAGTTGTACGAGAGGCTCCCCACGTGGCTCGGAAACAAGACCGATCAGTGTCTGGCACGGGGGTCGACGGCCGCCTATACTTTGCGTCCATCATACCCGAGATCCTCTCCACCGCGACGCACAGGCGCCCGGGAGGCGTTCGGGGGATGCCGAAGTTCGACACCATCCATTCGGTCGGGAGCATGCATTCCCGTCAGGGGCATGAGACCCCAGAGGAGCTAGACATGGCAACCAGCAAGCGGTCCTTGTTCGCCGGCGTGGCAATCGTCTTTGGAGCGGGTTTTCTAATAGGCAGCACGGTGGACGGGATCCAGGACGCCGAGGCGCAGTCCGCGGACCGAGTTTTCGAGCTCAGGACGTATACGACTCCCGATGGAAAGCTGCCCAACCTTCAAGCTCGGTTCCGTGACCACACGATGGAAATTTTCGAGAACCACGGGATCACGAACATCGGGTACTGGACGCCCCAGGACGAGCCGAACTCGGCCAATACCCTGACGTACCTCATCGCCCATTCCAGTCGCGAAGCGGCTGCCGCGAACTGGGAGGCCTTCCTAGGTGATCCCGAATGGCAGGAAGTGAGCCGGGCGTCACAGGTGGACGGGCGCATCCTGACCGGCGTCGTATCGATATTCCTCGACCCGCTGGACTTCTCGCCCATCAAGTAACGGGCTGAAACCAGGGAGCCCCGGGACAAGGTGATGTTCCGGGGCTCGTCGGGTCGGGCGCGGCGCTGGAGCCGCCCCGGGGGTCGGACAGGCGCCTGGATTCCTAGAAGCCCATGCCCTTCACGTTCAAGCGAACGCGCACCAGCCGCGTGTTGGCCGTGATGAACAGGGTAGAGCCGTCTCCACCGAACGTGGCATTCGAAGTTCTCGGGGGCGCGTGGATCGTCCCCAGGTGTTCGCCGTCGGCATTGATAATCAAAACGCCACCGCCGGGTCCGGTCAGGTAGATGTTGCCCTGCTGGTCGACAGCCATACCGTCACCCCACGAGTCGAAGAAGACCCGCGCGTTGTCGATGCCACCGTCGGCCTGCACGTCGTACGCCATGACCACCGGCTGATTGGCCCCATCCGAGCTGGCGACGTAGAGGATGGACTGGTCAGGCGAGAAAGCGATGCCGTTCGGCCTGTTGAGATCGTCGACGAGCAGCGTCAACTCACCTGATGCGGCCAACCGGTAGACGCCCTGGAAGTCGAGTTCCTGAGGATCGTTGCCACCCGCGAGACCGTACGGGGGATCGGTGAAGTACAAGTCGCCGTTGCTCCGCGGTGCGACGTCGTTCGGCGAGTTGAAGCGCATCCCGTCGTATTCTCCGACGAGCGTTTCGAAGTTCGCCTCGGGCGCGTCCCACGGAGCATTCAATCGGGCGATACGTCGATCGCCGTGTTGGGCCAACACGAGCCGCCCTTCCGAATCCAGGGCTAGGCCGTTCGATCCGCTCTCCCCTTCCCTCGGAACGTCGCCGGTGTACCCGGCCGGCTGCAGCCACAAGGACGCCGTCTCACCCTCGCTCCATCGGTAGACGGCGTTGTTGGGGATATCCGAGTAGAGAATCGACTGGAGCGCAGGGACCCACACCGGTCCTTCGACCCATTCGTGACCCTCGGAGAGGACCTCGATCACTGCGTCGGGCGGGACGATGGCGTCCAACCTCGGATCGAGCCGCTCAATGCTACCGGTCGTTGGTAGTGGTTCCGTTTCCGGTTCGCTGGAGGGTTCGTCGCCCGCGCAAGCCGCAAGAATCGCGGCGCCGATGATTGTCGCCAACGACCCACGTACTTTTGAGATCCTCATGATGGCTGCCTCATTCCTTTGACGAATGTCCAAGTACCCCCTCTACCACTTTCTCGATCTCGTTGGGGTCGAGCGGTTTCATCATGGTCTGAAAGGCCCCCAAGGCCCGGGCGTTCTCCAGAAGCACTTCCCTCTCCATGATCCCACCGCCCGACATCACGATGATCGGGAGATCCGGCCGCTCGTTGCGGAGCTCCACCAGGAGCTCGATCCCGTCCATCTCGGGCATGTTCACGTCGGTTATGACGAGTTCTATCGTGTGCCGGTCGAGCTGCTCTAGCGCTTGGACGCCATTTTCGGCCGAAAGCACTTCATGTTGACACAGTTCGAGCGCGGACTTCACGAGCACTCTGAGTTCCGGGTCGTCGTCGACGACGAGGATCGTGGCCATTCCTTGTTTCCTATCGATCCGATGAGCGAGAGCGGTCAACCATACTCGACGTCGGTGGCCAACTTACGCAAGACCGACACCC
>JAPYQK010000205.1 GCA_029941275.1 Longimicrobiales bacterium | reverse complement strand
GTTCGGGGTCGAGACGGAGTGGCGGAAGGTCGGGGTCCGGGAAATACCGATAGTCGTGACTCTCCTCCTTGGACCGCATCGAGCGAAGGGTTCCGTCGCTCTCGTCCCAAAGGAGCGTCTCCTGGACGATCCTTCCCCCATCCTCGAGGATCGCAGTCTGACGCTTCACTTCGGCCACGACGGCCCGTTCGACCGCCGAAAAGGAATTGAGGTTCTTGACCTCGGTTTTTACACCGTATTCGTCCGTGCCCTCAGGCCGGAGCGAGACGTTTGCGTCTACCCGGAGACTTCCCTCCTCCATGTTACAATCGCTCACATCCAGGTACTCGAGCGTACGCTTGAGCTCCTGAAGAAAAGTTCTCGCCTGAGCCGGATGACGCAGATCCGGCTCCGTTACGATTTCGACGAGCGGCGTGCCGGTCCGGTTGAGGTCCACCGCCGTCCCGTCCGAAACGCGATCATGAATCGACTTTCCCGCATCTTCTTCCATGTGAATTCGTCGGATGCGAATGGGGCGTGTCTCGCCATCGGACTCCACCGAAACGACCCCCTCCGTCGCCAACGGATCGGCGAATTGGGTGATTTGATAACCCTTCGGAAGATCGGGATAGAAATAGCTTTTTCGGGCGAAGATGCTGACCTCGTGTACTTGGCAACCCAACCCGAGCGCCGCGACGATAGCCAGATCAACGGCCTCGCTGTTGAGCACTGGAAGGGCCCCTGGAAGGCCTAGGCAGACTGGACACACCTGACTGTTGGGAGGGGCCCCGAACACCGTTCCATCGGAACAGAAGAGTTTTTCGGCCGTCCGGAGTTGCACGTGTATCTCGAGGCCGATCACAAGTTCCCAATTCATCCACTAATCCTCGTTGATCGCCGCCCGACCTCAATCATCTGACACCTCGCTTCCCAAAACAGATTCCAAAGCGTAGGCCGCGCGGAAGAGCGTCGCCTCTCCCCACCGTGGGGCGAGCAACTGCCCACCCACGGGAAGTCCGTCCGAGACGCCGACCGGGACCGAGATAGCAGGTAAGCCGGCCAGGTTGGCGGTAACCGTAAACACGTCGGCGAGGTACATCTGGAGGGGGTCCTGAACCCGCTCGCCCAGCGGAAACGCCACGGTCGGCGAGGTGGGTGTGAAAATGACGTCGACACCGCTTGCGAAGACCGCTTCAAAGTCGGCCGCCACCAGACCACGGGCCCGTTGGGCACGCCCGTAGTATTGATCGTGGTAGCCCGCAGTGAGGGCGAACGTGCCGAGAAGAATCCTGCGTTTGACCTCCTGCCCGAACCCCACCGTGCGAGTGCGCTCATACATCTCTCCGAGATCCCCACCCTCGCGGTCACTGAGTCCATATCGCACGCCATCGAACCGCGCCAGGTTACTGGACGCCTCGGCGGTGGCGATCACGTAGTACGCCGAGAGAGCGTATGTCGTGTTCGGGAGTGAGACCTCGCGGATTCGGGCACCGTTGGCCTCCAACGCGTCGAGTGCCTCCCGGCAGCGGACGCGTACACCCGGTCCCAGGGCATCCCCGAAGTATTCGGTGGGCACCCCGACCACCAACCCCTCGGCATCGGCATCACGCTCCCCAGAGAAATCCGGCACGGGGCGATCAACCGAGGTAGAATCGCGCGGATCGTGACCCGCGATGACTTGAAGGAGATCGGCGGCATCGGCCACCGTGCCTCCGAACACGCCGACCTGATCGAGGGAAGACGCGAAGGCAACCAAGCCATAACGACTCACCCGGCCATACGTCGGCTTGAGTCCCACCACGCCGCAGAAGGAGGCGGGCTGACGGACCGACCCTCCCGTATCCGACCCGAGCGCCGCTGGCACGATGCCCGCCGCAACCGCCGCAGCCGAGCCACCGGAGCTTCCCCCGGTCACACGGGAGTGATCGACCGGATTGAGTACCGGCCCGTACGCCGAGTTTTCCGTGGACGAGCCCATCGCGAATTCATCCAGGTTGGTCTTACCGACGATGACGGCGCCCTCCTCCTTCAGGCGCCGTACCACGGTCGCTTCATAGGGGGGGCGGTACCCCTCCAGGATCTTCGACCCACAAGTCGTGGGAAAATCGAGGGTCGTCATGTTGTCTTTGACGGCAACCGGAACGCCGCGAATGCATCCGTCGTTCTCGGGGACGTCCAGGGTCGATGCATCGTCATTCGACAGAGCGGCGAGAAAGGCGTTCAGTCCCTCCCCTCCCCCTTCGCCCAAGGGGCCCTCGTGTAGCTCGTGCAGGCGAGCAACGGCCCGTCGGGAGGGTTCTGCGGCGTCCACCTGCCCCTCTCGGACGGCCCCAGCTGTGGAGGCGACGCCCTTCATGGGGACCCGCCGGGATCGTCCGCCCCGCCGAGCGATGGAGGAGACGGCACCACGAAGAACTGCTCCCTGAAGTCGGGAGCGGAGTCGGCCGGGGTTTGAGCCATCGGATCGGGTGCGATCTGGCCGGGCTCCCGCTCGGGAGCCTCGGCCGGTCCCAAACCCACTCCCTCTACGTCCGGCACCTGGATGGCAGACAGTGTATCGACATACTCGAGGATCTGACTCAAGTCATGCGAGAGGTCCTCGGACTCGGCTGATGTGAGTCGGAGTCTCGCAAGCTTGGCGATCTGGAGGATCTCTTCACGGGTGATCGACATGGGTGTATCGCCTCAGAAGGCCTTGAAGAAGTACCCTTCTAATCGAAGTCGCGGCGGAGGCCGGCGTACCGAACCAGCAACCGCTTTGTTCCGACGGTATCGAAGTGGACCGTCACTTTCAGGTCCCGGCCGAAGCCAGCGACCTCTCCTACGGTCCCCGACCCAAAGGTATCGTGCACCACGGCCTCTCCCTTAATGAAGCGGGGCAAATCCTGATTCATTCCAGCGTCGAACGCCAGATCGTCATCATCCGATCCGAGGTCGATCGACCTGCTTGCTTGGGGACGGGCGGACCGGCGCCCAGCATACCCACCCCCCTCGTTCATGACCGCTGTGGCTACCTTCTCGATAAGTGATGGAGGGATCGCGTCCACGAAAGGCGACAACCGGCCATACATCACCTCGCCGGCCCGTCGACGCCGACGGGCATGGGTGAGGTAGAGCTTGTTCTCCGCCCGGGTGATTCCGACGTAGAAAAGGCGGCGCTCCTCTTCGAGTTCGGACGGATCGTCGTAAGCACGACTGAGCGGGAAGAGTCCGTCCTCGAGCCCGGGAATGAACACGACCGGAAACTCCAGGCCTTTGGCATTGTGCAGCGTCATCAAGGTGACGGCGTCGGCGTTGGGATCGTGGCGGTCCACGTCAACCACCAGTGCCACTTGCTGGAGGAACAGGTCTAATTCCGTGAAGTGGTCCAGCGACTCGCCTTCGAGTTCCTCCACGAGTTCAACGTCAAAATCCAGAGCGCTGGCGATGAGTTCACCCACGTTGTCGGCCCGATCCTCTCCCTCTGGGCCCTCGTCGGCAAGGTGTCGCAAAAGAGCAAGCTCCTCCACCAACCTCTCCAATAGTTCGCCAATGCGAAGCTGGGACGCCAACGCTGAATGCCGTTGCACCAAGTCGGCGAACGCCACCAGGCCACGCACACCCCCCTTCGGGAGGTCGGTGGCCTCATCCGCACGCTGGGCCGCTTCTAGGAGGGTGATCCCCTCTGCGTCGGCCCAAACCTCAAGCCGTTCCAGCGTTGTATTTCCGACACCGCGACGGGGGTAGTTGACGACCCTCTCGAACGCGCCTGCATCCAACGGATTCGAGATCAGTCTCAAGTACGCGAGAACGTCCTGGATCTCCCGGCGCTCATAGAAACGCACGCCACCCACGATTTGATAGGGTAGCCCGCGCCGCCGAAATACGTCCTCCAATGCGCGGGACTGCGCGTTGGTGCGGTAGAGGATCGACATCTCACGATACGCGAGGCCGGGCCCCTCGGACGCACGGGCCTCAATCTGGTCGGCGATCCAACGCGCTTCGTCGGTTTCCCCGGATGTGGTGACCAGCGTGATGAGCTCGCCGCCCGTTCGATCCGTGCGAAGTGTCTTACCCTTACGGTGGACGTTCTCTGAGATGACGGCGTTGGCCGCATCGAGGATCACATCGGTGGAACGGTAGTTCTGCTCCAGGCGGACGGTGTGGGCGCCCGAGAACGCCGTCTCGAAATCGAGGATGTTGCGAATGTCTGCACCGCGCCACCCGTAAATGCTCTGATCGTCGTCTCCCACGACCATGAGATTTCGGTGCTCCGAAGCCAGTAGTTCCACAAAGCGGAATTGGGCGCGATTCGTATCCTGGTACTCGTCGACGAGAAGAAACTGGAAACGATTCCGGTACATCTCCAACAACTCGGAGTTGGACTCGAACAACTCGACGGGCTTGACCAGAAGATCGTCGAAATCGAAGGCGTTCTGTGCACGAAGTGACTGTTGGTAGACCGGATAGACCTTGGCCACGTTCCGGGCAAAAATGTCGAAGCTCTCGGCGTTGTCTTCGACGAACTGCTGCGGACCCACCAGTTGATTCTTGGCGCTGCTGAGAAGCCCTCGGATCGCTTTCGGGCTCCACCGGCGCGTATCCAGACCTACATCCTCTATGGTCCTCTTGATCAGCCGCAGGCTTTGTTCGGCGTCGAAAATCGTAAAGGTGTTGGTCCAGCCCAGGAGCGGAGCATGACGACGTAGGAGCCGTGCCCCGAGCGCGTGGAAGGTGCCGGTCCACATCCCTTTCGGTGCTTCGCCGAGCAGGGCTGAGATGCGATCCCGGAGTTCGCCCGCAGCTTTGTTGGTGAACGTGACGGCCAGTATTCGATCGGGGGGCACACCGTGTTCATGGATGAGGTGAGCGATGCGGGTCGTGAGGACGCGTGTCTTCCCCGACCCCGCCCCCGCCAACACCAACACCGGACCCTCGAAGTGGTCCACGGCTTCTCGCTGTTCCTGGTTCAACTGCCCCCGGTAGGGGTCTGAGGTCACGCGTGCGCCGTAGGAAGCCGGATCTCACAAATGGCTCC
>JAPYQK010000204.1 GCA_029941275.1 Longimicrobiales bacterium | reverse complement strand
GCGTCCGCGGCGGGAACGTCCAACAACTCAGCCACGGTGAGAGCGAGAAGGGCGTTCTTGAGCGAGTGGCGGCCCGGAACGCACAACTGCACGGGTTCGCCGCGCCAGATGAAACTCCAGCGTCCCCGCTCGTCCATCGAGGCATCGCTCAAGGGACGTTCAGCACTGGCACCGAGTCCCACGACCAGGACGTCCCCACGGATGGCAGCGGCTTGTTCGGAAAGAATGGCGGGTTCATCACCTACCACCGCCGTGCCGTCGTCGGGAAGTCCGCGCAGGAGGTCGAGCTTTTCTTCGAGCACACCCTGGAGAGATCCCAATTTCTCGACGTGCGACTCGGAAACGGTCGTTACGACACCGATCGTCGGTTCGGCGATACGTGTGAGCGCGGCGATTTCTCCGGGCTCGTTGGTGCCCATTTCGAGCACGACGACCTCGGCATCGTCTGGAGCGTCGAGGAGTGTCAACGGCAAGCCGATGCGGTTGTTCAAATTCCCGGGAGTGGCGTGGACCCGCCGCGAACCCGCGATGGCCGCCCGGGTCAAATCCTTCGTTCCGGTTTTTCCAGACGATCCGGTGATGCCCACCACAACTGCGTCGAGGGCTCTCCGGCGATATGAGGCGAGTTGTCCCAGGGCAAGCAGCGTGTCGTGCACGGGGTAGACACAGACACCTTTGGCCTCGACCGCGCGAGCCACCACGGCCCCACGGGCTCCCCGTCCCAAAGCGTCGGACACATAGTCGTGACCGTCGAAGTGGTCCCCACTCAGAGCGACGAACAGGTCGCCCTCGCGGGTGGTACGGCTGTCCGTCGAAATTCCGGTGAAGATCAAGTCGCAGGCTTGGAGCGGTTGGACGTCCAAAGCGGTTCGCACCTGCGCGTCCGTCCACACGAAGGGGGGGGTCACGCCAACTCTCCCATCCGGCCGAGGTGCGCCTCGATGATCAACCTCTCATCAAAAGGCAGGCGCTCGGTGCCCACGATCTGATACCTCTCGTGTCCTTTACCGGCCAGCAACACGAGGTCCCCCGGGCGGGCCTCTGCGAGCGCATGACGGATCGCCTCCCGGCGGTCAACCAGCCGCTCGAAGGGCGAACCGTCCATTCCCGACACGATATCGTCGATGATGGTTTCAGGGTCCTCTGTCCGTGGGTTGTCGGAGGTAATGACCACCACATCTGCCACCTGGGCGACCGCGCGGGCCATGTCGGGGCGCTTGATTCTGTCCCGGTCTCCGCCCGCCCCAAAAACGACGATTAGACGCCCTGCTACGAGTGGCCGCATGGTGGCGACGACCCGGCGAAGCGCATCCGGCGTGTGCGCGAAGTCGATCACCACGGCAAAGGGATCGCGCTGAACCACCTCGAGGCGACCGGGAATCTGCGGCACACTGCCGAGGCGGTCTGCAACGACCTCGAGCGACAGGCCGGCCACAGTGCCGATGCCCGCGGCCGCCAAAGAGTTCTCGACGTTGAATCGCCCAATCAGTGGCAGATCGACATCGATTTCACCCGCCGCACCGTCCATGCGGAATCTGGTTCCTGACGGGCCTGGCTCTATGCTCTCCGCGCGGAGGTCAGCCGATTCCTCGATGCCGTAAGTGAGTGTGCGGCGTCCTTCGATGGGTAAGTCCTTCCAACGCGCATCGTCGGCGTTGACGACCACACATCCCCCGTCCTTCGTCAAGTTGAGAAGGTGGGACTTGGCTCTGAAATACGCCGCCATGTCAGCGTGATATTCGAGGTGGTCCTGGGACATGTTGGTGAACACGACCGCGTCGAAACGCACCCCGTCGAGGCGGCTTTGGTCGAGCGCGTGGGAAGATGCTTCGATGGTCACCGACTCCACCCCTTCCTGCACGAGATCCGCAAGCCAAGTGGAGATCGCGACAGGGCCGGGAGTCGTCAGCCCCACCGTCCCCTCTCTCGCCGATCCGTCCGGTCCGACGAGCCCGAGTGTGCCCACAGCTGCGGAAGCCCCACGTGCGCCCAGAAGGTGTTGAGCGAGCAGAGCCGTAGTCGTTTTGCCGTTGGTGCCCGTCACCCCAACCGTGAACAGCTCGGCCCACGGAGAGCCGAGAAGAGCATCCGCCGCCAAAGCGGCCGCCAAACGACCGTTCGACACCTGAATTTGTGGAATCTCGGCTTCAGGCACATACCGCTCCACCACGGCCGCAGCGGCACCCATCGCCGCCGCTTGAGCCACGAAACCATGGGCGTCCCAGTCGGACCCGCTCCACGCCAAGAAGAGGTTGCCGGGTTCGACGGTGCGCGAGTCCTGCGTCACACCGGAGATTTCGACGTCACCTGGTCCGTGGATCATCTCGATGAGGCCAGCGGCCCCGAGGGCGGCGGTAACCACCTGGAGATCCGACGGCGAACTAGTCATCGCCCGCCTCTCTCGCCGACGCCACCCGAACAGTGTCGCCCGGAGCCAAGATTGAGCCGGCCATGGGCTCCACGTGCCTGACCACGCCCGATCCGTACCACTCGACGCGCAATCCGGCCGCGTGCAGGCGTCTAACCGCTACCCGAGCAGGGAGACCCAGGACATCTGGAACCCGCGCCGAGACACCCGATGAACTCGAAGAACTCGGGAAGCCAGGGGTACCTCTGGTGCCCGCGGCACCCTGGGATCCCTCGTCGTCGGAGAGTTGCGCCCACGGTGAATCGCCTTCAAGCGACGTGCCGGCCGCGAAATTTTGCGTCGCGACCATCCCCGAAGTCTGGTCCATCCGGAGCTCCGCGAACCGCGGGGCGAGCGGACCCCAGATGTCGTTCCTCTCAAGCGCTGGAGCTTCGACCTCCCGACCCCGGATGACGTCGAGAAGGGCTCGACGATCGATGGGTGTCTCACGCGCCGCCAAGACCGCCTCCATCGTGGCTCGCGTTACTGGAGCGGCGGCGGACCCGCCGTAGTACGTCCCTTGAGGACGGTCCAACTTGACCATGACCACCAACTGCGGATCCTCGGCGGGGAAGAATCCCACGAACGAAGCGAAGTAGGCCCCGGGCTGGTAGGCCCCTAGAGAGTCGGAGTAGGCACGGCTCGTACCGCTCTTGCCCGCCACCTTGAACGTGGCGAGACGAGCTCGCGTCCCGGTGCCAACTTCCACCGCGTCGACGAGCACATCGGCCACCTCACGCGCCACCTGAGTCGAAATCGCTCTCCGGACCACACGAGGCGGGAAGTGGGTGGCTGTTCTTCCGTTCGAATCCCTGAACTCCTTCACCAGCCTGGGCTCCATGAGCAGGCCCCCGTTCGCCAGGGCTCCATAGGCCATCGCCATCTGGAGCGGTGTCACGGAGATCTCATATCCGTAGGCGAGTGATGCGGCGGACTGCCTACTCCATCGCTCTGGCCGACGAAGGGTTCCCGTGGCCTCGCCGGGCAAGCCTATCCCGGTCGGTGCTCCGAAACCGAAGTCACGCAAGTTCTGATACTGGACGGCGGGGCTCATCGCCTGTGCAGCTTTCGCTATACCCACGTTCGAGGAAATCTGAAGCGCTCGCGCCAACGTCATGAGTCCGTTCTCACTACCGACATCCTCGATGGTCCTGCCCTCCACCGTCCACGAACCGTCCTCAGTATCGAGCACGTCGTCAAGGGACATCAGTTCGTATTGCAAGAGCGCGGCCACCGTCAGCGGCTTGAGCGTGGAGCCGGGCTCGTAGGGTGTAGTGATTGCCGACAATGCATTCGAGGACTCGTCCCGTATGGACACCATGGCCAGGACGTCCCCAGTGGCGGGATCCGTGATAAGGAGATCACCGCCTCGGGCCTCGGTCTCGAGAATCGCCCCCGCGAGTGCCTGCTGCCCGATGGCCTGTAAGTCCACGTCCAACGTTAGAACGACCTGCCCACCCTCCCGGGGTCGCTCCACGACCACCCTCTCACCAGGGGTGGCCTTGCCGGAGGGGTCTCTCGCATCCACGGCCTGGCCAGCGGTTCCACGCAGAACGATGTCGTACGCCTGCTCGATGCCGCCGAACGATTCATCGTCCCGAACGACTCCGAGAAGGCCCCTGGCCATGTCACCCTGGGGGTAGAACCGGCGGTGCTGAGGCTCGAGGTACACGCCACGAATGCTGTCGAGCGCTCCGCGAACCGAAGGAGGAAAGGTGCCGGGAAGTACACGCCACGATTTCGACGATGTGGTAGCTGCGCGCACGGTCGACTCGTCCAACCCCAGGGTCTCCACCAGCAGGTCGGTCACCGCTTCAACGTCGCGAAGTTCTCTCGGAGCAACACTCACTCTGAAAGTCTCCCGGCTCGTGGCTAGCTCGACCTCCGAACGGTCAAGAACCGATCCACGAACCGCCGCGATCTCCACACTCGTACGGTGCTGACCCGCCGCCTCGCCCCGCCAAAAATCGGCCTGCGTCACCTGGATCTGGACAGCCCTGGCAACGATCACAGCACCGCTCATCAACCAGCACACAAGCAGCCACCGGCGTCGTACGGTCACTTTCGCCTCCAGCAAACGCTTCCGCCCTCTCATCGCGGGCCCCCCGGAAGCAGTCTCATCTCGGAGGCCTGCGGATGGTGCATTCCCAGGAGCTCCTGGGCGAACGCAGAAATCCGGGGCCGGTTGTCCAGGCTCTGAATCCGCCGAACCAAATCCGCACGCTCCGACTCCGCGAGCGAGATGGAGTGTTCGACCCCGTCGAGTTCGGCCAACGCCTCGAAGGCACGACTCTGGCGCCAAGTCACATAGCTCAAAGCGGACAGAAGGCCGGAGAAGCCCAAAACCAGCATGCCTGACGCCGGAAAGGTACGACGGGGATGGCGCCCTCTCATGCCTTCCTCCAGGCCCGAAGCCGAGCGCTACGAGCCCGCGGATTCCGGCGCACCTCAATCTCGCTCGGGCGGATGGCCTTGCGGGTCAGGAGTTGACCGAGCGGTTCACCGCGGCAGGTGCACACGGGAATCCCGGGTGGACAAATACAGAAGCGGCTCCAATCGCGGAAGGCGTTCTTGACCAGGCGATCCTCGAGCGAGTGGTAGGC
>JAPYQK010000203.1 GCA_029941275.1 Longimicrobiales bacterium | reverse complement strand
TACATGTGGTAGTTCGGTGCCTCTCGGGTGATCGTGACGTCGTGCGGATGCGATTCCCGTAGACCGCCCGATGTGATCCTCACGAACGTCGCCTTCTCCCTCAACTCTTCGAGAGTGCCAGCTCCACAGTACCCCATGCCGCTGTGCAGACCTCCGACGAGCTGGAAAACCGTGTCCGCCATCGGCCCCTTGTAGGGAACCCGAGCTTCGATTCCCTCCGGAACCAGCTTACGCAACTCGGCACCGGGATCCTGGAAGTAACGGTCGGCGGACCCCTCCTGCATCGCGGAAAGGGATCCCATCCCCCTCACCGTCTTGAAACGGCGCCCCTCCATTAGGAAACTCTCTCCAGGCGATTCCTCCGTTCCGGCGAACATGGATCCCATCATGACCGCTTGGGCGCCGGCAGCGAGAGCCTTCACGATGTCCCCGGAGTAGCGGATCCCGCCGTCCGCAATAACCGGAATCCGTGCCTCCACACCCTCCACAGCATCCATGATTGCCGTCAGTTGGGGGAGGCCTACGCCGGTCACGACCCGGGTCGTACAGATCGAACCCGGTCCCACGCCAACTTTGATCGCATCCGCTCCCCTTTCCATGAGGGCTGCAGCCCCCTCCTTCGTGCCCACATTCCCCGCGATGATCTGTGCTTCGGGGCACCTTTCCCTCGTGCGGGCCACTGCCTCCAGCACACCCTGGGAGTGGCCATGGGCCGTGTCCACCACAAGCACGTCCACCCCGGCGTCTACGAGCGCAACGGCTCGCTCGAGGGATTCTTTCGAAGCCCCGATCGCCGCTCCTACGCGCAGCCTCCCATGTTCGTCCTTGCACGCACCAGGAAAGAGCCGCCGCTTGAAGATGTCCTTCACGGTGATCAAGCCTCGTAGTCGACCGTCGTCGTCCACGACGGGCAACTTCTCGATCCGGTGCTCGTGCAGGATCCTCTCGGCTGCATCCAGCGTCGTCCCCTCCGGAGCGGTGATCAACCTCTCGGAGGTCATCACTTCACGGATCGTAAGGTCCAAGTTGGTCTCGAACTGGAGATCCCGGTTGGTCACGATGCCTACCAAAAGATCGCCGTCTTCGACAATCGGAACTCCGGAGATGGAAAACCGAGCCATGAGCTCGTGGGCGTCGCGGAGCGTCCGTTCCGGCGACAACGTGATCGGGTCCATGATCATGCCACTTTCAGATCGCTTTACCCGGTCCACTTCCTTCGCCTGGGCCTCGATCGAAAGGTTATAGTGGATGACGCCGAGCCCACCCTCTCTTGCGATGGCGATGGCCATTCCCGATTCCGTGACCGTGTCCATCGCCGCTGTGAGGAGTGGAATCTGGAGGTCGATGGCCGCTGTGAGCGACGAACGGACCACCGTATCCTTCGGATGCACCGTCGAATATCCCGGCACGAGCAGTACATCATCGAAGGTGAGAGATTCCTTGAGAATCACCGCCATGAAGTTATGCCACCCCCCATATACGAGACGCCCGGCCACCCAGAGTCTCCGCTCGAGACCCTCGGTGAACAGGCGCAGTTGGTACTACCATGGACGATCATACCGAGGCCCGTCTCGAAGTGTCAACCCTCTGGCGGACGGTCTCCTCCGAACCCGAGACTTTCTAAGCTTCGGAGCCGCCCTCCGGATCACCCTCACCCGTGTTCTGCGGGCTCTGCGAGAGGAGTTCCTCGTCTTCGCCGGACTCGTCTGCGCCGGACCCATCTTGGCCGAATCCATCCACGCTGGAGTCGTCTTGGCCCCTCGCGAAGCCGTCCTCGCTGGAGGGGTCATCCAACGAGCGGGCCTCATCCCCTGCGGGAGCATTCTCACCCCCGGGCGTGAGTTCCTCCATGAGTTTTTTCCCGGCTGACGAGACATTGGCGAGAACCTTGTCTGCCGCCGAGATCAGTTGGAAAGCTTCGCGAAGAGTGGCGGGGCTCATCGCCTTCTTTCTCATTTTATCCTCTACCGCCTCCGCAAAACGCCGGAGTCCCGACGTCTCTTTCGCCTCGTCCTCTCCATACTTGCCCTCCAGAAACTCGATGTAGTCCAGGATCTGGTAGACCTGCTGCTCGGGCAGGTTCTCGATTTTCCGAATGAGACGTTCACGAAGTATGTCGTGCATACCCTACCCCTCCTCGCCCTCGTATTGCGCTTTCAAACGCTCAACAACCGCAGGATCGGCCAAGGTAGTCGTGTCACCCAGGGCCTTTCCCTCAGCGACGTCCTTCAGGAGCCGACGCATGATCTTGCCCGAGCGAGTCTTGGGAAGATCGGCAGTGAAAATCACTGTCTCCGGACGAGCGATCGCTCCGATTTTCTCGGTGACGTGTTTCTTCAACGCCACCGCGAGGTCTTCGTCGCCATCCCCCCCCCCTTTGAGCGTCACGAAGGCAGCTACCGCTTGACCTTTGATTTCGTGTGACTTGCCGACCACGGCAGCTTCGACGACGGCGGGATGGTCCACCAGCGCGCTCTCGACCTCCATGGTTCCGATCCGATGTCCGGCCACGTTGAGTACGTCGTCCACCCGGCCCAGAATCCACAGATTCCCCGCTTCGTCCCGCTTCGCCCCGTCTCCCGGGAAGTAGAGACCGTCCCACTTGGACCAATAGGTCTCTCGGTAGCGCTCTTCGTCCCCGTAGATCCCACGGAGCATCGACGGCCACGGCTCGGTAATCGCCAAAAAGCCGGCCTCCACTTCATTTCCGTCTCCGTCGAGCAACGTGGCCGAGATGCCGGGAAAAGGATGGGTCGCGCTCCCCGGAGTTGTCTCGGTGACGGCAGGAAGTGGCGTGATCATGATGGCTCCCGTCTCCGTTTGCCACCACGTGTCCACGATCGGACAGCGTTCCTTTCCGAGAACCCGATGGTACCACATCCAGGCCTCGGGATTGATCGGTTCTCCGACGCTGCCGAGAAGACGGAGTTTCGAGAGGTCATGCTTTTCGGGCCATTCCTCTCCCCACTTCATGAAGGCCCGGATCGCAGTGGGCGCGGTATAAAAAATCGTCACGCCATACTTCTCGCAAATGTCCCAGAAGCGGTCCTTCTCTGGCCAGTCGGGTCCCCCTTCGTACATCAGCGCCGTAGCACCGTTAGCCAGTGGACCGTAGACGATGTAGCTGTGGCCAGTGACCCACCCTACGTCTGCGGTGCACCAATAGACGTCGTCCTCCTTCAAGTCGAACACGCACTGCGTCGTAGCGGCCACCTGGGTCAAATAGCCGCCAGTGGTGTGCACGACTCCCTTGGGCTTTCCTGTCGTTCCCGACGTGTAGAGGATGTACAGCAGGTCCTCAGCATCCATGACCTCGGGAGGGCAATCCGCGCTCGCACTTGCGACTAGTTCGTGATACCAGTGATCACGGTCCGCTACCATCGCCGGGTCGACCTCCTCGGTGAGGTCCCCACCCCTGGCCACTACCACCACATTCTCGATCGTAGTGCAAGATTCCAACGCCTTGTCGGCGTTCACTTTGAGGGGGATGATCCCCCCTCTCCTGTACCCGCCATCCGCAGTGATCAGCACCTTCGCGGAAGCATCGTTGATGCGATCAGCGAGCGATTCCGGACTGAACCCGCCGAAGACCACCGAGTGGGGTGCACCGATGCGTGTGCACGCCAACATGGCGATCGCGGCTTCGGGAATCATGGGGAGGTAGATGGCCACACGATCGCCTTTCTCCACGCCCAGATCCTTCAGCGCGTTGGCGAACTGGCACACTTCCCGATGGAGACTCCAGTACGTGTACACACGGACGTCACCCGGTTCTCCCTCCCAAATCAGGGCTGCCTTGTTCCGGCGCGGCCCATCCAAGTGGCGATCCAGACAGTTGTAGGAGACGTTGAGCTTTCCTCCCACGAACCACTTGGCGTGTGGGGGTTCCCACTCAAGAACCGTATGCCACCGCTCGAACCAATCGAGCTTCTCCGCCCAGGATTCCCAAAAGGCGAGACGATCCGTGGAGGCACTTTCGTACATGCCACGATCGGAGACGGCGGAGCCTTCCACGAAATGTTCCGGGGGGGGGAAACGGCGAGTCTCGGTGAGGAGTACGTCCAAGCCCTGACCCTCAGTACTCATTCGAGTCCCCCGCCGAGTCCCAAACGTCCGCTCTCCATGCAACTTCCTCCGTACTCATGATGAACCCTCCGTAGTGCCGGACTCGACATAGGGCCTACGCGGCCTCGTCCGACTTCAGCACGCCAGAGTAGAGCGATCAAGCCGAAGCAGGCAAGCTTTCGGCCTCGATCATCCCTTCTTCTCAGGCTCGATCATCAAGGACCTCAAGCCCTCATGCGCGAGTGCACGTTCAAAGGCCGCCGTCGTCGAAGAGGCCAACGCAGACACGAAACTCGCCCCGTCAGCCAATGCGCCTGGGGGAATCGTGAGCTTTATGCGAACCGCGGTGTCGGCACCTCGTGGGTCGTCCTCCGGGCCATCCATCCTCAAGCGGACAACAAATGGGGTGTCATATGACGCGGGGAGGCAGTCGGCCGTGACCCTTGCAAGGTCCTTGAGAAGTTCGGGCATCGGCGCGAACTCCCCCAGCTCCGGGCCAGAAACTACGAGAGCGAAATTACCCTTGAGTCCCCTGGACGTCTCGTCCAAGAACACGTCGATGCTCACGAAATCTGGCCAAGTATCATGATGAAAAAAGAGGTAGGCGCTCCGTGAGCCCTCTCCCTGCCACCGGCCCTCGAACTGGTGACTGGTCGTCTTCTGGAGACCGGATAGCTCCCAACCAACGCTTGTGATACCGTCCTGAACCGCCTCAATGAGCGGCTCCAGAGTCAACAGTGGCTGGGCGTTGTCGGTCATGGCAAATGCCGGGGTCGGAAGGTATATTGTACAATCATGAAAACGTCCGAGGCCAAGTTCAACGATGTGATGCTGCGACGGACCCTACAGGAGCATGGGCACCGTTATACCGAACAACGTGCCGCCGTTTTCAAGCTGATTTCCCACAGCACAGTGCACCCCACGGCAGAGAACGTGTTCCTGGGCGTGCGTAACGAGATACCCGGAATCTCGCTCGCCACGGTCTACAAGAGCCTCGAGACCTTGGTCAACTGTGGACTCGCGAAGAAGCTCAACCCGACA
>JAPYQK010000202.1 GCA_029941275.1 Longimicrobiales bacterium | reverse complement strand
GGAGTGTTATGTACAAAACTGATGCGTGTTGCACTTCAAAGTTGATGCTGAGTGGCGGGCTGCAGCGACGTTTCCCCTGCGAGGCGCCTCGTGCGAAGCTCGAGACGGAGTAAGAACGCCGAAAAACTCCGCCGAAGGGATGGCGCCTCAGCAGGGCCACAATGCACTGGAACGCGACCCTGGGCGCAGCCCAGGACAGGGGGGGGCGGCGGGGCAATCCTTTCTAATCAAGAAAACGTTGAAAGGAGCTTTCCTGGAGCGCTCCAGTTGGGGCCTGCTGCCTAACTCCTATTCTACTGAATTACCCGTCCCATCATGGGCGCCCCCCCCACCGTGAACGCAACAAATACCGCGGAAACCCTCACGCCTGGGAACTCGCGGGCTTACGGCGTCTGCTACAATAATTTTTGGGGCTGTTCAGTATAACGTCGTTGGGCTGCACGTTGGGCTGCACCCTAGAGCAAGTACCGGCCCTCTCCTGAAGATCCCCAGCGCGCGTCCGTAGGAGGGCCCGCCCCTGCTGGAGCGCCCGCACTCGCCGTATCCCGAGCTTGAGAAGCGGACAGATCTCCCGCCGGCGTGATCACCGCACCCCCCACTGGTAGATCCCCCATTTGCTCGAGACGGGCTAGCAAAGGTTCACCAGCAGCCGCTCCGACTTCTCTACTGATTGCCGTCAAAGGCTCCAGGTTCGAACCGACCGAGCGGAGAATACATTCCGCGTCAGAAGTGGCCAGATTCGCCCGACGCACGTCAATCACAGAGGGTTGAGCTCTCTCGCCCGCCGGTACATCTCCGAAGCCCGCTCCCGATCCTCGAGCCGATCGAACAGCATCCCCAGCGTGTGATATGCGCGCCAGTTGCGCGGCTGAAGCTGGATAGTCCGTTCCATAGTCTCGACCGCTTCCTCCACACGCCCAAGCCGGTTCAACGCTTCGCCACGGTAAAAATGCGCCGGACCGTGTGACGAATGAGCCGTGCAAACGCGTTTGAGTCGGACCTCCGCTTCGGAGTAAAGCCCCTTCCGGAAAGACAGGATCGCCTCGCCGGCCTGAACCTCCACGTCCTCGGGGGCGATTTTCATGGCCTTGCCGATCGCTTCGTCCGCCTCCACGAAACGACCCAATGCTCCGTACGCCGCAGCCAGACGGGTCAGAGCGTCGACATTCTCGGGGTCGAGTTCCACCGCCTCGAGGAATTCCTCGACGGCCATCTCATGGCGCCCGGTCTCGTCGTGTTTTTTGCCACGATCCATCTGGGCAACCGCCGGTGGCTCGGCGGGTTTAACGATGTCTTGGTGGAGGTCAGCGGTCTCACGACGCCGGCCCTCACGTAATTTCAAGAATGTCTGGACAAGCGGATTGGGGGGCTCCTCGTCAGCGTCGGCGAGGGCCTCGGCCGGAGTGTTCGGATCATTGCTCGCCAGGGCCGCCTCGTCCTCAGCGGCCACCTTGGCGTCGTCATCATCGTCGGAACTCGACTGGGCTGCTTCGTCTTCAGGCGCCACCTTGGCGTCGTCGTCCTCGTAGGGACTCGCCTGGGCGGTAATGTCTTCGGCACCCGCCTCACCGGCATCGTCCACGACACGGTCTGGATCGGCGTCTTCCGCCGTGCTCGTTCGGGAGGCGGGTTCCTCCTCGAGATCCGCCGCTTCTGGCGGTGGGGCCGGCTCGAAAATATCCCCCTGCGTGTCTTCCTCGGCTTCGAACAGCCACGACTGGGAATCGTCAGCGGCAGGTGCGTCATCCGGCTCCGAGAGTTGATCCTGCTCGGGTCTATACTCGGTCACCAAACGATTCCATCGACGTGCATTCCCCTACCCAATCGAGGTACGGCCCGAAACCATCTTCGACACGAAATGACAATACTTCCGGGACCTCGTACGTGTGTAGTTCCGCAACCCTCGCGATGAGCGCCGGCACTCTTTCGGCGCGGCTCTTCAAGATAAGCAGAACCTCCTCCTCTTCGGTCACTTTTCCTTTCCAGCGGAATATCGACGTGACGTTCGGAACCACGTTGACGCACGCGGCGAGCGACTCGTCCACGATCTGGCGCCCGAGCGCAAGCGCCGACTCCTTCTCGGGCACGGTAACGAAGACGGTGACGACGTCCGTGTTCGACATCAGGTCTCCACGAAGACCGTCTGGTCGAGGTTCTCCTCTGCGTAGAAAGCTTCTACGAGCTTCCGATAGCGTGCTTCCACGGCCCTTCTCTTGACCTTTTGTGTGGGCGTCAGCGTGCCATCTTCGACGGTGAAGGGCTCGGTGATCAGGCCGATCTTTTTGGGCTTCTCATGGCGAGCCAGGTCCTCGAGCCGCGCCATGACACGGCGCTCCATGTGTTCTTGAACGGGCTTCGACGCCAACAACGCGCTCGTATCCAGAGCGCTGACTCCACTCTTTCGCGCCCACGCCTCGAGGTTCGGAAAACTCGGCAATACCAAAACCACGCAGTAGCTCTCACGGTCCCCGAGCATGACCGCCTGTTCTATGAAGTCGTCCGCCTTCAGACGATTCTCGATCGGTTGCGGCGCGACGTTCTTGCCACCCGCCGTGACGATGATGTCTTTGATACGGTCGGTGATCTTGAGAAATCCATCCTCATCGATCTCTCCGACGTCACCCGTGTGGAACCATCCGTCCGCTTCGATGGCCTCCTCCGTGGCCTCGGGTAATTCGTAGTAGCCCTTCATCACTTGGGGCCCTCGTACCAAAATCTCACCGTCCTCTCCGATTCTGATCTCAGTGCCGGGAAGCGGTCTCCCGACCGTCCCGATCCTGACGTGCTCCGGAGTGTTGATGTTCGTGGCCGGACTCGTCTCGGTAAGGCCATACCCCTCGAAGATGTGAATCCCCGCCGAGTAGAAGAACCTGTTGATCTCCGCCGATAGCGGAGCCCCCCCGCTTACGAAGTACCTCACGCGGCCGCCCATGGCCTCTCGGATTTTCCGAAAAACCAAGAAATTGACGACTGCATACGCGAGTTTGAGCAGCACACTCGGCTCCTCACCCGCCAATTTTTCGTCCGCCCATGCCCCACCCACCTCCCGAGCCCACTTCACGAGCATCCCCTTGATGCCCTGCGCCTCCATCACCGTGTTGTACACCTTTTCGTACAGGCGCGGGACAGACACGGTGATGTTGGGACGGACGACTTTGAGGTCTTCAGCCACCGTGTAAACGGAATGGGCGAACACCTGGGTCACACCCGCGGAGAAGTGGAGAAACGAAACCATCCTCTGCAGCACGTGTGACAGCGGGAGAAACACGAGCGAGACGTCCCCCGTCACTGGCGGTATCACGAGCTCCGCCCCCTTCACGTTGGACGAGAGGTTGTTGTGCGTCAGGATCACCCCTTTCGGATCGCCGGTGGTACCGGACGTATACAGGATCGTCGCGACGTCTTCCGGCATAACCTTCGAAGCCAGGGCCCGGAAGGTCTGATCCCCGTCCGCCGCGGCGTTCCGTCCATGTTCCAGGAAATCCCGCCACACAAGGACCCCCTCCAGAGGGGGGGCCTTGGGATCGAACATCACGATCCTGAGTTCACGCCCGATCTGGCGGGAAGCCGCCAGCGCCTTCTCCGCCTGCTCGGTATCCGACACGAAGATCAACTGCGCGCCCGAGTTCTCCAGGATGTAGGCGACCTGTGGAACGGTCAGGGTGCTGTAGATCGGCACATCGAGCACGCCGGCGCACAGGCAAGCGAAGTCGGCGAACGCCCACTCGATGCAATTCTCCGAAAGGATCGCCACCTTCTCCCCGGCGGTCAGGCCAAGAGCTTGTAGACCGGCCGCAGCCGCGCTTACGACCTCGTAAACCTCACCGTAGGTAACGTCCTCGAGAGCGTCTCCTTCACCCGGGAAGTACCGGTAGGCCAGGCGATCCGCATACTTCTCGATCGACGAAAGAAAGAGTTCGGTCAGGGTTCCGGCGGGTATGTCCGCGGGAGTGGCGATGTGGTCGAGGGTGGTCACGCCGTTACATCCCCTCGACGGTGGTTTCGAAGTCGAGATCCGGCCGAAGGGAGTGGAACACGCTGCAGTACTTGTCGCGCGAAAGGTCGATGGCCCGCTCCACCTTCAGGCGCTCCTTGGGCAAGGGGCCGTCCAGCACGAACGTGAGGCGAACTCTCGTGAAGTAACGCGGCGCCTGGAGAGCCCGCTCGGCCTCCACTCGGGTCTCGAAAGAATTCACCGTAACCCGCCCCTTCTGGAGAATCATCAGGACGTCGATGCTCATACACCCCATGAGACCCAGGAGTAGCGAATCCGTCGAGGACGCGCCCTCCTTCGCATCACTGTCGATCATTACCTCGGGCCCTGATCCGATCTGACCGGAAAACACGAGGCCCCGCCCGGTCCAACGGAGGGCGCCTTCCTTCGGGGCGTTCATCGGGCCTCAGCTCGGGGCTTGGGGGCGTTCATGCGGCCCCAGGTCGAGGCTTAGGAACGCTCATCCGGCCCCAGGTCGAGGCTCTCCATCCGCTCCACCTGTTCAGCCTGACCGGCCTCACCCGTCAGACCGGCAAGCGTTTCCCGAGCGTGCGAGATGTGCTCCGTTGCTTCCTGCCCTGCAGGAGCGTTTTCAAGAAACGCGCGCAAATGGGGCACCGCCTCGGGTTCGCGACCGCTCCGCACGAGAAGAAACGCCAGCCCGTAGTGGGCTCCAGCCGCCTGCGGGTCCTTTTGCAGGACGTGGCGATAGGTTTTTTCGGCCTCCTCCGTCATCCCGATTCGGGTGTAGGCCATGGCGATCTGCTGGAGCACCACGACATCGCCGGGCGACGCTTTCAGCGCCAGGCGAAACGACGTCAGAGCCTCGTGGATTTTGTCCTCCGCGATGAGCGCGAGGCCTTCGTCGTAGTAGGCGACTCGGCCTTCCTGGCCGGAATCGCCGAAAACCTTGTTCCACCACGCCATGGAGAGGAAACTCGGGCACGAGAAATAGTGAGGCGACGCGGGATTCTCACGACCCCGAAACACCTGTATCGTTCGTGATCGAAGTTAGAGGTGCCCTAAATCCGACGCAACGACGCCCGAGGAGGGTGATCGGAAAGGGGGGCGGGTCGCGCACATGGCGCTTGTGCGGTTCAGACAAGGAACGACGACGAGTCGT
>JAPYQK010000201.1 GCA_029941275.1 Longimicrobiales bacterium | reverse complement strand
AGGGCGGCAACACCACCCGCCGCACCCATCCCCACGATGACGACATCAGTCTCTCGAAGCTGCCTGGGCATATCCTCAGATCCCTCCCATTGATTTACGCGAGCCGTGGTACCCGAACCCACAAGTCTTCGACGATGTTTTGGTTCCTCGAACCAGAGCGCGCGCGGTCACTGGAAAATGCCCAAGTCATACGCGGATCGACGGAGCGGCTCCAACTGATCCGCCTCCAGACGCTCCTGGTCCTCCGGGGTGACCCCCAAACGCAAGCCCGGATAGTTGATGAGGTCCCACCCGACGAAGTTCGTGTTGCCCCCGTACTGGGGGTCACCGAACATGCCCTGCCACGTGTGGCTCTTCACCATGTTGAAGAACGACCCTGAACTGCCCGCGAAGCCAACCCCGGCCCCGGTCGCTGCTCCGATCTGGACGTCGATGAGCACTGAATCCTGGTCGGTCGTGGAGAGATCGACGAAAGGACCTCCTCGAGTGTACTGGCTGTAGGCGTCGAGAGCCGCTAGACCCGTGCGGTACGCGTCCGCCGCATCGGACTCGGCTTCGCTCAGCGCTCGATCGATGAAGCGGAGAACCCCAGCGTCGAGAGCGCCTGGGCCCAGTTCGTCGGTAGGAATCAGCCGATCGACCATGGCGCTGAGGATTTCGGTTTCGTTGGCCGTCAAGTTCGTGAGAGGACCCACAGGTATCGGTGTGGGCTGCTTTTCTTCGTTCACTCCGGCCACAGCACCGGGGACCAGTGCCGCTGCTCCGGCCGCGCCAGCGGTCTTGAGCAGATCCCTTCGGGAAATAGCCGAACGCCGGCCTTTCGAGTCGGTCATGAATTCTCCAGTGTCGAGGTGCGTATGGAGCCAGGCTTCGGACGAGGGGTCGTGCGGCACACCCTTCCGGTACCCGCGCGCCCGATCATCGGGGGAACAGGTTCATGGGCTGTCGCTCGTACAGGGTCACCATGTCGCCCTGGCCGATCACGTGGCCGTCGATGGCCGAGAGTAGCCCGTCTCGATCGAGACCCGGCGGTAGATCGAGCTCATCATCGAGAGCGAAGACCTGAAAATGATAATGATGCACGGAGCCCACCGGGGGCGCCGGGCCACGGTAAGCGGGCAGGCCCCACCCGTTGTTCCCCTGCACCGCTCCGGCGATCCCCGCCGGCATGGGATGGTCGGGATCGAAGGGGACGCCCTCAGGGAGGCCTCCGGACGTTGCCGGAATGTTGTAGATGATCCAATGCACCCACGGAGGCGGGCGGCCCGCCCCATAGTCCTGAGAGATCACGGCGAGCTGGCGCGTCCCAGTGGGCAACCCGCTCCAGGTGAGCGGGGGAGAGAGGTTCCTCCCGTCCGGCGAATAGTCCCGGGGCATGAATCTGCCCGTGGTCATCGTCGGACTCTCGACAATAAAGGTGGACGAATCCTGGCCTCGGAGGCCCGTCGCCGCACCCCCTATCAGGAGTAGTGCCGCACCCGCGGCGACCGGTACAATCACCTTCACGGTAGGGCCCTCCAGGCTTGATGCTCGACAGAGAGATGCGTCACAGGAAACTTCGCAGGAAGCGTCACGTGAACGTTCACGGGAAGCCCCGAGAATAGGGGTTCCCTTGCCGAACGGGCAAGTCCGTGTGGGGCGGCCGCCAGCGCGACCCGCTTTACTTCCTCAACAGCCGTCTAAAAGCGCAGGAGCCTGTTGATTTTGAGCACGAAGGCCCGGTTCTCGATGTTGGGGATACCGCTCCCAATGGTGGACCGTTCATCGGTGTAGACCGCGAAGAACTCGCTACCGGGAGCGTACTCCCACCGGAACCTCAGGTTGCTGCTGAAGGAGTCGCTGTCGGAATCGTACTGGACCAGCCCCCCAACGAACATCAGCGGCGAAAACGCGTAGTCGGCGCGCAGGCGTACCACGGTGGTCTTGAAGTCGCCGGCAGACGTCTCCACGTCGTTGAATGAGACACTAGGCTCCAGCGAAAACTGATCGAGTACCGAGATGCGTCCTCGGTTGTACCCGATGGACCGGATGTTTCCGTCATAGAATTCTCCGACTTGCAAAGAAAACGAGCCCGAGACGCGACGCTGACCGCCGAGACTGTACTGGAACATGGCGCTCTTGAACTCGTAGGTCCCCACCGGAAGGGAGACGTCGCTCGAGACTCGCAGAGGTAGATCCAGCCGTTCGAAGTTGGTGCCGCCGAACAAGGAGAGTTGGTCGCTGTTCTCGAATTCGACGCTTACGCCGCCGTTCCAGGACTCGGTCTCGAGGACGCTAGCGTCCAAACTTTCGATTCGCTCGTAACGACCAAACAGTCGGAATTGGCGGATCCACTCAATCGACCTTGGGCGTGGACTGAACCGCGCGTTCGCTGAATACCGACGAAAGTTGTCGCGGCGGACCAGTCCTATTTCGGGGTTGAAGTTGTCTCCTACCACGGTGTAGTCGCCCCCGAACCCATAACGGTCTCCACCGTAGCTCGCCCGGGCGACGTAACTCTCATTGTCCGTGTTCAGCCCAGGTGTGCGCGACTGGGCGTAGAATCCTCCGAAGCTTACGGCTTGACCGAAGTTGAAGCTGCCATCGAGACCGTACACCTGGTTCGAACCATCAGCGACCAAGGACTCGGACCGGTTCGTGAAGAGTGCGCCAATACTGCTGCGGCGAAGAACGTCGCGTTTGACCCGCAGCACGCTGAAGTTCGTCCCGGGTGCAGCGCCGACGTCATCGGTCTGAAGATTCATCATCCCGAACCCGAGCCGACCGGTCTTTCCGGTCACCCGGCCGCCCCCGAGGATCGGGACGGCCCCGCTTGCACCCAGCCCAATACGACGAGAATAGAAAATCGTGGGTGCGGCGCCCCCGCCGAATCCTCCTCCGCCACCACCCCCGCCAAAGCCACCCCCACCGCCCGTAAAGCCCCGGGAGCCGAAGTCGAAGGTTCCGCGGCCCTCGAGAAAGAACTCTCTCTTCTCCGGAAAAGACAGGCTGAAGCGGCTCAAGTTCACCTGTCGTTCGTCCACCTCCACCTGGGCGAAGTCCGTGTTGTACGTCAAATCCGCCGTGATGTTGGCGGTGATCCCGTATTTCACGTCGATCCCCACGTCGCCGTTGGTGTCGTTGGATACGGGCTCGGCCAGGGTGAAATCGCTCGTCACACTGGAAGTCGCGTACGGTTTGATCTCGATGTTTCTTCCCGCCGAAGGCAACTCCAGGCCCACGAGATCAGCCGCAGCGGAGACTCGGAAGATGCCGGTCGATCCGCCGCTCGAGGCCGGTACGAACGTGATATACGCGAATTCGTTCCGCCGGCGGATGTTACGCCGTATTTGAACGCCCCAGGTCTGATCCTCCCCCGACAGGTATCGCAGGGACTTGAAGGGAATCTCCATCTCCGCGGTCCAGCCACCATCGAAGCGCCCGGTGCGTACCGACCAGACCGGGTTCCAATCCGAGTTTGGGTTCCCCTCGTCCGTAATCCATTGATCGGCGCGTGCACCGAGCGGATTCGTGTAGAAGTTGAAGCCGTTGCGACGATCGTGGAACGTGTCGAAAAGAGCACCAAAGACCTGATTTTGTCGTAGCTGGTTGGTATCCCGCCTCAGTTCGTTGGCGATCCATTCCTCCGGGGGAGCGGAATCCCAGCAACGGCACACCAGATAGAGATTCTCGTCATCATACAAAACCCAGGCGTCCGTCCTTTCAGAGGCCGGCTCGCCTTCGAGGGGCACCGTTTGGATGAACCCCGTGATCGGCGGGGTCTGGTAGATAGCCTCATCGAGCACGCCGTCCACATTCAGCGGTTCAGTGAGTCGGACCGCCCGGATCGTGGCACGCCCCCGGTCCGTACGGGCAATCGTGGCCGGCGCCACTGGCCCCGGGGGATTATCCGTAGCGTCGTAGGACAGCTGGGACGGGTCGACCTGGCCCGCCGTCGAAACCGGGGACGAGAGGGTCAGGCCAACGACCAGCATCGCATTAATCAAGAACAAGGGGGAGTTCGGCTTCTTCATCCGCCTATCTTTTTCGAGAGAGCGCATATTTTGTCGAGAGAGGTCAACACTGGAGAGGCGCGTCAAAGAACTTCGCGCTCCCCTTCGGAGACACACGGGCCGGCCATCTTGTTGGGATTTTGTGGCCCATCGGATGCGGGGACTCGAGGCTGAAAATCGAGTCTCGGTCTGCGCGGCGTCGCCTGTGGGCTATGCCGCGGCCACGCTATCGACGCGGCCTATCCGGGGTGAACTGGACAAGCACACGAGCCGCACACCGCCCGGTGCCGCAAATGCCCGTTCCAAAACAGTGAGATCGCGACTAGGAGCCCACCGATGGGAGACATCAGAGCTTCCGGTAGCGTGCCCAACCACCCGGCAAGCGCAGCGGCCCAGACGGCAAATCCCAGCCCGGCCACCGCCCAAACCTCCCAACGGCCGTGCAGGCGCCACGAAGTGGCCAGCGTGACCCCAGCCAGCAAACCGGAAATCGCAAGAAACCACACCTCCCAGGAGTGGGTGGCCGCGAAGAAAGGAAGGGTCGAGGCAAGAATCGGCATCATCAGGCAGTGGATTGCACAGATGGCTGGCAGGATGCCGGACCAACCCAGCGCCACGCCCTCATCAGGGGTGGTGGTCGACTCGACGCCGTCCTTCCAAATCGTTCCTGCTTCCACGTTCGTGACCTGTGTGGGAGAGACACATCTACCCGGATTGGCGTGCTCCCGGGCACAACATTTCATCCTATGAACCCAACATCTTGATAATGACCAAATGATAACCGATTATCAAGAGTGCGGCTGACTCCGGGAAGGACTCGAACTCGTGGAACGGGATACCAAGCAACGACGAGCGATACGCGAAATCTTCGCTCGCGAACACAGACCGCTGAGTACCGAGGAAGTGCTAAGGGCAGGTCGCACGTTCGTGCCGTCCCTCGGTATCGCCACTGTGTATCGCACCATCAACTCGCTGGCACACGAAGGGTGGGTCCACTCCGTCGAGCTACCCGGCGAGCCGATCCGCTACGAACGGTGCGGGAAACCCCATCACCACCACTTCATCTGTCGTGGATGCGGGTTGGCGTTCGACGTCGCCGCATGTCCGGAGGACGTTGAACGGCTCGCACCGC
>JAPYQK010000200.1 GCA_029941275.1 Longimicrobiales bacterium | reverse complement strand
TGGCCGGCACCGAAACACAGGATGCGGCTGTGCTCCAAGAAGCGTCCGACGACGCTTTGGACGCTGATGTTCTCCGATAGGCCCGGCACCCCCGGTCGTAAACAGCAGATCCCTCTCACCACGAGGCGAATCTGCACGCCCGATCCAGAGGCTCTGTATAACGCATCGATGACTTTGCCGTCCACGAGTGCGTTGAGTTTGGCCCAGATGGTGCCGGGTCGCCCGGCCTCTGCGTGGCCGATTTCTTCGTCGATCAGTCGGATCAACGTATCCCGAAGATGGAAAGGTGCTACGACCAGCTTGTCCAGATTACCCGGTCGGCCGTAGCCCGTGGTGAAATTGAAGATGCGTGCCGTGTCTCGGCATAACTCCGGATCGCACGTGAAGTAGGAGAGATCCGTGTACACGAGCGCGTTGTCCGGGTGGTAGTTGCCAGTTCCGAAGTGAGCGTATGAGCGTAGCCCTCCCGCTTCGCGCCGAACGACCAGAGACATCTTGGCGTGCGTCTTCAGGTCGATCACGCCGTACACGATGTGGACTCCCGCAGCCTCCATCATGCGCGCCAAGCGAATGTTTGCCTCCTCGTCGAAACGCGCCTTCAGCTCGACCAACGCGGGAGACTGAAGGAGTTCGTACGGCCGCGCGACATCGTCTGATCCTGCGTCGGCGCCCGCCGAAACTATCGAGATTCGCGAGTTGGAGGTGGACCATGAACAAGACAACCAGGATGGCCGCGTTGGCGGCTTTGACCGTTCTTTCCGTGGGTTGCTCTCTCGACGGCGAAGGCAGCGCCATCAACGCCGCCGACACACTCGCACGCAGGCAGAAAAACGAAATTATCTCGACACTTCCGATTCCGGGAGCGGGGGTTGTGGGCCGCGCTTTAGACGTGAGCGATCTGGCCGCAGGGCGCGCCAGAGACCGAGATTCGTTATCGGCAAGGTTGACGGGAGGTCGGTAGCCGGGGAACCATCGACCGTGGGGCGGGCTGCCACAGCTGTGGGGCGGCTGCCGCGAGGCATGTCTCTGGGCGGGGCGCCCTACAGCTCTGCTAGAAGACCCACGCGGAGGGCGAAGCGGACAAGCTCCGAGCGGTGGGTAAGGCCCAACTTCTCCATGATCCGGGCGCGGTACGTGTCCACGGTTTTAGGCGAGATGAACAGCTTCTTGCCGATCTCACGCGAACTGAAGCCTTCTGCGGTGAGCGCCAGCACTTCTTGCTCCCGGGAACTCAAGCTGTGGAGCCCGGGATCGTCGTCCGCCTCCGCCTCCTTATAGCGACGGAGTAGGAGGGTGGCGGCCTTTGGGGGTAGATACACCTGCCCCCGTGCCACCACTTTGACCGCCTCGATCAAGTCCGTATCGGCGCTGTTCTTGGTCAGGTAACCGCTGGCCCCGGCTTCTACGACGGGAACCAGGTATTCTTCCTCGGCGTGGGCCGTCAGAACCAACACTTTCGTGTCCAGATGCAGAGCGGCGATCCGGCGCGTGGCTTCAAGGCCGCTCGACCCGGGCATGGAAAGGTCCATGATCACGATGTCCGGCTTGATGATTCGTACCTGGTCCACGGCTTCATCACCGCTGGACACCTCCCCGACGATTTCCATGAGCGGCTCGCTCTCCAGAAGAGTCCGAATACCGGCACGGAACATCGCGTGGTCGTCCGCGATCAAGATCCGAGTGGGGTCAGCCATGCACAGTCTCTCCGCTTGTCTGGGGTATCGAGAGTCGCACTTTGGTGCCTTGGCTCAATCGGCTTTCAACATGTACGGTACCGCCTGCACTCGCTGCCCGTTCCTTCATCCCTAGCAGCCCTAGGCCTCCCCCGCGAGTGATCCTGGGGTCCTCAAAGCCGCATCCATCGTCTGCCACGACGGCCACGATGGAGGCCCCCTCAACCTGGACTGTGACGCTCACCGACGTGGCACCGGAATGACGTACGACGTTGGACAACGCTTCTTGAACCACTCGGTAGAGCACGAGTTTGGCGTCCTCGTCGAGCAGCTGATCTATCGCACCCGCGTCGAACGACGAGCGGATGTTGTGGTCCTCCAAGAGGTTGCGGATGTGGGCCTGCAGCGCGGTCACGACTCCTAGGTCTTGGAGTGCAGGAGGTCTGAGGCCCCGAGCGATACGGCGCACACCCTCGGCGGTGTCTTGGAGGCCCTCGCGCAGGTCGTCCAGCATGCCCGCGCGTCGTTCGGCGTGCTCCTCCTGGCTCGCGAGCCTGAGCCCGATCAAGAGTGTGGCGAGGCGCTGAGCGGTGTCGTCATGCAGCTCCCTGGAAATCCTCTGTCGCTCGTCTTCGGCTGCCCGAAGCGCCCCCTGTCCGAAGGCCCGGAGTTGCCAGCGCTCCGTCACGTCCCGGACCATCGCGATCACGAAGGATCGGTCCCCCGCACTCCAAGGACTCAGACTTATTTCCACCGGGAACTCATGACCGTCCTTCCGTCGCCCCGACAGCTCGAGCCCGACGCCCATCGCTCTAACGTTCGGGCCCTCGTGGTACTGGCCGCGACGTTCCTCATGGGCAGATCGTTGAGACGACGGAATCAGGATCTCGACGGTCTGCCCGACGAGCTCATCAGAGCTGTACCCGAACTGTTCCTCGGCGCAGGGATTCACTTCGACGATCCGGCCGGCGTTATCTACGACAAGGATGCCGTCCGGAGCGCAGTCGAACACTGCCCGAAAGTCCAAATCTGCAGTCGTGGACTCCGATCGCTCTTCTGAAAATCCGTCGCTCAAGTGTGCTCCATTCCCGTGCTTCTCTCTCGGCACCCCGGACAGCCTCTCCCGGGAGGGCCAGTTCCTATACCTCCTCCGAGGCACCATGTCTGTGGGATGCTCTACGCCGGACGTGTGGAGGAAACCCCCACACGACTTTCCGTCTAATCCTTACAGACCCCGCCGCGCCATGCCCTAAAGTTAAAGTTAGGGTAACGAAACAAGGTGGCCGGGAGTACCGCAACGTGCAGGAAAATTCAACGGGTCCGCGCATAGAAGCGGCCACTTCTCTGGCCGCGTGTCCTCGTTGCGTCCGGCTATTCCGCCCCGCTGGCGGTCTGCATAGTCGGGCCGCCTCGAGTTCTTCGAGTTTTGCAGTAGTACAGAGCGACCCGTGCTTGAGGCCGTGATGCAGCGTGCCACGGACCGGATTCCGGTGCGTGCCGACGTCGTTGTCATTGGAGGTGGCGTGCCCGGTGCGTCCACCGCCTACCACCTTGCCTCGGCTGGAGTAGATGTCGTTCTCCTGGAGCGGGGAAGCATCGGCGGTGGGGCGACGGCGGCAGCGGTTGGCGTGTTGTCGCCGCCCCTTCGGCAACCCTTTCATGAGACGGTTCATTCCAGGGGCCGAGACGAGGCCGTGCGGTTGTGGCAATTCGCCGAAGAGTCCATTCAGGGGTTGGCCGAGCTGCTCACAAGTCGGGGCTGGGCCGAAGAGGCGGGACTAGATCTGTCCGGCGGATATGTGCTTGCCGAAGCGCACACGAACCACCAGGTGAAGAACTCCTACACCGCGCTTGCCGAAAATGGCTTTGAAGTAGACTGGGTTACGTCTGACGACGTCCAGCGGTTATGCGGCGGCCAGGGGTTTGCTGGGGGATACCGCATCGAGGGAGGCGGCTCGTTGGACCCGCGGGCGACCACCAAGGTCCTCATGCGGGCTGCTTGTGAGGCCGGGGCCCGCATCGTCGAAGACGTTGATGTGATCGGGACGGAAGCGAACAAGACCGGGGTCGTGTGCAGAGCGGACAATGCCGAGGTTCTCTGTGACGCAGTGGTCTACGCCACCCACATCGATTCGGGAATATTTTCCGATTTCCTCCGCCAGGAGATCGTGCCTATCCGTGGACAGGGCTTCAGTTCCGCGCCCGTGGCCAAAGCGTTCAAGGGATCGTTTTCCACGCACTGGAAACTCAACGTGTGGCGCCAAAGTGCGGCGGGGCGAATTCTCATGAGTGGATGGAGACACGACGCGTGGGACCGTGCTTATAGGAAGGTCGAGCCGGCCGTGGACGCACGTCTTCAAGGCGACATCCACCGGTGGTTCGATTCCTGTTTTCCCGCGTCGGCACCCCTGGACGTGAAGGATCGGTGGAGCGGCGTGTTCGGATGGACGGCGGATTTCCTGCCGATGGTTGGGGCGGTCCCTGGCTCTTCTCAAGAATACGTCATCAGCGCGTTTGGAGGAGGAGGTGTTCCGTTCGCCTTCGAATGCGGGCGTTCGATCGCCCACGACATCATCGGGCGAGGTCCTATCGAGGGCGGGGAGATATTTTCTCCGGCTCGGTTCTCCCGGGCCTGACGCCCCGGTTTTCGCTCGATTCCGGTTCCTTCAGTCGGGAGACTCCCCACACCTTCTTGCCATCCATTCCGACAGGCTTTTCGGCAAACTCCCAACGGCGCACAGATCGTCCGAGGCCTAGGTTGGATGTGAGGAACACGGCGACTGCTTCGACAAGGGAGATCATTCATGTCACGCCTAGTTCTGGTACCACTCGACGGCTCGGAATTCTCGGAATCGGTGCTTCTGACCGCGATCGGTATTGCCCAAAGGTGGGGTGCGCGGTTGGAGGTCGTTACGGTTCATGAAGCGGCTCCCGCGCTGGATCATGACCTGTGGAATACCACGTCGCGCGAGTGGGCTGAGGCATATATAGAGGAAGTAGCTAGCCGCATCTCGGAGGACGCCGGCTTCTCGGTTTCCGGGACCATACTCAATGGGTCTCCAGCGGAGGCGATCCAGCATCACATGGTTGCCCGCGGTGTGGACCTTCTTATCATGGCGACCCACGGGCGCGGGCCTATGTCGAGGTTCTGGCTGGGGAGCACCGCCGACGGATTGGTGCGACGCGGTACCGTTCCGATCCTGCTCTTGCGGCCCGACGAGGAGACCCCGGGTCAAGCGGCCGACTTCAAAACAAAGAGAGTGCTCGTTCCTCTCGACGGATCACTCGAGAGTGAAATAATCCTGTCGCACGCCATCGAAGTGGCCGGTGACGAGGGCACCAAGTTCGATCTCTTGCGGGTCTTCCTGTGCCCGAGCAATCTCGCCTCTAGCTATCTGCCTCATACCGTGCAACTGAACGCCAACGTCTTCGAGGAGGGTCGGAAAGTGGTCCAGGAGTACGTTACAGG
>JAPYQK010000199.1:2141-5153 GCA_029941275.1 Longimicrobiales bacterium | reverse complement strand
GTTACGGAGGGAAAATGGATCGGAAGTGGGTGTACTCGTTCACCGAGTTGGAAGCCGCGGAAGCCTATGCTGGTGACTGGGAGAGCGTCCGCGGGCTACTTGGGGGAAAGGGAGCGAATCTCGCTGAGATGTCGCGGATTCAGGTCCCGGTGCCGCCCGGCTTCACCGTAACGACCGAAGCGTGTATCTCCTACCTGGCAGAGGAGGGAGGAGGTTTCCCAGAGGGCATTTGGAAACAACAGATCGAGGCTCTCAAGAATATCGAGGCCAAAACGGGCAAGGAGTTTGGCAATCCGGAGAGACCCTTGCTCGTATCATGTCGGTCCGGGGCGAAGTTTTCGATGCCCGGGATGATGGACACGATCCTGAATTTGGGAATGAACGACGAAGTGGCTGCAGGCATGGTGGCGCTCACGGGCGACGCCCGCTTCGTATACGACTCCTACCGACGCTTGATCCAGATGTTCGGTACCGTCGTCCGCGGGATGGGTGACGAGGTCTTCGAGGAAGTCCTCGAGCACACCCGGGACGCTGCGGGCGTAGCCTCGGATCCCGAGTTGGGTGCTGAGCACTGGATGGCGGTCACTCAGCGATTCAAGGAACTCGTCAAGGTACACACCCGCGCGCCTTTCCCCAACGATCCCCTGCAGCAACTTCAAGCGGCTACGGAGGCGGTATTCGAGTCATGGAATACCAAACGGGCCGTGGACTACAGGAACGCATCAGGCATCCCGCACGACCTCGGTACAGCTGTGAACATCCAGACGATGGTCTTCGGGAACATGGGCGCAACGTCCGGCACGGGTGTCGTGATGAGCCGAAACGCCTCTACCGGAGAGCCGGGCTTGCACGGAGACTTCCTGGTGAATGCGCAGGGAGAGGACGTGGTGGCCGGTACCCGGAAGACCCTCGATATCAGCGTGATGGCGGAGCGATTCCCCGACGCACACGAGCAACTCTGTGAAATCGCAGACCGGCTCGAGCACCATTACAGAAACATGCAGGACCTCGAATTCACGGTAGAACATGAAACGCTCTGGCTCCTCCAGACCCGTAACGGCAAGCGCACGGCCCAGGCGGAGGTAAGGATCGCGGTGGACATGGTCGAGGAGGAACTCCTCGGCCGCGAGGAGGCCGTGCTCCGGGTAAGCCCCGATCAGGTGGACTTCTACCTACACCCTCAGTTCGACGAAGACGCCCGGAATCAGGCTCAGATCTTTGCAAAGGGTCTCGACGTGTCACCTGGAGCGGCCGTGGGGGTGGTGGCGTTCGATGCTGACACCGCAGAGAGGTGGGCCAAAGAAGACGGCAAGGCCGTGATCATGATACGGCCCGAGACGAGGCCCGACGACGTTCACGGGATGCTCGCAGCCGAAGGGATCGTTACGAGCCGCGGGGGACGGACCAGCCACGCGGCCCTGGTGGCGCGCCAATTCGGCAAGCCGGCAGTCGTCGGGGTCGAAGACCTCGAGATCGACCTTGTCGACCGCGAAGCACGCGTCGGAGATGTCACCATCCGCGAGGGCGCTGAGATGTCCGTCGACGGGATGCGTGGTGAAGTCTACCTCGGTGCCTTGCCGACGGTGGTGCCGGACATTTCGGACCCGTGGCTGAAGAAGTTGATGAGTTGGGCGGACGAATTCCGGACTCTCGAGGTCTGGGCGAATGCCGATTACCCCGACGACGCCACGCGGGCACGCAGCCTCGGGGCCCAGGGGATCGGACTCTGCCGCACGGAGCATATGTTCTTCGAAGAGGATCGGCTGCCCGTGATGAGGGACATGATCATGGCGCGCAATCACATCGAGAGGGATGACGCGCTCGATCGACTGCTCCCCCTCCAGCGCGGTGATTTTGAAGGGCTTTTCCGTGCGATGGACGGTCTCCCAGTCGTGGTCCGTTTGCTGGACCCACCGCTCCACGAGTTTCTCCCCAACCATCAGGAACTCCTCCGCGAGTTGGCCGAACTGAAGGTCAAGCTCCAACACCTGGACACGCTCCGAGAGATCGACGAGACGCTCGAAGAAATTCGGGAGAAGCAGGACTTCCTCGAGAGGACCGAGGATCTTCTCGAGATGAACCCCATGCTGGGCACCCGAGGCGTACGTCTGGGCATGCTGCTTCCGGAACTCACCCGTATGCAGGCTCGGGCGCTCTTTCAGGCTGCAGCTCGCTGCATTCGAGAAGGGGTGGAGGTCAAGGTCGAGGTCATGATTCCACTGGTCGCGCACGTGAACGAGCTGCGGACCCAGCGCGGGCTCGTCGAAGCCGAGGCGCGCGAGGTGATGGACGAAGAGGAACAAGAGGTCGAGTACAAGCTCGGCACGATGATCGAGATTCCGCGAGCGGCGTTGACCGCCGACGAGATCGCTTCGACGGCTGAATTCTTCTCGTTCGGAACGAATGACCTGACCCAGACGGTGTTTGGGATTTCCCGAGACGATGCTGAGTCCGGGTTCCTGCTCGAGTACATTGAGCAGGGCGTGCTCCCGGATAACCCGTTTGAGACGCTCGACCAGGACGGTGTGGGGAAGATCATGCGGATGGCGGTCGATCTGGGGCGGAGCGTTCGTCCGGATCTCGAGATCGGGATCTGCGGTGAACACGGGGGCGACCCGCGATCGGTCGAATTCTGCCATAAGCTGGGACTGAACTATGTGAGTTGCTCGCCCTTCCGGGTTCCGGTCGCACGCCTGGCGGCGGCCCAAGCGGCAGTTGAGGACGCCGGCTGGCGTCCGATGCCGGCAGCGCCGAGGGACGAGTTCCGACAAGAGAGGGTTCCCGCGGCCGCGATGGCGGCCAAAGAGGCCTCCGCTTCTTCACAGGACAACAAATAGGTGCGGTTGTCACCGACGTTGGCGATATGGTAGCTGTCCCCATCAAGTAGCATCGCAACGAGGGTCGTGCCCATCCCCTCCTTGCCAGGCTCAGTCGCCTCGGCCTGGATCCGTTCATTGGCGAGGAGAAAAGCCGCTTCCAGGTCCTGGCCCTCAGTGAGCGCTTCGACGAGCG
>JAPYQK010000199.1:0-2041 GCA_029941275.1 Longimicrobiales bacterium | reverse complement strand
GTAACGATTCCGTCCTTCATCGTAAGGATGTCGTTCTTAAGCGCACCCTCTTCCATCGTGACGAATTCGTCGACGGGATATCCGTTCCACATCCGCCCGTCGAAGAAGCGATGAGCGAACCCGTCGATGTGTGTGGTGCCCGGCCCATGGATGCACCGGTAGGCGATGCGATCGGTAGCCCCGCCCCGGTTGGCGTTCGCCATCTCCCACTCGAGCGGACAGGGATTGTCGAGGGTCCGTTCGGTAGTCGCGGTCGCCGCGAGCGACACCGTGATGCCTTCGCGAACCAGCGCCGTCGCGGCCAAGCGTTTGGCCGGAGTGATCAGATTGAGGGCGCCGAGCTCGTCGTCTGGTCCCCATCGGCCCCAGTTCGAGAGCTCCGTCTGCCAACGATCATATTGGGCTTCGGAGACCAGGGGCGGCACATCTTGGGCACTGGCGGCCGGGCCAGCGGCGGCGACCAGGGAAGCAGAGGCGGCGCCAGGGAGGAACAAGAGGGCAGAGGCGGCAACAACGCCGAGGCACTGGGAAGTACATCCTAGTCGGGCCATTCGCCGTCCCCCCTTTTGGGTTCTTCTGTTCATCCCGGGGCGCTTGAATCCATGGTTTCCGACGCCCCTGCCTCACCTAGTGGTCCAGCCAGCTAGTGCTATTGCACCGCTAGTGCGCCTGCCCGTCCAAGTGCTCTCTCAGCACATCACGTCCGAAGTCACCGTCGAAGTCACGCCACCCCGAATGGACGTGATTTGGGTCACGTTGGGTGTGGTCGAATTCGATCAAGAAGCTGGGTCCTTGCACGCGGAAGTAGGACACTTCGCCGTACAGGGTCCCTCCAGCCCAGGCGAACGTGAAATTCTCGACGCCGTCCTCTTGAAGCTTGATACGCCGCAGCGCAGCGATGTCGTCCGACATCACTGACACGTACACTTCGATGATCTCCATCAGGAGGTCCTGCTGCCGGGCGCCGAGTGCCGAGGCCTCGATGCCCACCGGAGAGAGCGGGTCGGGCATGAGTTCGACGCCCCTCACGATGTTCGTCGGTGCGACGTCTTCGATGATGGCGACCGCCCGCTGGGATGCATCAAGGGAGGCGAGCAGTGCTCGGCCCGCGTCCTCCAACGGACCCAGGGGACGCAGCCCCGTGTAGGGCCCTTCCATCACTTCCGCCGGGCTCGCCGACAAGAAAGTCGGTGCACTGACCGTGATTTCACCCTCGATGATGGTGAAATGCAGCGACAAGTGGTGCCCTTCGAACCTCCATGCCCACGTCCCGTCGGTCGACGGTGTTCCGAACACGGACACGTAGTAGAGATCGGGGTCACGCGAGAACTGTCCGCCACCCTCCCGCTCCTCCAGGATCGCCTCGAGCTGAATGATTTCGTTGACGGTCATGTGGCCGCTTTGACTGAGCCCCGTCTGGAGTAAGGCATGCGCCAACCGTCCTTGTTCGGCCGTCATGTCCTCCAGCGGAAATCCGTACCTCTCGTACGTCTCGTCCGGCACGAAATGGAACCTCAGGCGCTCTTCGTCTTCGAAGGTCCACGCCGCGCGGGCCCGCTCCTGGTCGGATAAGGACATCAGAAACTGGTTTGCGCTGTCGGCCATGCGATCGACGTCGTCCAGCACGTTGGCCATCGCCCCGCCGATGGAGACCGCGGCGAAGCTTATGAGCGCCCCGAGTCCAAAGACTGTCGCCACACGCCCAACCGTGGTGTGCTTCATGGGTTCCTCCCTCTTCGATGCCGTCGTACCGAAGGACGCGTCTGCCTCCTGCGGAAATGATCCCAGCGTCAGGGTAGCATTGGCCCGCGCCCCTGTGCAAGGACGACACGTGAAGTCGGAACGGGTGATCCGAATACAGCCCTCTCACCCCCCCGCTTGAATCTCCGCGGCCACTGTTTGAACCTCGTCGAGGACGCGGAGCAAGTTCCCGCTCCAGATCATACTGATTTGCTGCTCGGTGTAGCCACGTCGGACCAGTTCGAGTGTCACGTTGAACGTCTCCGAGGCGTCGTTCCAATCGCTGACTCCGCCACCTCCG
>JAPYQK010000198.1 GCA_029941275.1 Longimicrobiales bacterium | reverse complement strand
TACGCACGTCACCGTAGGACACGGCGCCAAGTTCGAGAGTTGTTCCATCGGAGACCGGTCCGTGATCGGCATGAACGCCGTCATCCTTCAAAACGCCCGAATCGGCACCGAGTGTGTGGTTGCAGCCAACGCCGTCGTGCTGGAGGGGGCCCAGATCCCCGACCGTAGCCTGGTCGCGGGTGTCCCTGGTCGGGTGAAGAAGAAGCTGGACGGGTCCGCAGCGGAATGGGTCGCCCGAGGCGGCACGCACTACGTCGAACTTGCCCGGTCCTACAGCCAGGAAGGGGTCGGAAAGTCGAGCGCGCCCGTGTGTGACTTATGTGGAGGACCCATCATGGAGCGCCACTGCAAGGTTCTCTGCCTCTCATGCGGCTACCAGCGGGATTGCTCCGACCCTTAGGAGTCTCGCCAACCCTGACCCGCACCCGACGGATCGGTTCTCACAACTGCAGAACGTTCACCACGTACCAATCGATGATGTCAAATCCGAATCCGTACGTCACCGCCGCGCCGGCCGCGAGAAAGATCCCGAAGGGCACCAGCTTCTTAGTCTTGTATGAGATCGGCCCAAAAATCACCGACCCGAGGAGAGCCCCCAAGAAAATCGTCAGGAGCACGCCGGCCATCCCCACAAACGCCCCGACCATGGCCATCATCTTGATGTCCCCGCCCCCCATCGCATCTTTCTTGAACATCCATTTTCCGGCCACCGCCACGGACTCCAGGAGAGCAAACCCGAGGACGGCCCCGAGGAGCGCCGCGAGCGGATCGATCCCTTCGGGCAAGAAAGCCAGTCCCAATCCGAGGACGAGTCCGCCCAGCGAGAACTGATCCGGAATGATGTAGAACCGTGCGTCCGTCAGGGCGATTCCGAAGAGGATCGTGAGGAGTAGCCCACCTCTGAACGCCTCCCAGGACAGTCCCGCATAGCTGAACATGCCCGCCCACACGAGACCCGTCGCCAATTCGACGAGCGGATATTGGAGAGAGATCGGGTCACGGCAGGCCCGACAGCGCCCACGCAACAGGATATAGCCGAGCACGGGGACGTTGTCGTACCACCGGATGGGTTGTCCGCACTTGGGGCAGTGTGAGCCCGGAAAGACCACGGACTCGTCTTCCGGCCAGCGGAAGGTGCAGACATTAAGAAACGACCCGATGGTGAGTCCGAACAAGCCGGCGATAACAGTAACAACACCAGCCTCGGTCAAGATTTCGATCAAGGCGACATACTCCTGGTGCACTTCAAGTTGATCCACTCCCTGATGTGAGCAGACTATATAGAAGAATCGAACCGGCGACCCCAGCATTCAAGGAATTCGTGCCCCCAGGCATCGGGATCGCGAGCCTATTTGTGGCTGATACTCCGATTTCGGCCCGTACTCCCACCCCTTCGTTCCCGACCGCCAAGGCCCAGGATCCGCTCGGCTGGAAGGAGCGAACATCCTCGCCAACAGGATCCGCGGCAAGAAGGGCAATACCCAACTCATCCAGCCACGGCCCGACGTCGACCCAAGGCGCGCGCACAATTTGGGTATGGAAACCAGCTCCCGCCGCCGCGCGCACGGCCTTGGGATTCCAAGGGTCGACGGAACCGTCCAAGACGACAACCGCATCTACGTCGAAGGCTCGGGCAGCCCGAACGAGCGTTCCCATGTTACCGGGATCTTGAACCCCGTCGAGGAGGAGCAGCGCCGACGGGCTTTGTTTGCGGAGCCCCTCGAGATCCAGACTCGGCTCGACGCAAACGCACATGATGCCTTGTGGATGCTCCGTGTCCGAATACGCGGCCAGGTCGGCGTCGTCCACCTCGTCGATGTCCCACCCCTTCCCCACCAGCATAGCGGCAAGGCTACGGCCCGCCTCGTTACCCAGCAATCTCGGCGATCGCACGACAAAACGAATGTCTGCACCTAAGGCCAGCGCTTCAGCCGAGGAGCGCACGCCCTCCACAAGAACGAGCCGCTCTCGCGGCCGCCCTTTGCGATCCTTGAGGCGCTCGATGAGTTGTCGTTTGCTCTTGCTCAGCATGTACATTCCGATCAGTGTGTGGACTCCATGGATAACCCACCTTCCGTAGCTCTCACAATCGCGGGCAGCGACAGCGGCGGCGGGGCCGGCATTCAAGCCGACCTCAAGACCTTTCACCAATTCGGCGTTTTCGGGTGCAGCGCGCTCACCGCCGTGACGGCTCAGAACACGTCAGGGGTTAGTGCCGTGCACACGGTTCCGACGGAAGTGGTCCTCGAGCAAATCCGAGCCGTGGCCACCGACATCCCGCCGGATGCGGTCAAAACGGGCATGCTCGCGAGTGCCACCCTGGTGGAGGTCGTGGCTGGCGCGATCACGGAACATCGTTTGCGCAACTACGTGCTCGATCCTGTGATGATCTCCACGAGCGGACACCGCCTGCTCGATCACGACGCGGAGGACGGCATCCGTCAGCTTCTCCTCCCACTGGCCGCCGTCGTGACACCCAACATTCACGAAGCGCGTGTTCTGACCGGATTGGCGATCGAGACGCCGAGTGACATGGCGCGCGCAGCAGCCGCGCTCCTAGACCTGGGCGCCCACGCCGCGCTTGTGAAAGGTGGGCACAGCGAGGGAGGCCGCGTGGTCGATCTTCTACTTACCCAGGACGGGGAGCATGTCTGGTCACGACAACGATTGAACACTCGGGCAGGGCACGGAACCGGATGCACCCTGGCGGCGGCGTTGACGGCGGGGCTCGCGGTGGGCCGGCCCCTGGTGGATGCAGCCGGGGCCGCCGTTGATTTTGTGGTGCGGGCGCTCGCGAGCGCACCTCCCTTGGGTTCGGGGTGTTGGCCGATCAACCACTTCGTGGGCGCCCATCCGGAGGAGCCGGAAAGCCGCTGACGATGCTGCCAATCTGGCGCGACGTGCCCGTAAAAGACGCCAGTTTGGCCGATCCTCAACGCATTTCGCCCGGCACGATGATTGCAAACCGAGTAGCAGAATCCATTGAATACACTGGGCCCCACACGGGCGACCCATCGGGGCGACCCATTGGGCGACCCGTTTTCAACAATCTTGGCCACAACGGCCTTGGCGCACTCGAGGAGCAAACATGGGAAAGGTTATCGGGATCGATCTGGGAACCACCAACTCGGTCGTGGCGGTCATGGAGGGCGGCGAACCGGTCGTGATCCCCAATTCGGAAGGTGGCAGGACGACACCGTCGGTGGTGGCATTCACGAAAGATGGCGAACGCCTCGTCGGCCAGGTTGCTCGCCGCCAGGCGATCACCAATCCCGAGAACACGATCTTCTCGATCAAGCGCTTCATGGGCCGGAAGAGCTCCGAGGTCACAGAGGAACAGAAGCTCGTGCCCTACGAGGTCAAGACCGACTCAAAGGGACGCGTCGAAATCAAGGTGCCGAACGCAGACAAGACGTTCACGCCGCCCGAAATCTCGGCGATGATCCTGCAGAAGATGAAACAAACCGCCGAGGACTACTTGGGCCAAAAGGTGGATCAAGCGGTCATCACGGTTCCAGCCTACTTCAACGACGCCCAACGCCAGGCCACCAAGGACGCGGGGAAGGTCGCCGGCCTGGAAGTACTTCGTATCATCAACGAACCCACCGCGGCGGCTCTGGCCTACGGCCTCGACAAGAAGGCCGATGAGAAGATCGCCGTGTTCGACCTCGGTGGCGGAACGTACGACATCTCCGTTCTCGAGTTGGGAGATGGCGTGTTCGAAGTGAAGTCGACCAATGGGGACACACACCTGGGCGGTGACGATTTCGACCAAAAAATCATCAACTGGCTGGTCACTGAGTTCAAGAAGGATCAGGGCATCGACCTCTCTCAGGACCCGATGGCGCTCCAGCGCCTCAAGGAGGCCGCAGAAAAGGCCAAGATGGAACTCTCGTCGACGCAGCAGACAGACATCAATCTCCCGTTCATCACCGCCACTCAGGAAGGACCCAAGCACCTCAACTACTCGCTGTCGAGAGCGAAGTTCGAGCAGTTGGTCGACGATCTGATCCAGCGGACTATGCCGCCGATGAAGAAGGCGCTCGAGGACGCAGGGATCGAGCCGTCGGCCATCGACGAGGTGATTCTCGTCGGAGGCTCGACCAGGATTCCCAAGATTCAGGAAGTGGTCGAGGAATTTTTCGGAAAAGAGCCACACAAGGGAGTGAATCCCGACGAAGTGGTCGGCGTGGGTGCATCCATCCAGGCTGGGGTGCTGGCCGGAGACGTGACCGACGTGCTGCTCCTCGACGTCACGCCGCTGTCACTCGGCATCGAGACGCTCGGTGGCGTGATGACACCGCTCATCACACGAAACACGACGATCCCGACCGAGAAGGCGGAAATTTTTTCCACGGCCGAAGACAACCAGACGACCGTCGAGATCCACGTGCTCCAGGGCGAACGCAAGATGGCGCTCGACAACAAGACCATCGGCAAGTTCCAGCTCACGGGCATCCCGCCGGCACCCCGGGGCATGCCTCAGGTCGAGGTCACGTTCGACATCGACGCCAACGGGATCCTGCATGTCCAGGCCAAGGACAACACCACGGGTAAGGAGCAGAAGATCCGCATCGAGGCGTCGAGCGGCCTGAGTGACAGCGAGATTGAGAAGATGGTCAAGGATGCCGAAGCCCACGCTGGCGAGGACGAAGAGCGCCGGGCCAATGTCGAGGCACGTAACCAGCTGGACTCGCTCGTCTATCAAGTCGAGAAGGACTCGGCGGAGTGGGGTGACCAAGTCTCCGAGGACACCAAGGAACAACTCGACGGCACGGTCACCGCCGCCAAGGAAGCTCTCAAAGGAGAGGATACAGCGGCGTTCAACTCGGCCCGTGACGAACTCATGCAGGCGTTCAGTGCCGCCGGCCAGGAAATGTATCAGGCCCAGGCTGCAGAAGCCGAGGAAAGTGCGGACGGCGAAGCATCAGAAGATGGGGACGACACCGCTGAGGCGGAGACGGAGGCCGACGGCGACAGCGACGGCGATGACGAAGAGGTCGTGGAAGCCGATTACGAGATCGTCGAATAGGGCCTAGGCTGACAGAGCCGGTGGAGGGGTCACGGACTGGGGCGACCCCACCCCCCGGCCCCGGGTGGAGGGGATGATGGCCGTACTCTTGGGTGTGCATAACCTCCATTTTCTCGGGTTCGCGGCACTCGGTATCGATGG
>JAPYQK010000197.1 GCA_029941275.1 Longimicrobiales bacterium | reverse complement strand
GTTGAACTGGAGGGTGACGCCCTCTTCATGTACGCAGCTAAGACCGAGGATCCAGTTGCTAGGGACCTCTAGGGCCAGCGCCTCGTCGAGTTGATCTCGCAGATGTTCACGGCGTTCGGTCGCAGCCTGATTGAAATCGGATCCTACAGCATGTGCCGGTGCCAGGCGTGCTCCAATATCTTCGAACTCAAGCTCAAGGTCGTCGCCCACTCCGGGGAAGGACTTCTGAACGAGGTCGGTGGTTTCTCAATCCTCTCCGGGATCGACACCATCACGGTGCATCGGCTGCTCAAGAACTCCGTGACTTTGGACGAGTACGTCTTGATGACGGAAGCGGCACAACGGGACCTCCCGTTCCCTGCTCAAGCCGGAATGGTCGAGGGGAGCGAGACGTACGCCATCGGGACGTTCAAAACGTTTCTTTATCGGCCCGAATATTCGACCGAGTTCGACGAGGCAGCGATCCGCGAGTCGTTTTCCGACTCGAACGTGGCTGTGAAAATTTTGCGGGACGAGATCCAAAACGAATACACGGACGTGGCGTGTGATCCCTCGAAGGGATTCCACTTCAACACAGGCCGACGAGCCTCAGAGATCAACGAGTACGCTCCGGAGTGGATCGACTTCATACCCTCCGAGGTGCTGGAGTCGTTCGCCGGTATGGGCAACCCGTTTAGCCTGGGTAGCCTTCAGCCTGGAGAGCACGTGGTGGATGTCGGCTCGGGCGCGGGACTAGATAGCCTGATTGCGGCGCAGATGGTGGGCGTCGACGGCAACGTGATCGGAGTCGAGATGACGGCCGCCATGATCGAAAAGGCGCGCGCGGCGGTCGACACGATGGGCAGCGGGCAGGTCGAGTGCAGAGAGGGCTTCATGGAGTCGCTGCCGGTGCCGAACGACTGGGCCGACGTCGTAATCTCCAACGGATGCCTCAATCTGGCGCCCGACAAGTCACTGGTTCTGGGCGAGATGTTTCGGGTCCTGCGTCCGGGCGGCCGGTTGCAGATCGCCGACGTGACCGCCTTGAAGCCCGTGCCCTCGGAGGCGAAGCAGGATATTGATCTGTGGACTCACTGAATCGCGGGAGCTCTGCTGGAGGCGGAGGCCGCGGTCGTGGCCGCCAACTTCGAAGGGTTCGAGGTTACGTGGAGGAAGAACGTTTTCGGGGGTGCATCACGACCGTCCCCTGACGCGGAGGCTTTTGGGACCCGAGGTATAAACTTTCGGGCGTTCAAGCCGGTCCCCTAGACGGGTCCGATCTTCCCTTCGCCGACCCGCACCAAGCGCACCCGAGCTTTGCCGAACATCTCCTGAAGTGCTTCGATGGTGTCGCCGCTGGCGTCCGCTTTGAGCGTCCGAGACCTCAATACCGGCGCCGCGATCCCGTTGTCGCTGCCAAGTCGGAGCTCGACGGGCGCCGTTCCCGGGTGGGCCACCAGGACTTCCTTGGCTCTGGAGAACACGTCGTCGTCCAGCTCCGCACCCATGGGCAACTCTATTTGAAGCGCCAACTGGCCACTGTTGGGGATGCCCTCTAGCAGGAGAGCATCGTCCAGGAAAATGGGTGGGTCTTCTTCATCTCGTTCCCGACCGCTCACTTTGCCTGAGATGAGCACCACGGCGTCCTGTTGGAGGGTTTCTTTGTGCTTCTGCCAGGTGTCCTTGAACGCCAGGACCGTGGCGGTGCCGTGAAAGTCTTCGATCGTAATTTTTCCCCATTCGGAGTTGTCGCGGCGTGAGATTTGTCGCGTCACCTTTGTCACGACGCAGGCGAGGTCGAGCGGCCGTCCGAGATTGTCCTTCAGGTTCGCGGTGTTCGCGTGATCGAAGGCCCGCACGACCTCCGCGAACTGATCGAGAGGGTGGCCCGAAATGAAGAAGCCCAAGGCCTCTTTTTCTCTCTTCAAGCGCTCCGGCTCGGGCCACCTAGGCACGTTCGGAAGGCCCGGGTCCTTACGCTCCAGGTCCTCGTCACCCGATCCGAAGAGGGAAACCTGGCCCGCCGCCTCCTCGGCTTTGCGGGCGCTGATTTCGGAGTAGGCGGTGTCGAGTCCCGCAAGTAGTTGGGAGCGGTACCCGAACGAGTCCAAAGCTCCTGCGGTGATCAGTGCCTCGACTGCACGTTTGTTGAGCGCCCGAAGATCGACGCGCTCCAAGAACTCGAACATCGCGGTGAAGGAACCGTCGGCCTCGCGGGCCTTGAGAATCGATTTGACGGCGGTCGACCCCACGCCACGGATGGCGCCGAGGCCGAAGCGGATGTGCGTTTCGCCGACGGCTGTAAACTTCCACCCCGACTCGTTCACATCGGGAGCGAGGACTTGGATACCGTCGTCGAGTTTCGGCAGATAGCGGGGGAGCTCGCGGCACTCACCGATGTACTTGACCACATCGTCGGTGCTGGACACGACTGCCGACAACATCGCTGCCATGAATTCGGCGGGATAGTGCGCTTTCAGCCACGCCGTGTGATAGGCGATGAGCGAATACGCCGCGGAATGCGAGAGGTTGAAGCCATAGCGTCCGAATGTCTCGATCTGCTCGGCCAGACTCTCGGCCGTCTTCTTCTCCACGCCTCGCTCTACGGCTCTAACAATGAACTGCCGGAGTTCGTCGCGGATGAGTGAGGCGATTTTCTTGCCCATCGCCTTACGGAGCACATCGGCCTCCGCAAGGTTGTAGCCTGCGAGGACATTCGCGATGCGCATCACCTGTTCTTGATAAACGATGATGCCGTAAGTCGACTCGAGCACCGGCTCGAGGTCAGGATGGTCGTAGCGGACTTGCTCCTGCCCGGTCTTCCGCCGGATGTACGCGTCGGCCATGCCCGAGTCGAGCGGACCGGGGCGGATCAGCCCGTTGGTGGCCACAAGGTCGTTGAAGCGGTCGCAGCGCATGGCCCTGAGTTTCTCGATCGCCAACTTCGACTCGAACTGGAACACACCCGCCGTCCCACCTTTGGCGAGCATCTTGTAGATGGCCGGATCGTCGAGGGGGACGTCGTCCATCGACTCGTAGACGGCGCCGGTGTCCGGGTGACGGAGCTCCCCGACCCTGGCGACGATGGCTGCCACGGCGTCGTGGATGACCGTGAGCGTCTTGAGGCCCAAGAAGTCCATCTTGAGCATTCCCGCATCGTCGAGGCAGTTCATGTCGTACTGCGTGACGTACATGGCCTCGGAGGCTTCTCCGTTCGCGCCGTTCTTGCCGGTCTGGATGCAGACGGGCACGTAGTCGTCGAGCGGCCCGGGCGCGATCACAACGCCCGCTGCGTGCACCGATGAGTGCCGGGAAAGGCCCTCGAGCGTCATGGAGTAGTCGAAGAGTTGTTTGTAGCGGCCCCCCTCTTCGTACAACTCCTTGACCTCTTTGAGCTTGGTGATCGCCTCTTGGACGGTGAAGGACTGCCCCGGCTGGTTCGGGATCATCTTGGCGATCCGATCGGTCTCGGACGGTTCGATCCCGAGAGTCCGGCCGACGTCGCGAATCACGGCCCGGGATTTCATGGTCCCGAACGTGATGATCTGTCCCACGGCGCTCTTCCCGTACTTCTCCTTCACGTACTCGATGACTTCGCCCCGCCGTTCATAACAGAAGTCGATGTCGATATCCGGCATCGAGATTCGTTCAGGGTTCAGAAAACGTTCGAAGAGAAGGTCGAAGGCGAGCGGATCGAGGTTGGTGATCCAGAGGGAATAAGCCACGATGGAGCCGGCGGCCGAACCCCGACCCGGTCCCACGGGAATCCCGTGGCGCCGAGCCCAGTCGATGAAGTCCCACGTGATGAGAAAGTATCCGGCGTACCCCGTCTCGGTGATGACCCCCAACTCGTAGTCGAGCCGCTCCTGGACGGCTTCGGGGAGCGGGTCCCCGTAGCGCTTCTTCGCACCCTCGGTAGTCAGAAAGACGAGATATTCGTTTTCGTCGGTGTGGTCGGCGGGCAGAGGGAACGCCGGCAGGTGGTAGGACTTCTCGAAGCCGACGTTCACCTGATCGGCGATCATCAGCGTATTCTCGAGGACGTCCGGCCGACCCGGAAATCGCTCCGCGATCTCGGGGGCGCTCTTGAAGTAGAGGCCCTCGTCGTAACGCATGCGGTTGGTATCGCTTCGGTCTTTCCCGAGTCCGATGCAGAGAAGGACGTCGTGCGCTTCGTGGTCCTCTGCCTGGAGAAAGTGGGCGTCATTAGTGGCGATCACCGGGAGGCCCATCTCCTCGGACAGCGTGAAGATTTTCTCGTTGAGTTCAGCTTGCCCGTCGGAGTCGTGCGCCTGCACCTCCAGGTAGTAGCGGTCCTGAAAGAGGTTGGCGTACCAACTCGCCGTCTCTCGTGCGCCGTCCCAGTTGTCGGCCGCGAGGTGACGTGCAACTTCTCCAGCCATACACGCCGAGCTTACGACGATTCCTTCGGCGTGTGCCGCGAGAACCTCCCGATCCACTCTCGGCTTGTGGTAGAACCCCTCCGTATACCCGATGGAAGACAGCTTCACCAGGTTCTTGTAGCCCTCCATATCCCGTGCCAGGAGCACGAGATGATAGTACGCTCGCTCCCCCTGTCCGGCTTTGGAGCGGTCCCGGCGATCGCCCGGGGCTACATAGGCCTCCATGCCGATGATCGGCTTGAGTCCCTCCGCCTTCGCCATTTTGTGGAAGGCCCACGCGCCGAACATGCAACCGTGGTCGGTGAGGGCGAGACCGGGCATCTCGTATTCCTTGGCCCGGTGTACGAGGTCGGTGAGGCGGTTGGCTCCGTCGAGGAGCGAATATTCGGAGTGGGTGTGGAGATGAACGAAGCTCAAGAGTGCTCGGTCTAAGACGCCTGTTGAGATGGAGGGTCGGTTCCGATCCGCCGACTGCACGGCTCGGGTTTCTCCATTCTACACACCCGCACTGCGACCGACAAAAAAGCGTGGGGGTGGTTGGCGTACTCAAGCGGTTTGGGGTGTCGAACCTCTGCCACTCGGGCGGAGTGCCGGGGCGGGGGTGGGCCTTACCGCCTTATTCGATTACCCAGGTATACTTGTCCGCGGCGTTCCACTTCGGCGACGCCAAGATCTCCAACAGGTGGGCTCCCAGAATCGGGTCGGTGGTAATCAGCGTCACCCCGACGACGAACGGCGACCCGCCCCAATTGTCGAAGTCGAGGACGTACTCTTCTTTTTGGAAGTCGAATCCGGCCGGAAGATAGTCGGCGAGCCCCGTCGGGACGACGCCGACCGCCGCTGCGGTCGGCCAA
>JAPYQK010000196.1:3428-5321 GCA_029941275.1 Longimicrobiales bacterium | reverse complement strand
CCCTGAAACGAGACCGGGCCGAATGTTAGGATTTGGCTGTGGTGGCTAAGAAGGCAGGGAGGTCGAGAATGATCAGGAGGCGACACACGCCGGAGCAGATCATCAGGGCGCTGCGAGAGGCTGAAGTCGGTCTGGCGAATGGCAAGACGGTAGGGATGGTGAGCCGGGAGCCAGCGCCGGGTGCGGAAGGTACGGCACGAAGCCAGGAACATGCGTCCGCATCGGCCCGTCTGATGACGGAGATGGATCCGGACTACTTGGCGGCACTGACCCTGACGATCATCCCCGGGACGCCGCTCCAGGGCATGGCCGGCAAGGGTGGCCGCCGAACGGCGAAGCCAGCAAGAAAATAGACGCGTGGCATGGCGGCGACTTCGACTGAAACTCGCGAGACGTGTACGTCGTCGTATCGATACGAATCGCTACGTTTGTAGTGAACTCTGGGAATCCCGCCGTCAAGGCAACAAGATGCCGGTGAGCCCAATGCACTCGGACTACCCCCCCGCTGCTCTCTGAGGCAATGGACGTCGTCGAAGCCAGGGCGTGGGATGTTGGCGGCGCTGCGGGCGCGCTGAATATTTCAATGTCCCAATTGGTGCGACTGGTTCGGCATGATGCAGGCGCATTCGAACGAGTCAACCGCGGCCGCGTCGCGCGTGGCTGGCATGCACTTCGAAAGTAAAGGAGGCGCAAACCCATGAACACCTTGATCGACATCCGTCACGACCTACACCGACATCCAGAACTTGCGTACGAAGAGACCCGCACAAGCGAGGTCGTGCAGCGTGAGTTGGCGGCGGCCGGCGTTGCCTTCGTAGGTGGCCTCGCCGGTGGCACCGGCGTACTTGCCCACATCCCCGGCGGCGACGGAAGCCCACTTGCGCTTCGCGCCGACATGGACGCGTTACCAATCGTCGAGCAAACCGGCCTGCCCTATGCGTCCGAAACCGAGGGCCGCATGCACGCCTGCGGTCATGACGGCCACACAACCATATTGATTGGCGTGGCACGCGAGCTCGCGAAGGCCTCGCAGGCAGGCACGCTGGGGCGACCGGTCACCCTCGTCTTTCAACCGGCAGAAGAGGGCGGGGCTGGAGCCAAGCGAATGCTGGATGATGGGTGCCTCGACGGATCTATTATCGGACCAGCAGTCGAACGAATCTTTGGGCTGCACGGATGGCCTGCCCTGGCCCTCGGCGTCCTTGCTTCGAGACCCGGCCCGATTCTGGCATGCGCGGATGGATTTGAGATCCGAATCACTGGCCGAGGCGGACACGCGGCCATGCCGCACTTGTGCGTTGATCCGATTGCGGCAGCGGCCGCAGTCATTCAATCGGCCCAGCACATCGTGTCCCGGCGGGTTGACCCGATCATGGGCGGCGTACTGTCGATCACCCGAATAGAGGGCGGCACAACGCACAACATCATTCCCGAATCTGTCTATCTACAGGGCACGACCCGCTTTCTTGACCCCGAGGCTGGGATCGCCTTGCATGAAGGATTTGACAAGATCGTCAGCGGCGTTGCGGCCGCTCATGGCTGCGCCGCCGAGATCGACTGGCATGATGGGTATCCCATCACCTACAACGCCCCCGAGGCCTATGACTACTGGGACACCGTGACGGCCGAAGCCTTCAGCCGTGAGCAGGTGCAGACAATGGGCCCGGTCATGGGCGGCGAAGACTTCTCGTACTACGGCGAGCAGATTCCGGCCTGCTTCTTCGCGCTGGGCTTATGCCCGGCCGGCGAGGACAGCATGCCCGGCCTCCATCACCCCTCCTTTGACTTCAATGACGAGGCGATTCCGCTCGGAATCAAGGCCTTTCTGGCAATTGTCAACGGCTAGCACTGTCCAGACCCAGCGATTCTGCTACCCTCGCCGGCTCGAAATAT
>JAPYQK010000196.1:0-3328 GCA_029941275.1 Longimicrobiales bacterium | reverse complement strand
ACGGCTAGCACTGTCCAGACCCAGCGATTCTGCTACCCTCGCCGGCTCGAAATATAGCGCCGCATACCACTTCAGTGCGCTTGGTGCCAATGGCATCAACCCGGGTCAGTTCATTACGGCGTTCAATGAGCGAACCAAGGAACTGAACGGCAAGGTCGTCACGTGCCTGATCTCGATCTATAAGGATCGGTCGTTCGACTTCGAAAACGCCATCTCGGAGCAAGCCACAGAGGTGCGCTTGAATATCCGGAAGACCTACGAGGGCGACCGTTCCGTCACGGACCGAATGTAAGGACGGTGGTCCCGAGGTCTACGATGCCGAGGTGCTCCAGAACTTCTTCAATCAGATCACGATTGAGGTGAAGTGGAGGCAAGCGATCGGTCGAGTCGGTCCGAACGTCCCGGTTCCGATCGCTTCGACTCTGCGTTACGGGACCTAGCGCCCCCCAGAAGGCGGGTACTGAATCCCCCACTCCTGGAGCAACGTCCGGGGCGAGTCCGGATCGTAGTGAAACGGCTCCAGAAGCGGCCGCCACCGGGCCATCTTCTCGGTGTTCAGGAACGTGGGCGGCTCCGCTCCTTCTGGAATCAGCGTCTGCCAGGTCACGCCCTCCATTTGGCGGTCGAAGTCCTCCCGGATGATCCGCACGCGTGCAGGGTCGGTGACGAGATCGATCATCGTCCCCGCGAAGGCCTTGGCACCCACAACGATCCCTTTGTGGGCCATGGGTGTCGCCACTGCGATGGCGGCAGACCAGTGGTGGTTGCTCAGCGCGCCCGCCGCCTGCGAGGGAAAGCTCAGCCTGGCGTAAGGGACGTTCCACGTGACATCCCCGGCGTCGGACGATGAGGAGCCCTGACGAGACTCCCGGATGGGGCTGACCTCGTTGGGTAGGCCGGTGACGGTCCTACCCATCGCCCGCTGGAAAGCCTCGGCGAAGCGGACGTCGGCGTCCGACCAGTCGGGCATTCCCACGGCCTCGACATTACTCTGGAGCAGTTCCGCCAACGCCTGATTGCCGTTGATGGGCCACGAACCTGACAGTACGCGCTCGCTGACCGTGGTCCCGGTCATTTCCGCGGCGCCATTGGCGACGCTGCGGGCCTTGTCCAGCAGGTCCACCAGCGCCTCGTAGCCCCTCTGGCGGAAGTAGTACCAGACCGTTGCTTTGGCCGGAATCACGTTGGGCTGCTCCCCACCGTCGGTGATCACGTAGTGGAAGCGCATATCGAGCGGGAGGTGCTCCCGCAGATAGTTCATGCCCGTGTTCATCACTTCGACACCGTCCAGGGCACTCTTGCCGGTCCACGGAGAGGCGGCGTGTCCCTGCACGCCCTCGAAGGTCCACTGCACGGAGACGATGGCAGAGTTGTTGAGTCCGAAGCTGGTGCCGAAGCCCGTTCCGATATGCGCGTCCATGACCACATCGACGCCCTCGAAAAGGCCGGCGTTCACCATGTACCCCCGGCTCGCGACCACCTCTTCCGCCGGCCCCCCGTATAAGACGATGGTCCCGCTCATCCCGTAACGGTCGATGAGGTCCTTCATGGCGAGCGCCGCACCGATGACGGTGGGGGGATTCGTATTGTGTCCCTCGCCGTGACCAGGAGCACCCTCCACGAGAGGATCGTGGATGAGCACGCCCGGCCTCTGAGACGCCCCTGGGACGCAGTCGAAGTCCGCCATGAGCCCGATGACGGGAGAACCGGATCCGTAGGTCGCACGGTAGGCCGTGGGCATGCCGGCCACGCCCCTCTCGACACGAAAGCCCTCTTCCTCGAGGAGGTCCGTCAGGAGTCGGGCGGTGTTGACCTCCTGGAAGCCGAGCTCGGAGTAGCTGAAGATGGCATCCGAGATACGCCCGAGACGGTCGGCTCGCGCCTCGATGTTTCGGAACGCCTCATCCTTCAGCGCAGCAGGGTCGGGAAATTGCGCGGCGAGGGGTGCCATTGCGGGCGCGACGGCGATGAACAAGGCGATCTGAGCGATCGCGCGACAACGTCTTTGGGACATCCTGACCTCCGGGAGTCAGACCACGTGCGGAAGCACCTTGCTCTCCCAGAACCGGAGCCGCAAGGCCCACCGGTGACCGGCTGGGGTTGGCCTGAAGATCGGGCCAAGATACGGGATGTGTGCAGCCGATCTGGGTGGACCGTGATGCGAGCCCTCGTTCGAGTGGAAGTATCGAGAACGGGATTGGTAGGGTCAGTATCCGGCAAACTCGGTGGGCTCGTGCGGTGGGGACGGAGGTGGTCATGCGAAGGGCGTCTGGCGCCGAGGCTGACTGGCCTACGTCGCGCGTAGCCGTAACTTGGCCGGCTGTTCCCCTGTCGGTTCTGGGAGAAGATGACGATGCTCGGCCTCGCTACGCTCGCCCTCGCTGTGGCGCTCCCGCAACAAGCGGTGCAGCACCCTCTTCCGCCGCGCACGGCGCAGGCCTCCGGCGTCGTCGCGGTGGTCGGGGCCACGCTCTACCCTGTGACGAGCCCTCCCATCGAACGGGGGGTGATGCTCGTGGAGGGTGGCCGCATCCTCGCCGTCGGAGCTGACCTGGCCATACCTCCGGGTGCCGATGTTCTCGACTTTACCGGGATGAGCGTGATGCCCGGTCTCGTGGAGAGTCACTCACATATGGGGCTCAAGCAGCTGTACAGACCCGAAACCGGGTCCGATAACAACGAGCTTTCGAAGCCGATCAATTCCGAGGTACGCGCGATTGATGGACTCGCGACCCAGGATCCCGGCTTCGCCCTCGCTCTGGCGGCTGGGATCACGACCATGCAGATCACGACCGGGAGCAGGAGCTTCGCGAGCGGCCAAGGAGTGGTCGTCAAGCTCCGGGGCCACTCGGTCGACGAGATGTGGTTCGCTGAGGGGGGACTCAAGTTCGCCATGCGGATCCAGTCGCGTAACCAATGGCGCATTCCTGTACCCGGCATCCTCGTCATGCTGAGAGAGAGGCTCCAGGAGGCCCAACGCTACCAGGCTGCGACCGATGCCTATGCTCGGGGCGAACGAACGAACCCGCCGGATTGGAACCCGCAACTCGAGGCCCTGGGGAGAGCGCTGTCCCGAGAGCTTCCGGTTGGTGTGCATGCGCATGGCGTGGAGCCTATGCGGGCGGCGATTGCGCTCAAGGACGAGTTCAACCTGGACCTGTATATCCACCACGCCGATGCGACGGTCGATCTCGCGGAAGAACTGGCAGAGAAGGGGATCCCCATCAGCTTCGGGCCAGTTCTCCCCTCCATGGGCCGAGATGACCCGGAACTCGCGGGACCCGTTCGCCTCGCCGAACTGGGAGGCTCGGTGTCGTTTCACCAGGAT
>JAPYQK010000195.1 GCA_029941275.1 Longimicrobiales bacterium | reverse complement strand
AGCCCGATCAATGCGGGGACGATGAGCCGCTTCATCAGCTCCAGAGGCCTCTACCCGGATACACGGCCGCCTCTCCAAGCGCCTCTTCGATGCGGAGCAACTGATTGTACTTCGCCACGCGGTCGGTTCGGCTGGCACTACCCGTCTTGATCTGTCCGGCACCCGTCGCCACGACCAAATCAGCGATCACGGTGTCTTCTGTTTCACCCGATCGGTGCGAAATCACCGACTTGTAGCCCGAGTCATCAGCCAAGCGGATCGCATCCAGGGTCTCGGTGAGTGTCCCGATTTGGTTGACCTTGATGAGGATCGCGTTCGCCACCCCGTTCCGGACGCCGCGCTCGAGCTTCGTCACATTAGTCACGAAGAGGTCGTCGCCCACGATCTGGGTGGTCGACCCGACAGCGTCGGTGAGCCTCTCCCAGCCCTCCCAATCGTTTTCTCCTAGCGGATCTTCAAGCGATCGAATGGGATACCGATCCAGCCATTCAGTCCAGAACTCGACGATGCCGGCGGAATCGCGCCGTTCCCCGGACGACCAGCGAAAGACGTACTCGTCGCCCTCCATCCACTCACTCGCGGCTGCGTCGATCGCAAGCAAGACATCGTCTCCCGGGTGGAACCCGGCCCGTTCGATGGCGGTCAGTACGACTTCCACAGCCTCTTCGTTGCTCCCGAGATCCGGGGCAAATCCCCCCTCGTCTCCGACAGCAGTGTTGAGACCCTTTTCGGACAGGACCTTCTTCAAGTGATGAAAAATCTCGACGCCGCAGCGCAACCCCTCCGAAAATGTGTCGAACCCGACGGGCATGACCATGAATTCCTGAATATCGACGTTGTTCGGCGCGTGGGCGCCTCCGTTGAGGATATTCATCATCGGAACGGGGAGTACGTTGGATTGCGCCGTACCGAGGTACCGATAGAGTGGCAGCTGGTTCTCCAGAGCCGCCGTTCGGGCCGCAGCAATGGAGACTGCAAGAATCGCGTTCGCGCCGAGGCGCGCCTTGTTGGGCGTCCCGTCGAGTTCGATCATCGTGCGATCGAGGTCGAGTTGTTCACGCGCCTCGAAACCACGAACAGCATCACTTATCTCCGTATTGATGGACTCGACCGCGTCCAGGACACCCTTCCCCAGATACCGCGCCGGGTCGCCATCACGGCGCTCGACGGCCTCATGCTCGCCCGTCGAAGCGCCACTCGGAACGGCCGCCCGGCCTCTGACTCCCGTTTCCAACAGGACTTCGGCCTCCACCGTCGGGTTCCCGCGTGAGTCCAGAATTTCTCGGCCCTTCACGTCTATGATCGCTGACACGCCTGATTTGCTCCTATGGGGTGTTCGAACTCGATGCCTCCGGAACATCGTCCAATGGCGGCTCCCCCGGTAGACAACAGGTACGCCCCCATCCCCCCCGTAGCCGTGCGACCGCTTCTCGGACCGAATCGCGAAGCTGGTCCCGGTCGTCGTGCACCATCCCCTCAACGGCTATTTGCTCGCCGATTCGCACTGTGACGGTTCCCGGGCGGATTCGGAACGAGCCCTTGGGCATGATCGACCGGCTGCCCACCAAAGCGATCGGGACGATGGGGACACCTCCCTCGATCGCTATCACGAACGGCCCCTTCTTGAAGGGGTGCAGCGCACCGTCCGAACATCGGGTCCCCTCCGCAAAGAAAAGCATGTGAAGACCCTCTGCCTTGATCAGCTTCCCTGCCTCGGACATCGAGTCGATTGCGACGGCCTGGTTCGAGCGGTCGATAGAGATGTGTCCACAGGCCCTCCAGGCGCGCCCGAAAATCGGAATACGCTCCAGTTCCTTCTTGATGGCGAAGCGTGTATCGACGGGCAAGCTTCCGGCAAGTGCCCATACGTCGAACCAGGATTCATGATTGGAAACCATAATGAAAGCCCCGTCCAACGCGAGATTCTCGACACCCTCCACCCGAACCGAGGTGCCGGACAACTTGAGTATGGCCCGGGACCAGGCACGCGCCACCGAGTAGCAGCGCCCACAAAGCGCGGCCCGGTCTCGGTAGAAGGAGAGCAACACGACCCGGCTGGCGTACCAGAACGTGACGATGCCTCCGACGCCCAGGATCCAGGCAGACCTCAGCACGACCCGTCTGGGGCGGAGAAATGGTCGAACCCCCCTGTCACACCCTCCACCCCGGGGGCATCGCCAACGACTTCGACACCCCTGCCCTCCTCCACGTGGCCCACGCGGGTCAATCGAATTCCGAACTCATCCTGAAAGTCTCCCGCGCAACCCGCGACAAGACCGGGTGGCGACATGAAGCCCAGCTCGTAGTCCTCGCCCCCCGTCATGGCTAGAAGTAACGCGTGCTCCGTGCTGAGGTCGGGGTGGACCGGGACCAAACTCGGGTCGAGCACGATGCGTACGCCGGAGGCCGCCGCAAGGTGCCGGGCGTCGCCCATCAGTCCATCCGAGATATCGATCATGGACTTCACCTGTGTCCGCTCGGCAAGCCAACGTGCTTCTTCGATCCGGGCCTTAGGCCGCACGAAGGCCGCTCGAAGATTCGGGCTCGGCTCGACCCCCGCCTGCCAGCCGCGCACCGCGCCGGCGCTTCCGCCAAGAACTCCGGTGACCCAGAACTCGTCTCCAACATGCGAGCCAGTCCGCGTGACTGGCTCGTCGGCGGCCCCAACGACAGTGACGTCCATAAAGACCGGCCCGGGAGACGCCGACAAGTCACCGCCCACCAAAGGTGCACCGATTTCATCCAACGCGATCTTGATCCCGTCACCGAGCTCGGACAACACCGCCTTCGCCTCCTCGGGGGCGACAGCCAGCGAGATCAGCACCGCGACCGGCGTGGCCGCCATGGCCGCCAGATCGCTGGCGGCGGCGGTGACGGCCCTCGTGCCGGCCTCGGTGAACGTTACCCAGCTCCGCCGAAAGTGTATGTCCTCTACGGTCAGATCGGTACTCATTACCAGCCGCGTACCGACGATCACGGCTGCGTCGTCTCCCGGACCCAACCACACCGCACCGCCACCGGAAACGTCAGTCGCCGCGTTGGCACGGCCTGGCTGGTTCACTTTCGTCAGAAGATCTCGTATCAGGTCGAACTCGGTCATCGTGCCGGGTCCTGGTCGAAGATCACGAACGGATGATCGAGGTCGCTTTCTCCGGGCCCTTCTTCAGACCACACGGTGGGAAGCTGTTCGATAACGTCCGAGGGCGTCAGACTCGGACCCAACGCAGCACGTGAGGCCGCACGGCCCGTCGTGTACAGGCCGAGCGCACCGGACTCCGCCGGTGAGAGTCCCTGTGCCAAAAGGGCACCTGATACGCCCGTCAGCACATCGCCCATGCCGCCCACTGCCAAGTCGGACGAACCCATGGAATCCACGAGACACGCGCCATCGGGGAGCATCACGATCGACGGAAGGCCTTTGAGAAGAACCGCCGCCCCCGTCCTACTCGCCAGGTCACGGGCGGCTCCCAGTCTGTCCTGCTGGATCACCTCTCCGTCCAGCCCGGTCAGGCGTTTCATTTCACCGAGATGCGGTGTCACCAGTGTCGGCCGCTCGGCGGCCCATTCCGCCACGCCCGGCCCGTCCCCCGAGGATGCCAAGTTCAGCGCATCGGCATCAAGCACCGTTGGAAGTCCTCCGGACAGCTGGAGCACACGCCTCAAGAGCTCCGCCGCCTCTGCCTCGGTTCCGAGGCCGGGACCTACGGCCAACGCCTGGGACGCGGCGGCGGCCTCCCGCACAGCCTCGATGTCTTCGGCCGAAACGAAGATCGCCTCTGGAACGGACCCTTGAATGATGGAACGATTTTCGGACGATGAGACGACTCTCAGCAGGCCCACTCCGGATCGCAGGGCCGCCCTCGCCGCCATCACTGCAGCTCCGGCCATCCCGGGTCGTCCTGCCACGAGGAGGAGTGTCCCCACACTGTTCTTGTGAGCATCTGGCTGGCGCCTCGGACGAGTCTCAGCCGCCCAAGCCGGCGTGGCGACGGCGGCACCGAAACCAGAATCCGGAACAGGAGGGAACCCGATCTCCACCGCGATCAAACGTCCGACTCTAGAGCGGCCCGGTTGGAGTAGCGTGCCCAGCTTCGGCCATCCAAAAGCAACCGTCACCTCCGCATCGACCGCCTCCCCGGCAACTCGACCGGTGTCGCCGCAAACTCCCGACGGCGTGTCCAGCGCGACCACCGGCCGATCCGACTTGTTGATCGCCCGGATCGCGCGGGCTTGGCGCTCCCGCGGTGCCCCTCGGATCCCCGTGCCGAGTATGGCGTCCACGAGGACGGACGCTCCACGTAATACCGCGTCCAAGTCTCCCTCGCCGAGTCCGAGTCCATCGTCCTTCTCGAGCCGGATCTGCCATCCGCGCAGGAAATTTTCAGAGTCCCGGTCCGCCACGAGAACAGCGCGAACCGGGCGCCCCCACGCCTTCAGGGTCCTGAGCATCACGAGGCCATCGCCGCCATTGTTTCCCGCGCCGATCAGCGCAACGACCTCTCCGTGGGGAAACAGTCGAACGAGAATCTCCGCAGCGGAGCGCCCCGCACACTCCATGAGAGCGGCTTGCGGAACTCCCTGGTGCTCTATGACGGCTCGATCGAATGCGGCGGCCTCGGTGGCGGTGGGCGCCCACACGCGCTGGGCCCCGTAAGGCCGGAGCGGCGTGGTGCTCATGCCTCGATTTCCTTCCGGGTCCGACGGAGGCACCCTGGAAAAGCGCGGTCCGTCCGGAACAGACAGACACCGATCATGCGGAACAGAAAGAAGAGGACGGCGAAGCCCCGCACAGCGGAGGTCACACCGTTGGGGGATGACCTACTTGTAGCTCTCGCCGATACTTCGACCGAGCGAAATTTCCCCATTGTCGATCCGGATGTTGAACCCACATTCAGGGTTGGAGCACACCCAGGCCTTATAGCGGATCGAGGCGCCATCACGGCCATAGTCAGAAAGAGGAAGTAGAATCGCCGAATCGCACTTCAGACACCGAGGAAATCCCGTCTCGTCCATGTTAACCCCTCCCCACCACGCGAAAAATTCTCGATTCCAAAGACGTCAGATCCCTGGACTCCATGGATAATCTTGCTCGAATACCTGTTCGAAATCAAAGACGTCCCGAAAATCTTCTCGGGAATCTCCTTCCTGTCGGATGAGGACGCCGCACTCGACCAGAGCAAAGACGATATCACCCAGGTCTTCAGTCGAGTGGATTCCCCAGTGCTGAAGGACGGTCCTGGACAGAGGTCCGAAACGACTCAAAGCGAGGCGACGCACGCCGTTCGCCAACTCCGGTCCTGTGATATGGCGCGGCTCCTCCAGCCCCTGCATGACCTCCTGTAGAGCCGAAAGGAGGAACAGGTAGGC
>JAPYQK010000194.1 GCA_029941275.1 Longimicrobiales bacterium | reverse complement strand
GACCGTTCCGGCCATTGGGCCCGACCGGTGGGGGGATTTCGGTATCGTACCGACCGGTCTCACGGAGGCCCGGTACGTGCGGTCCGTGGAGGTCCGGGAGATCAATGACATTCCCACGGATGTCGAAGTCACCACGGTGGGTGGACGTAATATTTTTCACCACATGACGTATTTCAGCGGGGTCTTGAACGAGCGTGGGACCGGTATCGTTCCGGGCCCCCCCTTGGTTTGGCCCGTCCATGAAATCGGGCGTAACGCGGATATCTTCGGCGACGGCGTCGGGATGGTGTTGCAGGCGAATTCAGGTTTGTCGCTCACCCAGTCCCACCTGCACTCGACGGGCTGGCGGGAGACCACCGGCCACCTCGAATTCGGCTTCACGTTCTATCCAGTGGGTTACGAGCCGAAATACAGGAGTTCGATCAGGCTTGGTGGCAACGGTATCGACATGGACGTGAGGCCGAATCAAGCGGCTCAGGAGTTCCATGCGTATGAGGTGCTCGCAGCACACACCAAGATCGTGTCCTTCGAGCCGCATCTTCACGCGCCGGGCGTGCGCATGTGCCTGGAGGCGATCTGGGGCATCAACCGCTTCATGCTCAACTGTGTGGGCTACGACCACAACTGGGTCAAACAGTACCTCTACGAGGACGACGCGGCGCCGTTGCTGCCGAAAGGCACCATTCTGCACATGGTAGGTTTCGTGGACACCAGCGCCGACAACCCCAACATCGCGGACAGGAGAAACTGGGCTGGAAGCGGCCGGCGCTCAGTCTCGAACATGTTCGCCGACCTCGGCCAAGCGGTTCGGCTTACCGAGGAGCAGTTCCAGGCCGAAATGGCTGAACGACGCGCGAACATGAAGGACAAGAACGAATACGACATCGGGTGCCCGCTGTGTTGGGCCCCCGAAGTGATGGAGGATGCCACCGCGACGGGGGCGGGCACGCAGTAAGACCTGCGGAATTCGGTTGGCCGGTAGGGCCGTGTCCCCAGGGTCCTGTTGCTGTGGGACTTGATGCCGTGGCACCCGCCGCAATGAGCGACTAGGGGCTGGCGACCACCGATGCCAACGCCGTCTCAGAGCACGCCTGGAGAATTGCCCGCGCGTCTTTGACGAGTTGCCACAAAACATCGTGTTCCGCCGTCCGAACTTCGCACACAGCGGGGTCGACGAAACACTCCCACCAGCTGTCGCTCTCCTGGTACCCCACCGTGATCTGAAGACAGGTCGCGGTACGGGGGACCTCCATGCAACTTGCGAACTCCTCGGCATCCTGGAGCGTCGATACGTGTTGCATGCAGTCCGACTGGTTCGGAAAGCTTGGTTCGTCCAGGTGTAGCTGAGACCGCTCGGACACCATCATGTGTCCCGTCCCCTGGGGGGCGACCGAACCAGCGCCGGTTGACCGCGTGGCCGTGGCCATGGCTTCAGGGACCACGGAAGCAACTGGGTCTGAAGACTCGGCGGCTCCACTGGCGGAGACACTCATCACAGCCCCCATCAAGAGTATGACGCTCGAGGCTCTTCGTCTGAAGCTGCTCCGTCCTACGGTTGGTCGAACCATGTCTGAACGGTTTTGCTCCGCGATTCTTGTTGGCGGGTTCATCCTACCTATCGGCTCCAAATCAGGAAGGTCGTAGATGATACTTGCAGGGCCGACGTCTCCACACAACCTCTAGCGGATCGCTGCGGGAAGCACAGCTGATCGCGTGGACGGCCCGCTCCCGGTATGATAGGCGGCATGCGACCCACGCCTCTTTCTCTTAGCGTTTTTTACGCCGCCGTGTGCGCCGCCGCCCTCATCGGCGCGGTGCGGCATCCCGTGTATGCTCAGGAGACTCCCTCGGCCAACCGAGTCGTAGAGCAACTGCAGCAAGGGCGCCCAGCCATGGGCACCTTTACACGCACCGCACGGCCCGGCCTAGACTTCGCAGTCATCGACGAACAATACGGCGATTTCGACATAGACGGGGTGCGCGACGCAGTGGTCGCAATCCGGGCGGGCGGTGGTCGGGCGGTTGCTTCGGCCACCGGACAGGCGGCAGCTCCGGTCGTGCGTATACCGCTCGCAGCGAGAGACACGCCCGAGGCAGTGGTCAGGCAGGTGCTCGCTGCCGGTGCGACGGGCGTGATGTTCCCCGACATCGAGACGCGGGCACAAGCCATATCCGCAGTCAACTCGATGCGTATCGGGCGGGCAGGGGGCGCGGACGTCTGGCCGCTCGACCCAGACGGGACGCTCGTCGCGATGCTGCAGATCGAAACCTTGCTTGGAATCGAAAACCTCGACGAGATCCTAGATGTGCCGGGGATCGGCGTGATCTTCCTCGGGCCGACCGACTTGGCCACGTCGGCAGGCGAGGACGGTCCCAACGCCCCCCGCATCGACGAACTCGTGCACCAGGTCCTCGAGGCGTGCATCGAGAGGGACATCCCGTGCGGTTATCCGATCGTGGCGAGTTCGCCGGAAGACGCCGAGCGGCAAACGGCACAACGGCTGGCGGAAGGCTTCAAGGTATTGGCCGTCATGACCCGCGCTCGGTAGGGGACAAGAAAGGGAACGGTGGTCATGACTATTTTACGATCCCGCTGGATCGTTCGTTGAAGAGGAGAATCGAAATGCAAGGACGGAAAGTCGCTCTGGCCGGTGCGTTTGCCACTTTCCTCGTTCTGACGGCCGCCTGGCCCGCGTCGGCCCAGCGCGAACAGGGCTGGGCAGTGCGAGAGAGCCTCACGAATCCGGATGTGCCGCTGTACAACACGGCGAAGCAGAAGCTGCTCGACGGCGGGCAGGTCTTCACGTATACCATCGCCAGGCTCGACACCGAGTTCTACTGCGAGGTGGCGCCACACTACGACTTCATCTTCTTCGAGATGCAACACAGCACGATGAGCTGGGCCGACGTCGAGGCGATGATCGCCGCGTGTCCCGGGGTCGGCGTTCCGATGGTTCGGCTGCCGGACGTGCTGGAAGGATCGATTCAGAAGGCGACGGACATCGGCGCGCTCGGAGTGATTGGGCCAACCATCAACACGGCGGAGCAAGCGATGGCTCTGGCCGATCTTGCGAGATTCCCACCCGAGGGCCGCCGGAGCGCGGGTCTTAGCCAAGCCGCCCGTGTTTGGCGCGGAACGGGCCAGAACTACCGACAGACCATCAACGACAACATGCTAGTGGTCGCTCAGATCGAGACGCCGATCGGGGTGGAAAACGCGTACCACATCGCCAGGGTGTCGGGGATCGACGTGCTCTGGGCCTCGAACGGAGACCTTGGAAACTTCAGCGGCCTGTCGCCGACCTCGCCGGAATGGCACGCGATGTTCGACAAGGTCAAGGAGGGGGCGTTGAGGGCGGGTAAGTTCGTGGGATCCACCAGTGCGGCCTATGCGAACACGGGGCCCAACGGCCGACCGGACGCTGCCGACTGGCGGTTCTTCTACGGCGGACCGTCCATGGACGGCTTCCAGCCGCAAAGGCGCTAGAGAGAGCGCGGACATGAAAAAAATTGCGAAGACCGCTGGAATCACGCTGCTCCTGTTAGTGGTAGGCACGTTCGTTTCACTTCGCCTGCTCGGCTACGAACCCAGCGATCAGCGACCCGGCCTGTGGTTGACGGGGGAGAGGGCTAGCGAGCCGACCACTGATTGGTCGTTCACGGAAGATCATCAAGAGATCTTTGTTCAAACCCGCACGCCCCACCTGATTCCGCATTCGGTTACCACGTACTGCGCACTCCATGACGGTGATCTGTACATATTCTCCGCCTACTACGAGGGCGGCGTGTTTCCGGACGAGCGCGGCTGGAACCGCAACGTGATGCGCAACCCGAGGGTGCGCCTGAAAATCGGCGATGGAGTTTTCGATCAGACTCTGAGCCATATAACCGATGCCGAAACGCGACTGGCGGTTCATGCGAGCTTCGTCGCTAAGTATCCGGAATGGTCGAGTCCGGGGCTCGAGAACGTGCACATTCTCAGGGTGGGCGATTAGGTCGTTTCGCAGCCCGTCGGCCTCAAGGAGCACGTGGGCGAAGACATCCGCAAAAGTGATTTGCTCGAGGGATTCGATGCGATCGATGCGGTCGAGTCCGATATGGTACCTCTTCGCCGCAGCCTACGTGTGTACTTTGGCGTCTGGTTGGCCAGTTCCGCCGGGCTTGGCGCGGCCGCGATGGGCGGTGGGCTGGGCTATGTGTTGTCGTGGATCGTTGGGCCAACGTTGGTTACCGGATTGATTTCACTACCTTCGCTCCTGCAACTCAGAGTGTTGAAGAAAGAGCGGGATCAGTTGTTGCTGGCGATTGAGGAAACGTCGAACTAAGCTTTTTTGACACCTCTATCGCCACGCGCGGCGGGTCGGCTACTTTGATCCCGCTTTCCAAAGTATTCGCTATCCGGCTATTCGATTCGAGTGCCGGTCAGTCTCGTGAATCTTGCTGGATGGAGGTTGAGATGATGCGATTCTCCGCTTTGACTTTCTCCGTACTCTTTGCAGCGGCGGCGCCCGGCGGCGTCTCGACGGTAGCCGCCCAGGCTCGAACCGCCGACTCCGCCGAGTGGGAAGTCCCCCGGACGTCCGACGGCCGTCCGGATTTCCAGGGAAGCTGGACGAACTCGACCCTCACTCCGTTCGAGCGTCCTGAGGGTCAGGGTCCAGTGTACACGTGGGAGGAAGTCCAGGAGATCGAACAGAGGGACGGAGATTGCCCCCCGGCACCGGGGACCGTCGCGTGCGGAAGGACCGCCCGCCCGGGATCTTTAGCCGGCCAGGAGTACAACGAGGTCTATTGGGAGACTGGCACGCGGATCGCCATCGTTAGTGGCCAGCCCAGAACCTCGTTGGTCACTCATCCTGCGAACGGCCGCGTTCCGGCACGCACGGCAGCGGCCGAACGGCTGATCGAGGAGCGCCAGGAATTCAGAAGCCAGTTCGGCCAATACGACCACCCGGAGTTGAGACCGTTCGGCGAGCGCTGCATCCTTTTCGGGTCGCCTTCCGGACCGCCCATGCTCCCCGTGGGGGCATACAACTCCAACTACACGATCGTACAGACGACCGACTACCTGATGATCATGTCGGAAATGGTCCACGACGCGCGGATCATCCGGATTGGTGAGCCCAACTACATGCCCGGGAATGTCCGCCCGTACTTCGGCAACTCCTGGGGTCGGTGGGAAGGCGACGTACTCATTGTCGAGACGACGAACCTCAGCCTGCAACAACCGATTCGCGGAGTCACCCCGTCGGCTGAGGGGAAAGTGACTGAACGGTTCACGCGCGTCGACGAAGAGACGATCCTGTACGAGTTCACCGTCGAGGATCCGGAGGGGTTCACCGAACCGTGGGGCGGAGAGATCCCGATCAGCAAGTTGCATGCGCAGCTCTACGAG
>JAPYQK010000193.1 GCA_029941275.1 Longimicrobiales bacterium | reverse complement strand
AGCGGATTCTCGAGCAGATGGGTGGGGATGAAGAAGACCAATACGAACATGAGGAGAGCCAAGAGGAGCTCACCCCTGAGAAGGCTTTTCATCGTCGAGACACCTTGGAAGTCACGAACACTCCTTCACAGGATGACCGTGGCCAATCCCAGAAGCAGGAGAAAACCGGTCAAGTCGGTGAGGGCCGTCAGAAATACCGTGGAAGCGACGGCCGGATCCTGCCCCATCCGATCCAGGAACGTGGGGATGAAGGAGCCGGCAAATCCCGCCATCGCGATGTTACCCCACATGGCCAACAGCACGACCCCACCCAGCCGGGCATCCGCCCCCATGGATACGGCGAGTAACGCCGCCGCTCCGGCGACCAAGAGGCCGATCACGGCCCCGTTCAACAACGCCACCAGAATTTCCTTGCGTACGACCTGGCCGCGTGCTTCGAGCGGCCCGGCCGAGGTCGCCAATCGCCGAACGGTCACGGCGAGCGCCTGCTGGCCGGCATTTCCTCCGAGTCCCGCCACCACGGGCATGACCACGGCCAGAAGCGTCGCGGCGGCGATCTCGCTACGGAAAATCCAGACCACGCTGGCTGCGAGGCTCGCCGTCATGGTGTTGAGGAGTAACCAGGGAAGCCGAGCGCGGACCGCCTCGAAGGACGTGCCCCGGAGCTCTTCGTCGTCAGACACGCCGGAAAAGAGAAGAAGGTCTTCGGTGCTCTCCGCTTCGATGACGTCGATGACGTCATCGAACGTGACACGGCCCAGCAGGACCCCGTCGTCCGAAACGACCGGCAGAGACACCAAGTTGTAACGCGCGATCATGTGGCCAACTTCTTCCTGGTCTGCCCCCGGGAGCACCGAGGCGACGGTCGGTTCTATCAGCTCGTCGATGCGATGGTCAGTATCGGAAATGATCAAATCGTCCAAGGGGACGGTACCCAGAAGCCTGGTGTTTTCGTCGACCACAAACACGGTGTAGAAGTCCTCCACTTCCCTCCCCCTGACCCGCACGGCCTCGATCGCCTCCCCCGCCGTGATGTTGCCCAGCACAGACACCAGAGCCGTGGTCATGATCCCCCCCGCCGATTCCTGGTCGTACTGGAGAAGATCGCGGATCTCACCCGCTTCTTCCGTGGGCAACTCCGCGAGCAACCGGTCCCGCGCCTCCGGTGGGAGTTCACCAACCAGGTCGGTGGCATCGTCGTCCGGCAACTCATGAAGAAGCTCCGCGCCCTCCGCAGGAGCCAGGGCAGTCAGGAGTTCAGCTCGAACCTCGCCCTCCTCCATCTCGGCGAGCGTCTCCGATGCCACGTCGGTCGGGAGAGCACGAACCAACGCAAGTCGCAGGTCGTCGCCCAGCGACTCCAGCACGTCGGCGATGTCCGACGGGTGGAGTTCTTCGAGCATCGCCTCCAGGGCAGACACATCCCCTTCGCTGATCAGCGTGGCTATTCGTTCCTGAAGACCCAGGGATTCGTCGATGGGACTAGTGGTCATGCCCCGGAGAGTGGCGTCTTCAGTTCGCTTCGTCCAGTAGCTTCCGGACCAAGCGCTCCTGCAGGACGAACATGTCGCTGGCGAAGCGCGCCGGAGTGTCCGGATGGTCATACCCGAGCACGTGGAGGGTACCGTGGATGGACAGTCGGGCCAACTCTTCCTCGACGGGGATCCCGGCTTCATCCGCCTGACTTGCGGCTCGCTCGTATCCCACGTAAACGTCTCCCAACACGGACTCTTCACCCTCATAAAGGGTGAAGGAGATGACGTCCGTCGGGGTGTCCTTACCCAAATAGGTCCGGTTCAACTCACGAATCGAGTCATCGTCCAACAGCGTCAGTGAAATCTCACCATCGTTGAGGCCGGCGTTCCGAAGGACCAGAGAAACCGCTTGATACAACCAGTCTTGGGACACGCCGGGGTGTTCTCCAGAGACTTGGATTTCCACGAACTAGGGTCTAAGACTCGGATTGGCCATCGCCGAGTTCCATTTGTTCGCTGGCACCCACGGAGCCGGCAGCCTCCTTCTTGGACAGCTCGGACCGCCCGTCGCCCTCGGACGACTCCGAAGGCCCAGATTCCCGCCCGGACTCGGGATCGGATTCGCTTGAAGCGTCGTCTGGAGCGTCGGTCAGGTGTTTAGTCGTGGGGTAGTCGATCCGGTGATGATGGATGCCACTCAGAGCTTTGACGAATGTGTCCTTCAGGATGGTGATCTCCCGCATGGTCAACGGAGCCTCATCGAGCTGGCCGTCCTTTCGTTTGCTCTCGATGATTCCGTCCACGAGATCACGCACACGCTCGGGCGTGGGTTCCTGAAGCACTCGAGTCGCGGATTCGATAGAATCCGCCATCATCGCCACGGCCGTCTCCCTCGACTGCGGCTTGGGTCCTGGGTACCGGTACTCCGCTTCGTCGACACCGTCCTCGCCGAGTTCTTGCTGCGCCCGGTTGAAGAAGTAGGTGATGAGCTGGGTCCCGTGATGTTCGGAGATGAACCGCTGGACGATTTCCGGCAGCTTCGCCCCCTTCCCGAGTCGAATTCCCTCGACTACGTGCTCCACAAGGATGGCCGCAGACGTATCCGGTTTCAGCTTGTCGTGCGGGTTCCTGCCTTCAGGCTGGTTCTCTACGAAATAGTGGGGTTTGAGCACCTTCCCGACATCGTGGTAGTAGAGGCCGACTCGACACAACAGCGCGTGGGCGCCGATGGATCCGGCGGCCAGCTCGGCGAGATTCGCAACGTTGATGGTGTGGGCGTATGTGCCGGGAGCTTCGAGCGACAGACGACGCAGGAGTGGTGCATTCGGATCCGCCCACTCGAGGAGCGTCTGGTCGGTCGTGATCCCGGTGAACCACTCGAATACGGGCACGAACCCCATGGCGATGATGGCGCTCAGGGCAGCGTTCGAGCCAGCCCAGCCCATCGCTACGGCAAAATCCGTCGGCGAGTCTCCCCCCACCAGGCTCAACGACAGGAGAGTCACGGCATAGGCTCCCGTGATGATCGCCACGAACACCCACGTCTGCGCGCGACGACGGACGACTCTGACACTCATGGCCGCGGCTCCACCCCCGATCATCACTGGGAACAAGACATCTAGTGTAGCGAACGGTGGCTGAGCCACCGTTAGGCCCGCCAGAACAAGCCCCATCACCAACGCGACTCTAGAGTCCCAAAGTACGGCCAGCGCCAGAACGACGAAGGCCACCGGCAAAGCCTCAGACGCGAGACCGTTGGAAGCAATGACCCAAGCCGCACCGAAGTAGATCAATACCAGCGCCGCTTGCAGAACCAACCACTTTAAGGACCCGTAAATAGCTGGCCGCAAGAAAAAGACGAGCGCCCCGTACACGCCCAGAAGTGACAGGTTGAGGAGAAACTGGCCGAGGAGCTGCCCGAACTGTAGACCGGACTCCTCAAGCAACTGGAGCCGGCGCAGCTCACTCTCATACGCGACCAGGCGGTCGACGTCGGCCCCCGTAATGGGTTCGTTCGCCCGAACGATCGCCTCCTGCTCGACCACATTCCCTATCGATTCGGGCACCGCCTGGCGGGCAGCCTCACGATCGGCGTCGGTGACGCTTCCATCGAAATCAAGAGAATAGATGATGTGGTTGATGAGAATCAGACGAAGGAGCGAGCTTAGTTCGGGGTTGGTCGTCTCGAGCTCGCTGGCGATTCTACCCGGCAGGTCACCACCCGCTAAAACGTCCTCGCTCGCCACCGATCGGCGGCTGTCCTCCCCCGCGTACTGAATCGAAACGCGATCCACGGTGAGCTCACCGGCCTCCAATGGGTCGACCACCCCGACGGCTACATACCGTCGCACGCCGGAGATCGACGTGCTGCGTAGGAGCTCGCGGGTCACATCGTCCATGAGAAGAAGAGCTTGCCCCGAAGTGGCGACGACAGACGCCTCGAGCATCTCGGCGCGCAGATCCTCCGAATCGCCGTCCAGGACCACCGAGTCGAGTTGGTCGAAGAAGGCCCCGAGCCGGTCCACCATGGTGTTCTCGGCATTCGGGCGGTGGATGAACGTGGGGGTGACTCCCGCCGCCGCATCCTGCCGTTCCCGCTGCAGCTCTGCGGTCGACTTGAGTATGGTGAACGGGACCTCCGCAATGACCGGCTCCGTAAGGACCATCCCCACTTCGAATTCGCCCAGGGTGGATCCCCTCATCGGGGGAAAGAGGGCGGTGATCGCCGAGGCGAGCACAACGAGCAGTAGCAACCGGAACCCATGGTGCAGGACCCCGTCTGGCCAGACCGGGCGCGGGTGGTCCGGCTGCGCCTCCGTTGCGTCTCCGTGCGTCGAGAGCCCGTCCCGGCTCACGATGCCCCCCCGGCATCTGCTCGGGCGTAAGCCCGGATGATGTCTTTCACGAGGCGATGGCGAAGGACGTCCGTGTCGTCGAAATAGATGAACTCGATTCCCTCGACGCCGCGAAGGATGGCCTCCACTTGAAGCAAACCCGAATCCTCCTTACGGGGGAGGTCAATCTGGGTCTTGTCACCCGTGATCACGACTTGGGAGTTCAACCCGAGCCGCGTCAGAAACATCTTCATCTGGGCCGTGGTGGAGTTCTGGGCCTCGTCCAGAATCACGAACGCATCGGCAAGGGTCCGGCCACGCATATACGCTAGAGGGGCGATCTCGATGGTCCGGTCTTCGAGTGCTTTGCGGACCCGCTCCGGTGGCATCATGTCCTCTAGAGCATCGTAGAGAGGCCTAAGGTAGGGATCCACTTTCTCCTGCATGTCCCCCGGGAGGAATCCCAAACTCTCCCCGGCCTCCACGGCCGGGCGGGCCAAGACGATACGGCGCACCCTCTTCTTGTGGAGTGCATCCACCGCAAGAGCGACGGCGAGGTACGTCTTTCCCGTTCCGGCCGGCCCGATCCCGATAACGACGTCGTTCTCCTTGATCGCCGTGACGTACTTGCGTTGCCCGTCGGATTTGGGGCGGATCACCTTTCGGGAGCCCGGCAGCGCGATCTGGACATCCGTTTCGGGGGACACGACACCCTCAGGCCCACGGGCAGCCAGACCCTCGGCGAAGCGTGCGATGTCATTGCGGTCGAACGGCTGATGCAAACGCGAGAGTTCGATGAGATGCTGGACCAACGGAACGGCTTTTTCCACAGCCGACAGCTCTCCCGACAGGATCAGGTGGTCCCCGCGAAGCACGAGCCGAATGTCGCACAGAGTCGCCACTTCCCTCATGTTGGTGTCGTTGGCCCCCGTCAGGAGTAGCGGATCGACTCCCTCAGCGTCGAGACGATGTTCTACCATAGAGCCCTGACCTGAGGTCACCCCGCCGGGCGTCATGCCTCGGCCTTACCCACGCCAGCAGGTTCACTTTCTTCGGACTCCCCATCTTCAAGGGGAGCCTCACGCCC
>JAPYQK010000192.1 GCA_029941275.1 Longimicrobiales bacterium | reverse complement strand
ACGACGGCCAGCCGACAAGCATTAGCTTCTTCACGAGTTCCGCAGCAGACGACGACGAAGACGACGAAGAAGCGGACGCAGCAGACGACGAAGCGGAGGAAGAAGCAGACGACGCAGCAGACGACGACGAAGAGGACGCCGAACCCACCCCGCGATCCATCTTGCGGCGAGCCCTCGGGAGGGGGACGGCGTCGGGGACGGTGAGCAAGAGGGTGGGTCTGCACTACACGTGGTTCGTGTACCGGGGCCCCGGCGATGCGGTGGAGTTCGACCCTCCCCAGATCAAGACGTGGGAGGACACACGGCCTTTCGCCAACTCGCCCTGGACGGTTGGCTGGACCCTCCCGGACGCTCCGGAAGACGGACGGTGGGTGAGCGAGGTCACGTTTTCCGAGCCGGGGACTTATGTGATCCGGGGTCGTGCCGACGACGGAGGACTGTACTCGGACGTCGAAGTGACGGTGCTCGTTCAGCGCACGGTGTTCTGAGGATGCCCGTTACGTAATCTGACAGCCCTCGTTACGTCAGCTGACGTATGAGGGATTCTCCCGATCCTCGCCAACTTCGAGGAAAAGGAGATCCCCATGGATGTCTCATCCTCGTGTACCGACTCACCTGGAGTGCCCGCGCGCGCGACGCCGCTCGCTCGCCGACGGTTCGCTCCCGTGCTTACCCACGGGAGCCTCCTGTTGATGACCGCCCTATACTTCGGCCTTTTGCTCCGCCTGCCACTCTGGATGGCATTCGTACCTTGTGTGTTTCTCGCCCACCGCATCGGGGTGATGTTGCACGAGTACTTCCACGGCATCACGCTCAATCGGTACCGCGACAACCACGCCGTCATCACCCTCTGGGACAGGATCATGATGACGTTCGGCATCATGGAAGTCGCTCGAGGCATGCACCTCTCACATCACAAGTGGCTCAACGTGCCTGCGCCGGACCACGAACAGGCGTATGTGCCCGATGAGAAACACGCCAGCGGAATGTTCAGCTTCGCGGCAGCATTCGACGCCGTGCGGCACGTGGCTTGGCTCGCCGACGGACTCCGCGGGAAAAAGCCCTACGTGCGGAGTAGCCGGATCGTATACGGCATCGCACTCTCGGCCATTGTCATAACCGCGTGGGTTTTGGCCGGACACACCGACATGATCTGGCGGTCGTTCGCCGTCCTCGGGTTCACGGTATTGGTCCCCATATCGCTACGGGGCGCCATTGAGCACAGCAGCACTCCTGGAGATCCCGGTTTCGCGAACGAGTACACCCCGTTCTTCCCGATCTTCAACGTCAACCGGCATATCCACCATCACCAGGATCCGACCGTCCCGTGGTACTCGCTCGAATGGAGGACGACCAACCCCTTACCCGCATTCAGCTACGTAACGCACTGGTTTCGCGTGTACATCACCCGTGAGCTCGTGCCGATGCAACCGATGCCGAAGCGCCCCGCGCGAACGCAGGGCAGGCACGCGAACAACTTCGCTGATACTCCGGTCGCCGGCCCCGTGGACTGAGGAGGGCAGGCCAGGCTCTCTCCTCCCCTAGTACGCGGCGATACCCGTCACCGCCTGCCCCAAGATCAGCCCGTGGATATCGTGCGTCCCCTCGTACGTATACACCGACTCCAAATTGCACATGTGCCGCATTGAGTGGTACTCGACGAGGATCCCGTTGGCACCGAGGAGACGACGGGCCTCACGCGCAATATCACACGCCATGTTGACGTTGGCGCGCTTGGCCAGCGACACCTGCTGGGGTGTCATCGTGCCGGCATCTTTGAGCCGGCCGAGCTGGATGCACAGAAGCTGGCCCTGCGTGATGTTGGTCAGCATGTCGGCGAGCCGGATCTGCTGGATCTGTTTGCCGCCGAGCGGCTTGCCGAACATGACGCGCTCCTTCGAGTAGCTCCTGGCTTCGTCAAAGCACGCCATGGCGGCGCCGACCGCGCCGAACGTGATACCGAAGCGCGCCTGGGTGAGGCACATGAGCGGGCTCTTCAGCCCGCCACTCCCGGGTAACAGCGCACTGTCGGGCAGGTGGATATCCTCCAGATGCAACTCGCTGGTGTCCGAGGCGAGTAGCGACAGTTTGCCCTTCTGATCCGTGGCCGTGAAGCCCTCCACGTCGGTGGGAACGACGAACCCGCGGATCCCTTTGATGTCCCCGATTTCACCGGTCTGGGCCCAGATGATGGCGACGTCCGCCATGGATCCGTTGGTGATCCACATCTTGACGCCGTTGAGCAGCCAGCCGTCGTCGGTCTTCTTGGCGGTGGTGATCATTCCGGCCGGGTTGGATCCGTAGTCGGGCTCACTCAGGCCGAAGCAGCCGATCTTTTCGCCGGTGGCCAGCTTGGGCAGCCACTCCTGCTTGTGCTCCTCGCTTCCGAAAGTGAGGAGCGGGTACATGACCAGGGCGCCCTGCACCGACGCGAACGAGCGGATGCCCGAATCGCCCCGCTCGAGCTCCTGGGCGATGAGACCGTAGGCCATGTTGTTGAGGCCGGCGCAGCCGTACTCCTCGGGTAGATTCGAGCCCAGCATGCCCATCTCGCCCATCTCGGGGATGAGCTCCCTGGGAAAACGCCGGTCGATATAAGCCTGGCTGATGAGGGGCATGACGCGCTCCTCGACCCATTCGCGAACGGTGTCGCGAATCATGCGCTCCTCTTCGCTCAGTAAGGAGTCGACGTCGTAGAAGTCTGTTCCCTCGAATTTGCCCGCCATGCCGTGTGCCTCACTGTGGATTGAAGAACCCGAAAATCGACCCAAAAGTAAGTACAACGGGGCGCGAGCGGGATAGGTCAGGCGAGCGCGGGACTCACGGGCCCATCTAGGATGCCCTAGGAGCCGAGTTCCTCCGACGTGGCACCGCCGTCCGCCAACTCGCCGCGGATGCGCGCTACGGAATAAAGCACCTCCCGCACGACCCGGGCCGTCACATAGAGCGCACCGACAACCGTGCCGATCCACCCTCCGATCACCAAATTCGAGGGCTGGATGTAGAGCCAGATCCAGAGGGCGAGCACCACCGCGACCACCAAACCGTAATACCAACTCTGCCGAGCGACTCGAGCTCGGACGCCTTCCTTACACGCATCGCACCAGAGTAGACGGTCCAGGTCCTGCCGGGGTTTGGTCAAAAGGCAACGCTGGCATGTCGCTTCGAGTGAGTCGAGGTCTTTGCGAATCACGCGTGGTCGCCAACGGCTATTTGACGAATTCCTCGCTGTACTCGAAGTCCGTGTGCTCCTGGCCCCAATCGACGAGATCCTCCAGCAGAACGGGACGCCGTGTCCCGTCGGTCCGAGCCTTGCCGGCGATGTTCTTGGCTCGACGCCACGTTATTTCGTTCAAGGATTCGCGATGGAGAAAAGCGCGAGCCACTTCCGAACGGCTTCGGTTGGTCCTCGTAATGACACGAACACCCGACAACCCCGGATACGACTGAAGCAGCGACTCCGTCTCTTCGGTGAAGAGGTAGATGTAGGGTCCGACTTTGACCCAAAGTGAGCCTCCCCTGCGCACCTGCGCGAGGGGTTGCTCTACCGAGACCTCCACGATGTTTCCGGTCACGCGCACGGACAGATCGGTGGAACTGGCATAGTGCGCCTCCGCCTCACTTTCTGTCGGCAAAGCGAGGTCCCCAGGCGGCTCACACCCCAGGGAGGCGCCCAGGATGAGGCTCACGCTCAACAAGTTGATCATCGGCCCACGGCCCATATAGATCTCTTCACCTTTGTGTCTTTTCACTCGGTACCTCTTCTACTGCAGATACCACAACAACGTTTCAGCCAATTCTTCCACGGCCGAGGCGACGGTCCCGAAGTCGGTGACCGAACCCGGCCTCCCGGCGACGACACCGAACCATATCACCCGCCCTGTACGAACATTCAATAAAGTCGCAACAATCTCAACAGTCGATGCCCCATCCACACCATCGACTCCGGGACGAAGCGCCACCGGAATCAACGCGACGTCCGAGCCGGTCAACGCACCCATTCGGCGCAACTGACCGTAAAGTGGATCGCCGATCCGCTCCACCTCAGCACCGAGAAACACCCTCACCGGCAGTCCCCTCACGGCGGTGTCGACCGCCGGAGAACGCGCCACAATCGCATCGAGTTCATCGGAGAAAATCCAGCCGACCGCGGAAGTCTTCGTCCGAAGCGCAAAATCGATCTCCAGACTCGCGTCATCGATAGGCCCGCCCTGAATCTGAACCGGGAACACCATCACCTGCCTGCCACGGAGATCAGGGACCGCTCCCTGGAACACTCCCGCCGTCGGGGCCGGAGTCGTCCCGCCACATGCGACCGCAAACACCGTCAAAAGCAGCGCTCAAGGATACCTAATCGGAGGACTGCTCGCCCGAGGGCGCTCCATCGGAGGACCCCTCAGGGGAGGCTCCATCCGTATCCAGGGCCAGCGCCGCCGAGTTGATGCAGTAGCGGAGCCCCGTGGGCGTAGGGCCATCGGGGAAGACATGGCCCAGATGACCATCGCAGCGCCCGCAGAGCACCTCTATGCGTCGCATCCCGAGCGTTTGGTCCTCCTCGGTTCGGACACGCCCCCCTTCGATCGCCTCGTAAAAGCTCGGCCAACCGCTTCCCGAATCGTACTTGGACTCCGAACTGAACAGGGGGTCGCCGCACCCCGCGCATCGGTAGGTGCCGGGGTCCTTCACGTCGCAGTACGCACCGGTGAAGGCGCGCTCGGTGCCCTTCTTTCTAAGGACTTCGAACTGCTTCGGCGTGAGGGACTCTCGCCAATCAGCTTCGGATTTGTGGATCTCGTCGGACACTGTGCTCTCCTTGGACTTCCCCAAGGATGGCACAACGTGGCGCTGCAATCCACTCACCACCATCTTGCTCCTACCAATTCCCGGCCGTTTTATTAGCGTCCGAGGAACTCTTTAGCATCCGAGGAACGCTCGGAGCCGCCCACAACCACAACCGGATCCAACGATGAGTGATTCCCCCGTCCGACACGTTTCATGGGATAGCCTGCCCAAAGAGCAGTTGAAAGCCGGCCTGAGCCGGAATTGGGTGAACGGAGAGAAGGGCATGCTCGCCCAGATATATTTCGAGAAGGGTATCATGGTCCCCAAACACAGCCACGAGAATGAGCAGTTCGCTTACGTGCTCGAGGGGGCGCTCCTCTTTCGGATCGGCGACGACCAGACGGAAGAAATCATCGTGAGGGCCGGCGAGGTGCTGCATATTCCATCCAACGTGCCTCACAGTGCCGAAGCGCTCGAGGACACACTGGATCTGGACGTTTTCGTGCCGCCTCGCGAGGATTGGCTGACCGGGACGGACGACTACTTGCGGTAAACGTCACACCGGGAGCTGACACGAATGGACTTGGGCCTCAAAGGAAAAACAGCGTTGGTCGCGGCGTC
>JAPYQK010000191.1 GCA_029941275.1 Longimicrobiales bacterium | reverse complement strand
GCAAGAGAGGGTGGCCGCCAGAGGGGGCGGCGCGGGAACGGCGGAGGAGCAGTTGCGAACCCGCTCGACGCCTGTGGTGAGGAAGATCGCGGCGGAGCACGGTATCTCGATTTCGGACGTTCCCGGCACAGGCCACGCCGGCCGTGTTACGAAACAGGACATCCTGAGTTTCATCGAGAATGGTGGAGCGAAGGCGACCAAGGCGGCGCCCGTCCCCACTCCACCGGCTCCGGTCCCAGCGACGCCCGTAGCGTCCGGATCATCGTCGGACCTTTGGGCGGCCTTCTATGGTGAGGTCCAGCACCCCGAGTTTCCCGTAAGGGAGGGAGACCACGTCGAGCCGATGGACAAGATCCGTCGGCTCACCGCTCAGCACATGGTTCTGGCGAAGAGGGTCGCTCCCCACGTGCACTCCTTCATCGAGATTGATTTTTCTCGAGTGGACGGCGTCAGGGCCGCCCAGAAAGAGCGGTGGGCGGAACAGGGCGTGAGGGTGAGTTTTACCGCGTTCGTCGTGTGGGCGTGCTCGAGACTGCTACGCAAGTACCCTACCATCAACGGTACTGTCTCGGGGAACAACATCATCCATCGCGGGGCCGTTAACATCGGCATTGCGGTAGATCTAGATCCCGGCCTCATCGTGCCGGCGATCCACGACACGGATGAACTCAGCTTGGTTGGGATCGGCAAGAAGATCGTAGACCTCGCTGGTCGGGCGCGGTCTCGGAAGCTGGGTCCGGCGGAAATCCAGGGAGGGACCTTCTCCATTACCAACCCGGGCGTCCTCGGGACGATGGTGGGGATGCCCATCATTCCGAAAGGGACCGCTGCCATCCTCGGCACGGGAGCGATCGAAAAACGGGCTGTGGTCGTTCAAAATCCGCTCACGGGCACGGATGCGATCGCCATTCGCAAGCGGGCGATTGTTTCGCTCGGGTATGACCATCGTCTCGTGGACGGTGCGGACGCGGCCCGGTTCCTCTCGGATCTGAAAGCTCTCATGGAGGACTTTCCCGAAGACGCCTGAGACCCTAGGAGCGTGATCGGAGAAGGGGGCGGTCCCCGTGCACATGAATGACATCAGGGCGCTGGAAGTACGGGATCTGGGCTCGCTTCCATACGTGGAGGCACTGGTCCTCCAGTCGGATCTGGTCGAGCGGAGACGGGCCGGCGAAATACCCGACCAACTATTACTGCTCCAACATCCCTCCGTCATCACCCTTGGCACCGCGGCATCCCGCTCGCACGTGCTTGCCGACGAGGTCCGCCGTCGAGAACTCGGAGTCGATCTCGTGGAAGTGGGCCGGGGAGGCGACGTCACTTATCACGGCCCAGGGCAACTCGTGGGATATCCCGTGCTCGATCTCAAGCCGGACCGGCAGGACGTTCACCGATATCTGAGGGACTTGGAGGCCATGCTCGTGCTTACGCTCGGCGAACTGGGGATCCTCGGGGAGGCCCTTCCAGGTCTGACGGGCGTATGGGTGGAGGGTCGGAAGATCGCGGCGATCGGCGTGCGCGTATCGAGTGGCTGGATCACGTCCCACGGATTCGCCCTCAACGTGTCGAACGATCTCTCTTACTTCGAGGCCATCATTCCGTGTGGGATCCGAGACGTGTCCGTGACTTCCGTCTCCGAAGAGTTGGGGCGAGAGGTCGATGTGATCGATGTGCTCGGGATCCTCCCCGCCGCTTTCGCCGAGACCTTCAGGCGTTCTATCTCCGGTTCCTGACCGGCGTGATCGCCTCATTTCATGTTGGCGGGCCAACAAACATCCATGGCGTGAGGGCTAGTGTTGTGTAGTCCATTTCCAGAAAAATTACCGGAAAGGTGCGCTCAAGAATCCGCTTTTTGCCCACAATCTCTCGACGAAACTCTCTGTTTGTGAATGAAAAACCAGACCTATAAAATACGTGATATAAATACCTTAAACCATTATTAAATAAACGTATACCACGTAATTCAATAAAGCCGTTGGTCTCCGTCGAATCCTCCGGAGCTCGGAGGGCCCAGGATCGCTACCACGCGAAGATCGGGCAAAAAGGGAAGCGGAGTCAGCTGCCCGAAGGAAAGTGAGCCGCGAGGCGAGCCGGAACTCGGGTGGGAGTCCAGACAAGTCGAAGTTTCTACCAACGAAACTGAAGCCCTCGGGACGGCTTGCCGAACCGGGGGCTTCTTTTTGTTGGGGTGCGACCGGGTCTTCCTCGTTTGCTCGCTTGACTCGTTTCCGATGGATTCTAGATTCCGCCGGCCGAAGCTGATCCGTGCTCGTCACAAAGAACGGATTCTCGCGTTGCTCGAAGAGGTACCTGACCGGTGGCTCGTATTCAAAATCTCAACCCTGCATATCTGCTCCTGGAGGACGGGCGCCGCTTCGACGGCTACCGCTTCGGGGCCGAAGGGCCTTCGGTCGGCGAGGTCGTCTTCAATACTTCCATGACCGGGTATCAGGAGATCCTCACCGATCCGTCTTATGCGGGGCAGCACGTGGTGATGACCTATCCCCTGATCGGCAACTACGGTGTCAACGACGAGGATCGCGAGTCGGAGGGTCCACACGTTACGGGGTTCGTCATCCGTGAGGCACCTCCCGTCCATTCCTCGTGGAGGGCCACCGGATCGCTGGAGGAGTACCTAATCGAATGCGGCGTGGTGGGAATTGCCGGCGTCGACACACGGGCGCTCACCCTACACATCAGGTCGGAAGGGGCCAAGCGTGGAGCGATCACCCCCGCGGACGCGGACGAAGCGGACGTACTCGAGGGCATTCTTGCGCATCCTCTCATGGAGGGCCTTGACTTGGCGTGCGGCGTCTCCACCGAGGATCCGTACGAGGTTCAGGCCGTCGGGGAAGAGCGTTTCCACGTCCTGGCGTACGACTTCGGCGTCAAGGCTCACTCGCCTCGTTTGTTAGCCGAACGTGGCTGCCGGGTGACGGTCATTCCGGCGGAAACTCCGGTCGAGGAGATCCTCTCGGCGAAACCCGACGGGCTCTTCGTATCGAACGGTCCGGGCGATCCGTCAGCGGTGGAGCAGGCCCAAGACGCCATCCTCGGTCTGTCCGAACGAGGCGTGCCGGTCTTCGGAATTTGTCTGGGTCACCAGTTGATCGCTCGGGCTTTCGGGGCCCAAACGTACAAACTTCCATTCGGGCACCACGGCGGAAATCACCCGGTGCGCAATCTCGATCGGGACACCGTCGAGATTACCTCGCAGAACCATGGCTTCGCTGTGGTTGCGGGGGAGGAGCGGGAAATACCGGGGGCTCCAGATCTCCGTCTGACTCACCTGAATCTCTACGACGGGACGGTAGAGGGTCTGCTCCACAAGGAGCGCCCCGTCTTCTGCGTTCAGTACCATCCGGAGGCTGCTCCCGGACCCCACGACAGCGTGTATCTCTTCGATCAATTCATCGCGCTGATGGAAGCCCGGCTTTCGTAGGTCCAAGCGTCCCTTGACGTTCCAGGCTCGTCACCGTTACCGTGGCTCCCTGCTGGAGCCATTCATCGCATCTCGGAGGAAATTGCATGACCAAGGCCGACCTCGTTGAACAGGTCGCAGAGGCCATAGGTCCTGGGATTACGAAAAAGGACTGTGCATTGGTCGTGGATGGTCTCCTGAACGCGGTCAAGCGCGCTCTCGCGAACGGGGACAACATCGAGATTCGCGGATTCGGGACCTTCAAGGTGAGAAAGAGGAAGAGCCGTATGGCCCGGAACCCACGTACGGGTGAAGGTGTCGAGGTTCCCTCGCGAAGTGTGCCGGTCTTCAAGCCGTCGAAGCATCTTCGTACCCGGGTCAGCCAACTCGACGGACAAGGCCCCGGATAACCGCCCGCCCCGCCCAAGAGCCGGAGCATCCCCCACCAGGCACCTCCGCTGGGCACGTCGGTCCAATCTCCTGAATTCGGCGCCACATTCCATCCAGACATCGAAGGCTGTCCACGGGCCTTTAACGTTCTCCTGATTAGGGACGTCTGAATTACGATGGTCGAGGATTCGAGCTTGGCGTCGCCTACGGACGAAGAGCTGGTTCAACGTGTCCGACAAGGCGACGAACGGGCTATGAACTCTCTCGTGGATCGTCATCACGGTGTGGTCTTCCGCACCTGCGCGTCCATTCTGAGCGACGAGGATCTAGCGGCAGATGCGAGCCAGAACAGCTTTCTCAAGGCCTTCAAGGCCATTGATCGCTTTCGCGAAGAATCCGCGTTTCGGACGTGGCTGTTGGCCATTGCCGGAAACGAGGCCCGCGGGATGCTCCGTAAGGTCAAGCAGAGAAGGGAAGACACGCTCGAGGATTTGGACGTCCTGCCCGCCGAGGGAAACGACCCTTCGGCGGAGGTCGTTCTCCGGTCCGAAGTCGCGAGGGTACGCGCGGTACTGGCGGACCTCCCGGAGAAGCAGAAATTGTCAGTGAGCTTGAGAATCTTCGAGGGCTTGAGCTTTCGAGAGATCGGTGAGATCATCGAATCCACCGAGGGCTCGGCGCGGGTGAATTATCACCATGGGATACGGCGCTTGAGGGAGTCGTTGGAGCCATGACGAAAATTGGATGTGCGGACGTAAAAGACCTCCTGCCGGAGTGGATCCGGCACGAGCTCTCAGAAAGTGACGGTGCGTCCGTAGCTGAGCATGTCTCCTCGTGCGGCCTGTGCTCTGAAGAAATCGAGCTTCTACGCAGGATTCAAGCTGCGGCGTTCAACACGCGCGATTCCCTCGCTTCCGAGATCAAGTCTGCGCTGGCGCGAGAGATCGAACTGGGTGCCGACGCGTCGCCCGGCCGGGTCCGCCGTTGGGCGGGTTGGCGACTGCCTGCGGCGGCCGCCGTGGTCTTGTCGCTGGGCACGGGCGTGATCTGGCAGCGCATGCAGGTGCTACCTGAAGTGGGGCCCCTCGGTCAAGATCCTTTCGCGGTCGTGTGGCCGAGCGACGACCAGGACGTGGCCGGTGTGCCGATGTTGGCGGATCTCTCCGACGAGGATTTGGCACTACTGTTGGAGGAGCTGGGTGGATGAATTGGAGGAGCTCAGGGAATGAACGTGGGAGGAACTTGGAGATGAACGGACGGACTCGAGTGCTCAGCCGGGCTTTGAGCTTATTGGTCACCCTCATGGTGATGGCCGGCGCCGAGGAACTCGTCGCTCAACGTCGGGGTGGAGGCGCTGGTCAGCGGGCGCAGATGGAGCGGAGACTCCAAGCGCGTTTCGACGACATGGTCCGTGAAGAACTCGAACTCAGCGGCGATCAGGTACAAGGCCTGCAGGACGTGGTGGACGCCTTTCGCATTCGCCGCTTGGAGTTCTCACAAGACGAGCGCAACAGCAGACTCAGGGTGGGGCGTCTGGGTAGGGGGGGTGGGGCAGGGGACCTCACAGAGCAAGAGGCTACTGAGATCCTTGCGGAGATGCTCGAGCTGAGCGACG
>JAPYQK010000190.1 GCA_029941275.1 Longimicrobiales bacterium | reverse complement strand
TAGGTCCATGTGCCCCAGGGGGTCCATCCGTTGAAGGAGATCCGTGGGCACGTCGCACGCTTCCACCATCACTACCATCCGACAAAACGCACGAGACACGCACCAAAACACGATTGGGCGGCCCCACGTCTGGAATAGCCAACCGCAAGGACGAGCCGTCCGGATCGTCGCCCGGGATACCCGCTGGCTCGTTTTGCTTTTTCACTATCGCGGGCGGTAAGCTTGTCCGCAACGGAGAGGCCCATGAAAACACGAATCGGCACGTTGGTCCCTGTACTTTTGGTTTGCGGCACCGTCGCGGCCACCGCTCAAGAACCCGACGGTGCTGCACTGTTCGCGGAGCAGTGTTCGACCTGCCACACGGCACCGGGGGCGCAACGGGCGCCACTACTCGAGACGCTACGGGAGCGTTCGCCCGAGGCGGTCTTGGCGGCGCTCACAACAGGGACGATGGTCCTTCAAGGCGAGGAACTGTCGATCGTCGGGCGGCGCGCGGTTGCGGAGTACATCACGGGGCGTGCTCCTTCGGGTGACCCCGTCGGAACCACGGTAGGGCGGTGCGTGAGCACAGCACCGGACGGAGACCTGCTCGCTGGTCCCCGCTGGAGTGGGTGGGGCGGATCAAGCAGGAACAACCGCTTCCAGACGGCGGAGAACGCTGGGCTACGCTTCAACCAAGTCGTCAACCTGACGCTCAAGTGGGCGTTCGGATTCCCTGAGACGACGCAGGCCTGGTCGCAGCCGGCGGTGGCAGACGGGCGCCTCTTCATTGGGAGCCAAAACGGCGTCATCTATGCGCTCGACGCCAAGACCGGATGCAGCCACTGGACCTATGTGGCGCTCGCCGGCGTACGGACGGCGCTTTCGATCGGCGCAAAGGACGACGGTTACGCGCTGTACTTCGGCGACATCGGCGGGCGGGTCTACGCAATCGACGCGGCGAGCGGCCAGGAGATCTGGAGCCAGGAGGTGGAGAGCCACCCAGCGGCCCGCATCACCGGTTCACCGACGCTGCACGAGGGGCGTCTCTATGTGACCGTGTCGTCCCTTGAGGAGGTCTTCGCGAGCGATCAGAGCTACGGCTGCTGCACCTTCCGCGGGAGTGTCCTAGCGCTCGACGCGGCCACAGGCGAGCAGATCTGGCAGACGTTCACCATTGACGAGGAAGCCGCGCCCAGAGGCACCGGCCCGGGCGGCACGACCCTGTCGGGGCCGGCAGGCGCCGCGATTTGGGGGGCGCCCACGATCGACGCCGACCGGGGTCTCCTCTACGTCGCCACTGGCAACTCGTACACACAACCCGCGGTGGCGACGAGCGACGCGATCATGGCGCTCGACCTCGACAGCGGCGAAATCCGGTGGCTGAACCAGCTGACACCCGGAGATGCGTACATCGTGGGGTGCCAGCAAGCCAACGCAAACTGCCCGGAGGACGGGGGCCCCGACCACGACTTTGGAGCCTCGCCCGTGCTCGTAACCTTGTCGGATGGGCGCGACCTGCTCGTGATCGGTCAAAAGTCGGGCATGACCTACGCCCTCGACCCCGACCGCGAGGGCGACATCGTCTGGGAGTATAGAGCGGGCGCGGGCAGCGAGCTCGGTGGGATCGAATGGGGTTTCGCCGTCGACGGCGACATCGCCTACTTCGCCGTCTCGGATCTGCTAACCCCGAATCCCGGCGGAATGCATGCCGTGCGGCTGAGAACAGGTGAGCGCGTCTGGTACGAAGAATCGCCCCCGCCGATCTGCGCGGAGTCGGGCATCCGAAGCGGCTTCTTCAGCGGCTGCGACGCAGCTCTCCTGGCCGCCGTCACGGCGATTCCCGGCGTGGTGTTCTCCGGATCCAACGACGGCGGTTTTCGAGCGCACTCGGCTGAGACAGGCGACGTCGTCTGGGTCTACGACACGAACCGCGACTTCGAGACGGTGAACGGTGTGCCGGCAACGGGAGGATCGATCAGTTCGGCTGGACCGGTGATCGTAGACGGAATGGTCTACGTCAACAGTGGTTATGCCTTCCTGGGCAGCCGGGGCGGGAATGTACTATTGGCGTTTGGGGTGGACTGACCGTGGAGGCGCAACGGCCGGATTGGGATGTTAGGACCCCCGCACAGGCTGTAGATCCAGGGCCAAGCTGGACAGGCCTCCATCCGCCCCGTCCGGCTTGCTCTGCAGCCCCACTTCCTCGCCCAAGACTCGCATCAGCTCGTCGCGGTCGACTTCACTCTTGGCGACGAACTGGGCGGAACCGTCGCCCTGTGAGCCCACACCCTTCCCACCCCAGATGAAGGGTGCGATCGACTCGAGTCCGAGTACGCGATGAAGTAGCGGGGCGGTGAGTTCGTCAGGACAGGCGGGCGCGACGTACTCTTCGAAGAGGCGCTGCGTCTCGGTCATCAGTTTGCCCAGTCCCTGGGCGTCGCCATCCGCAAGGTGACCGACAGCGCGACCAACGATCTCTTGGTTCATCGGCCCGAGGTAGTGCTGCAGATCGCGGGCGGTGCTGTCCTGAGGGAACGGATAGCACCGATTCAGAGCGGCTAGAATCTCCGTCGTATCCTTCGCGCCCCCCAGGTCCACGATGACCATAAAGATCGGCCCCCCGACATCGACCTTCTCTACGTTCATAGTCCCGGTGTCGTGTTTCATAAGAATCGGCCGGGAGCCGTACGCACACGCTTGATCCATCCGACCGCAGCGCGAGGGCGTGGTGATCTCTCCGAGGTAGGCGTATTCCATCTCGTCGCGAGCCGTCATGCCAAGGTCGTACCGTTGGTTCAGAGCACGAGCGGTGAGCACACAAATGGCGGCCGATGACGAGAGGCCCTTCTTGACCGGCAAGTCCGTCCGGTAGTTATCGATGAACAGTCCACCAAGGATGTTCTCCGTCCGGATCACATATTCGGCCTGGATGCGGTAGGCAACGCCGGCCGCGTAGCTGAAAAAGCCGCCCGCTTCGGCCTCGGCCAAAAGCGCTTTCGGATGCATGGGGATTTCTTGCGAAGTGCTCACCACCCCGTCGGGCATGGTGGAGCGGATGACGAGCGCGTCGGGGTGTGTTCCCACCCGAGCGTAGAGGCCCTGGTTGGTGGGGGCTATGAGCGTGTAGCCCTGAGTGAGTTCGGGGTTGGTGCGCCGATGTTCTGCCGCCCAGTCCGAGTGTTCGCCGAAGAGGCAAAGGCGACCTGGAACGAAGAGTTCCAGGGTTGTGCCCTGTGCATCGAAGTCCTCAGTCATCGATCCACCGGAGGATGTCTTTCAGCAGCGGGCCTCGGACGTCTTCATCGACCTCCCTCAAGTCCACACCCGAGAGCTTCGTCATGCCCTTGCAGGAGTACGCGGTCGGCTAGTTCCCAGCCTGCTGAACCTCCGACACTCGGAGCCTGAACACCAGGACCGCATCGGGTGGCACGCCCTCTACCTCATCCGATCCGTACCCCAAGTCGGCTGGGAGCACGAGCCATCTGGTACCTCCCGCCCGCACGCCAACGAGTCCTTCCATGAGTCCGGCAACCACTCGCCCTGAACCGAGCGTGACGGTCATACGGCCTGCATAAAAGGCTTCACGGTTCACCAGATATCCTGTGGCCTCCATCAGAACCGTGTCCTGAAGCCCCGCCGGGTCACCAGTACCAGCCGGGTCGTCTCGATAGAACAACCCGCTCTCCCTCTCGGTCATGGCGTCGAGATCAATCCCGAGACGGCTGGAAAACTGGACCTCCCTGGGATTGGGGCCATACCTGCCCTGGGCGTTGAGGACGGCAGGAACGGAAAGCATCAGCACCGCGGCAAACACCATCCTCATGAGACCCTCCGCCAAATTTTGCATAAGATCAGTCCGTTTCTCTGGATTACTGCCGAATCTCCGCCAATTATCTGCCAATTCCTCGGCTCGGTAAAATGACCGGACCCGAGCACCAGAGCTAGCCCTCACACGGCTAGACGGGGGACCACCTTTGCACCATGAAGCAGGCCACGTCAAACTAGGTAGCGAGACGGCAGTGGAAGGTCAGGCGGCCGATGCTCTCGCCATCCACTCACCCTCGCGGCATCTTCCCGCATGAGTGAGGAACACACACGCCGGCTCTCAGCCATCATGTTCACGGACATGGTGGGCTGTACCGCCCTCATGCAAGAGGACGAGATCAAGGCCACGACCCTGCGCGATCGTCACCGTGAGGTGCTGCGCGAGGGCATCGAAGGCCACCAGGGCGAGATCGTACAGTTCTACGGTGACGGCACTCTCAGCGTGTTTCCGAGCGTGGTGCAGGCGGTCGACGCCGTGGTCTTCGTCCGACACCTCTTCTTATGGGAGGACCTGCTCTCCGATCCCCGCGTTGATGAGATTTTGGGCGCGGTAGGACTCTAGTGAGAACGGAGAGGCGGGCATGCGCCCGCGTGCCTATCTTGTGGTTCGCCGGATCGAGCGACTTACGACCTTAACTCTGTGACCCATGAAAAATGCATTCTTTATTCTCCTCGCACTTCTCGTGCTGATGTCAGGCGCGGGGCCGGCTAACGCCCAGCAAACCCCGCCGGCCGACCTGAGCACCATCCTCAACTACCACGAGGTTTCCGGCAACCTCACTACCGCCGGGCAGATCGACTACGATCAGATTCCCATCCTTGAGGAAGAGGGCTACGAGGTCGTCATCAACCTCGCGACGGCCAATCCCGAAGCGAACGCGGAGGAAGGATTCCACGTATCGTCTGCCGGAATCGTGTACATCCAGATCCCCGTCGACTTCGCAGCGCCACAGTTGAGCGACGTGCAGATGTTCTTCGACGTGATGGAGGCCAACAAGGACCGGAAGCTGTTCGTGCACTGCATCGCGAATTTCCGCGCGTCGGCATTCGTCTACCTGTATCGCACGCTGGTCGAGGGCGTCTCTGACGCAGAAGCGAAGCGGGACATGGAGGCGGTCTGGGATCCGGGCGAGCAGCCGCGTTGGGCGGCGTGGGCCGAGCTGATCGAGCAGGCGCAGAGTGAGTTCGGAAGCCGCTAGCCAGCGAGACCACGCCCAGGAACGCATGCTGAGTCACCACGGGAGTTGAGATGACCGACGGACATACCGAACGCCTGGAATCCGCGCTGGACGGCAAGTACCGCGTCGAGCGAAAGCTCGGCGAGGGCGGAATGGCGTCGGTCTATCTGGCCGAAGACATCAAGCACAAGAGTAAGGTCGCGCTCAAGATCCTGAAGCCGGAGCTGGCGGCCGTGATCGGTGCCGAACGGTTCCTCTCGGAGATCCGAACCACGGCCAACCTTCAGCACCCTCACATCCTGGCCCTGTTCGATTCGGGGAGTGCCGACGGCTTCCTCTACTACGTGATGCCGTTTATCGACGGCGAGACGATCAGGGAAAAGATCGACCGCGAGAGACAGCTCGGCGTCGACGAGGCCCGCACGAATCCTGAGTTCCGAGTGCAATCCACCATATCCCTCG
>JAPYQK010000189.1 GCA_029941275.1 Longimicrobiales bacterium | reverse complement strand
CGATTGGGGCCCTTCTGGTCTTTTTAGGTGGCTGCGCAGGCGCCGAGGTCGGGTCGGGAGCAGGCCGAGCGGCGGCACCTTCCGCTAACGGTGGTGCAAGGGCCGGAGGGGGAGCGCCCACCGCCGAGGGAGCGGGGCCAACCGCGCTGATCCCGCCAGGGTACGGCACCCTCGCGCAGGCTGAGTTTACCTTGCAGCTGCAAAGTGGCACGCTGCAGATCCAAGTCACACCACTGGCGGAGTCGGTGATTCGACTGGCGGCCCCGGACACCTATCAACGGTTGGCGAGCCTATCGACGTCGGCCGGCACCTCACTCTCGCCCGGGCTCTCCGAAGAGAGGTCCTTTTTTCTCGTTTCGATGTTCAGTCGCGCTCCGACCACAACATACGAACCCGAAAATCTTCAGATCGTGAATGGAGGTCTCCGATACCGTCCCGCGGCCATCCGGGCAATAACCCCTGGTTGGGGAGGCCAGCGCCTTCGTCAAGAAGAAGCACAGATTGCGATCTACGCCTTCGATCCGGGCATAGACCTGGAGATCGCTCTATCGGTGGAGTACGAGGGTGTGCGTGACGCATCATGGGAGCGCATCCTCAATCGACTGGAATCGGAGCGGGCACGTGTGAGGGCCCGGATCGGATCATGAGTCGGGTCACAGACCGCTAACCGAATCACGGACCGCTGGCCGGATGGGCCTCTGGGGCATCAACGGGTTACTCCCCGTCTTCCGCGTCCATCCCGAATTTCTTGATCTTGCGGTAGAGCGTTCGCTCCCCGATGGCGAGCATCTGCGCCGCCTTACGCCGATTTCCGCGAACTTGGACCAACGCCGCCGCGATCGCCGCTCGTTCGAGATCTTCCATGGTCATGCCCGACCGGTAGACGACCGAGCCGTCCCCACCCCGCTCTGTTGGTCCTTCCTGGGGAGGGGTCTCTATCGGCACCTCGACGTCCCACGCACCCTGAGAGGCATCAGTGACCGGTCGAACTCCGATTTCCACCCGCCCTTCATCTATTTCATACCGATCCAAAGAGGCGGGTGAGCCCGATCCCGGAGCTTGATACGTCTCAAACTCCTTCCGGAGGTCGTCCACGTCCATTCTCAAGTCGACCAGCGTCCGGAAGATGAATTCCAGCTCAGGCCTCATCCCCTGGATACTTGGATCTTCCAACGGATGCGAACTCGAGGCTCCAACCGGAACAAGCGCTGCGGTGCTCGGCTCGTTCCCCCGAACCTCCGAGGGAATATCCTTTGGCAAGACCTTCCGCCCGGGAGCGAGAACCACCATGCTCTCGACCAGATTCTCCAGTTCCCGAATATTCCCCGGCCACTGGTAGTCTTTGAGGATCTCAATGGCTTCCGGCGAAATCCCTTGGAACTGACGGCCGTGTCGCTTGCTCGCCTTTTCGATAAAAGCGTCCACCAATAGCGGGATGTCCTCTCGCCTGCGGCGGAGGGGAGGCAACTCAATGTGCAACACATTCAGTCGGTAGAAGAGGTCTTTTCGGAATCGACCCAGGGCGACGAGCTGCTTAAGATCTTGATTGGTGGCCGTGACGATTCGAATATCAACACGGATCACGTCCTCGCCCCCGACCCGACGGAACTCGCGCTGTTCGAGGACCCGAAGGAGCTTGGTCTGCGTGGCGACGGGCATCTCCCCGATCTCGTCGAGGAAAATGGTGCCCTTGTCCGCCAACTCGAAGAGCCCACGTCGCGAGTCGATCGCGCCCGTGAATGCTCCCTTCTCGTGCCCGAAGAGTTCGCTCTCCAAAAGCGTCTCGGAGAGGGCAGCCACGTTCACCGCGATAAACGGGCGATGGCGTCTCGAGGAGAGGTGATGAATGCCTCGGGCCACCAACTCCTTGCCGGTCCCCGACTCGCCGGTAACCAGCACCGTGGAAGGCACTGGGGCGAACTGCACGACACGCTCAAGGGCCTCCTTTATCGCGTCGGTTTCACCGACAATACCTGCCGAGGCCTGAAGCCGCCGCCGTTCGATTACTGACCGAGCCACAAAAACCACATCGTCGGCCCGAGCCGTGTCCGAGAACACTTCCAAGTAGGCCTCCGCTAGCCTCGGGACTGTCTCTACGTTTTCCACGATAGCGAACGCAGGAGCCTTCGATTCGGCGGCCGCACGCCCCACGAGTGCCCGGGCGGCTGCGGAGTCCGCAGACCCGGTCACCACCAACAACTCGATTGGAGTGCCACCACTCACGTCTTCGTCGGGGGTGACCATCTCGACTTCATAGCCGGCCCCCTGGAACGCCTCCCTCAACTCGCCGGCACGCTCCAGATGATGGGTCGAGACGAGCACCCTACCTTCGTCGCTGCCCGTCATGAAGGATCGCCCAGAGTCGCGGGAGCGGGATGTCCGACAGCCTCGTCTCGCAACAGTGCCACGATGTGAGGGAGAAGTCCCTCGATCGCTTCGAGTCCGTCTCGAACACCCCCTGGGCTACCCGGAAAGTTGGCCATGAACGTGCGGCCCCGCGATCCGGCAAGTCCTCTCGACAACACGGCGGTCGGAGTCTTAGGCAATCCCTGTCTTCGCATGGCATCGGCCAGCCCTGGTGCTTCTTTGTCCAATACTTCCTTAGTGGCTTCCGGGGTCACGTCACGCGGCGCAAACCCGGTGCCTCCAGTCGTCAACACGACGTCGACCTCCCCGGAATCGGCCCACATAACGAGCTTCGGAATGATTTGATCGGTTTCATCGGGCACCACGCTCCGATGGATCAGTTCGTATTCCCAACGGGTGCACCACTCCTCGATCAAATCACCACTCCGATCGTCGCGGTGGCCGGAGACACAGCCGTCGCTAACAGTCAAAATCGCTATCCGCATGACCGGACCCGGCTCATCTTCGGACCGACCCTTCCGTATAGAACGGTAGCCGGACGACGACCGCCGGAATCACCTTATCGCGGATGCGCACACCTATTTCAGTATCAGGACTGGCCAACTCGGCGGGCACGTACCCCATCGCGATGCCGTAGCCGAGGCTCGGACTCACGGTTCCGCTGGTCACAGTACCGACCACATCCGCCCCGTGTACGATGGCGTATCCTGGACGTGGAAAGCCCCTTTCAGAAAGGCGGATCCCGACCAATCGGATTTTTACGCCCTCTTCCTTTTGTCGAACCAGCGCGTCACGCCCGGAAAAATCTCCTTTGTCGAGTTTTATCACCCATCCCAGCCGACCCGCCAACGGAGTGTGCTCCTCGTCGAGTTCGTTTCCGTACAGAGCGAAGCCCACCTCGAGTCGCAGGGAGTCCCTGGCGCCCAGACCGCACGGGAGGATATCCCACCGCTCACCCCCCTCAACCACGGCATTCCAGACTTCGGCCGTGTCCTTCGCTGCAACGTAAATCTCGAAACCGTCCTCCCCCGTATATCCGGTTCGACTGATGGTCGCGGGGTGTCCCATGACGTTTCCATCCACGAAGTGGTAATACTCGACCTCGTCCAACGTCAGGTCGGTGAGAGGATCCAAAATGTCCTGGGAACGTGGACCTTGAAGAGCCAACAGGCCGAGTTCATCGGAGCGGTCCTCCAGGGTCACGTCGAGCCCTTCCGTATGCTGTACAATCCACTCCCAGTCCTCGGCGCGTCGGGAGGCGTTCACGACGAGCATGTAGTGCCCATCAGCACGATAAACGACCAAGTCGTCCTTGATTCCTCCGTCCCCCGCGCACATGGCGGAGTACTGACACTGGCCGACGGCCAAGCTCGCCGCGTCGTTCACACCAACACGCTGCACCAGATCCAGGGCCTGGGGGCCGTGGGCGATGAACTCGCCCATGTGTGACACGTCGAACAGACCGGCCGCATAACGCACCGCTTGGTGCTCGGCCCTGATTCCGGCCGGGTACTGGACCGGCATCTCGTACCCGGCGAAAGGCACCATCTTTGCGCCGAGAGCAAGATGTACGTCGTGAAGGGGAGTTTTCTTGAGGGTGTCGATCATAGGAGTGAAAAACTACCACTCCGCCTGTCTCGTCGGTAGGGGGATTGCGCCATTCTGGCAGATTTCCGAAGCGCGCCTCGCCCGCCCACTTGGAATCAGAGGATATAGCGCCTCAGATCGGCATCTTCCACGATCTCCGAGAGATTGTCGCGAACGAAGTCACGATCGACGACGACCTCTTGCAGATCGTCCTCGGGAAGTCCGTAGAGGACCGATTCCAGCAGCGTGGTGAGTACCGTCTGGAGCCTGCGGGCGCCGATATTCTCCATCTGGTCGTTCAACACGGCCGCGAGTCTCGCCACCTCCTCGATCCCGTCTTGCTTGAAGTCGAGGGTTGCGCCCTCCGTCTCGACCAAAGCGCGGTACTGATGAACGAGCGCATTCTTCGGCTCCTGGAGAATCCGGACGAAATCTTGCTCACCGAGGCTCTTCAGCTCCACACGAATCGGGAAGCGACCCTGCAGTTCAGGGATCAGATCGCTCGGTTTAGCCACATGGAATGCTCCCGCGGCGATGAAGAGCACGTGATCCGTCCGAACAAGCCCGTGTTTGGTCTGCACCGTCGAGCCTTCGACGATCGGCAGGATGTCGCGCTGCACACCCTCCCGACTTACATCCGGGCCAGCTCCGCTCCGTTCTCCGGCTACCTTGTCGATCTCGTCGAGGAAGACGATCCCGGTGTCCTCCGCCCGTATGAGGGCCTCGTTGATGACCTCGTCCATGTCGATCAGTCGGTCCATCTCATCCTGGATCAGGATCCTGCGTGCCTCGGAAACGGAGACAGTGCGCCTCTTCTTCCGTTTCGGAAGCATATCCTGGAGCATTTCCATCAGGTTGTGGTCCATGCCCTCCATGCCGCCGCCCATCGGAAGGACCATTCCCTCGATCGAAGCCGTCTGGGACACTTCGATTTCGACTTCACGTTCCTCCAGTTTCCCATCCTTAAGTAGCGTCCGGAGCTTGTCCCTCGTTCGTTCACGCCTTGACTCGATTGCCTCGTCGGTGTCTCCACCGATGTCCCTCGCCGCAGCACCCTCGGTGCCTACAACGAAGACGTGCGGCCGAGCCTCGCCACTCTCCTGTGGCGGTGGGCGACTGACCGGAGGACTCGGGGGTTTAGGGAGAAGAAGATCAAGAATCCGCTCGACGGACCTCTCCTCTGCCAGCTCCTCGACTTCGTCCTCACGCTCGGCGCGAACCATGTTGACGGCCACATCAACCAAGTCCCGGATCATCGACTCCACGTCCCTTCCCACGTACCCGACCTCGGTGTACTTGGAAGCCTCCACCTTGACGAAGGGGGCTCCTGCAAGCCGGGCGAGGCGGCGCGCGATCTCCGTTTTCCCGACCCCGGTGGGACCAATCAGAATGAGGTTGTTGGGCATGATCTCGTCCCGAAGCTCGTCTTCCACTCGCTGCCGCCGCCAACGGTTTCGGAGGGCGATGGCGACGGCCTTCTTGGCGTCGTCCTGACCCACGATGTACTTGTCCAATTCGGCAACGATCTGTCGAGG
>JAPYQK010000188.1 GCA_029941275.1 Longimicrobiales bacterium | reverse complement strand
CTTCAGAAGGGCCGACCCCTCGAACCCTTCCTCGACCATGAAGACGGGGCTCCGGTCGAAGAAGATGTTGGCCCGCTCGGGCATTCTGGCCATCACCGGATGTGCAACGTCGCTTTCGACATCCATGATGGAGCCGCTGGAGAAGAAATCCTACCGTCCTAGCTCGCCCACCACGTTTCGAACGGGGAGGTGGAACTCGTCGATCGCCAAGTTGCTCGCCTGATTCATGGCGACGAGCGTGCCGCCCGTGCGGACGAATGTCTCGAGAGAACGGATTCCCACGTCCCCGAGCCCACCGGCGTAACGGGCCGGGACCGATCCCTCGGCATGGCCGTCCTTGAGTGCGCCGGGGCGCTCGGCCGGAAGCACAATGACGTCGTAGCGGTCGAGCAGATCTCCGGCGTGCACGTCGGAGTTCCGAACGTTCTGGAAGTCGAAGTCGTAGCGTTCCAGGAGCCAGCGAGTCCACCCTTCATCCATGCTGGTGTTCCAAGGCCGGTAGAGCCCCACACGGGGGTGGCGAAGGGATGGTCCGGCTGCGTTGCCCCGGGTCACCTTGAGCGCCAAGTCGCCTACCAGAGTCTGGGCCTCGCTCCCGGAGAGACCCGACACCCAGTACCGACCGCCGGCCGAGGCGTCCATGCGTACGGTCCCGCCCAGGGCCCACGCCCGGTTCAGCGCGAGGTTCGGTCGCGTTGCCCACCCCACGGCCCCGGGCTACGATGCGGGCTTGCGGAGAAGCTGAAGCTCCGCCAGCAGGACAACTGCACCGATAAGAGGAGACAGGCATGGGCGGAACGACATTCGAAGCGCTCTTCCGGCACGGCGTTTCTCGGACGACATCAGCTATCGCGCTCATTGCAGCGGGAGCGTCGCTCATGACGACCGAGGTGTTCGCCCAGATCCAGCCACAGGAATGGGAGCCGATCACGCAGGAGCGGTTGCTGAATCCGGAGGACGGCGACTGGATGAACTATCGGCGCACCTATGACGTGTTCGGCTACAGTCCTCTGGACCAAATCAACCGGACGAACGTCCAAAATCTTCGACCGGTCTGGTCATACTCGATGCGGGACAACAGCAGATGGGTGCCGACGCCCATCGTCGCGAACGGACTCATGTACGTTTCCGAGGGCAGCGGTCGGGTCATGGCCTTCGACGTGGCTTCCGGAGACGTGGCGTGGACTCACGACCGCGATTATCCCGACGACATCCGGACGTCCCAGGCGTACAACCGCCACCGGGGCGTCTCCGTCTATGGGGACAATATCTACTGGGGGACCGCCGATTCATATCTGGTCGCCTTGGATGCGCGAACTGGCGCGCAGGTCTGGGAGGTCGCCACGGCCGACTACCATACGGGCATAGGCCACAACCACCCTCCTTTGATTGCCGACGACAAGATCATCATGGGATTTACCGGCGGTGACCGTGACGCGCGCGGCGCGATCGCAGCGTACGATCCCGACGACGGTGAATTGCTTTGGAAGACCTTTACCGTGCCCGCCCCCGGTGAACCCGGTTCCGAGAGCTGGAACGACAGCAATTTGCCGCCACTCGGCGGGCTTACGTGGGGCACACAGAGCTACGACCCCGAGTTGGGGTTGATCTACTTCGGCACCGGTCAGCCGACGCCCTGGTCCTCGACGCTCCGGGGTCTGGGCGATGCGTTGTACACGAACTCGATCATCGCCCTCGATATCGAGACCGGCGAGATGCAGTGGTACTTCCAGCTCGTTCCGGAAGACAACTGGGACATGGACTCGCCGTATGAGAGCACATTGGTCGATATGGTCATCAATGGTGTGGACCGGAAGGTGCTCATCCACACCAGCAAGGTCGGCTGGGGCGTCGTGTTGGACCGGGAGACGGGCCAGTTCCTCCACTCGTTCAAGACGGCCTTCGACAACCTCATCATGAGTTGGACGGAAGAGGGGCGCCCGGTCTTCAACCCCGATCAGATTCCCACGGCGGCGGATGTCGACTCCGACAAGGTTTTCGAGGTGTGTCCCCACTATCACGGGGCCAGGAATCTGAACTCGCCGAGTTACAGCCCGGTTACCGAGCTGTATTACATGGGCATCAACAACAGTTGCATGGACGTCACGTTCGTCACGGAGCAGCCGCGTGGCAGATACGCGGGCATGAGATCGTCACGCGTCCACATGGTGCCCGGGTACGACTACGTGGGCGAGTTCGTGGCCATCAATCCTCTCACGGGGGCCCGCGTTTGGGAGTACCGCCAGCCGACCGGGGCCGCCATGACGGCTGCGGCCCTGGCGACAGGCGGTGGCATCGTTTTCGGCGGATCGGCGGATCGGCGACTTTTTGCGCTCGATTCGAACACCGGGGCGCATCTTTGGGAGATGCGTTTGAACGGGGACATCTCAGGTGCTCCGGTCACTTTCGAGGTTGCCGGGACGCAGTACGTGGCTGTCGGCGCGGGTGGTCGTATCGCCCAGACAACCTCGTACGCTCGGCTGACCGGCGAGAATATTTCACAGGGGAGTGGGGTCATCTGGGTGTTCGCGCTGCCGTAGACCAGGCAGCCGACGGGCCTCTGCCCCCTTGAAGATCGCACCGGATGGGTGCATTTTTAGTCTTGCCTAAAAATTACCGAACTCCGACGATTGTCATGACCTCTCAACAACTTCAGGACTGCTGGGATCAAGCCACTCGGCTGTATTCGGTCCAGACGTTTGAACGCGCCGGGACGACCTGGCGGTACCGGGTTGCGGGTGACGGCGACTCCACGCTCGTCGTTTTGCCTGGAGCCCTCGGAAGCGCGAGTTCGTACTTCGTCGAGTCCTACGACTGGAGGCTCGAAGCCCCCGACGCGTGGAGGGGACCGGTCACCATCCTGCTCTCTCGAAAGGACGCCATGGTGGGCAGCAAGATGAGGATCGAGCTTTCGGCCCTATACCCCGATGCAGCCACCCACGTTTTTCAGAGCGACGGGCATGGGGCGTACGGCTACGATCCCCTCGGCTTTTCGCAGACGGTCGCTTCGGCGTTGGAATCCGCCTGATCCACAGCTACCGGCGCCCGCACCTCTGAACCGGGAGCCTCCTGGAGGAGCACCCAAGCCGCCGACCACGGATCTTGGCAGGGGGCCACACCGACGCCACACCCGCATCCGATGCCGGGTGTGGCCGTCGATCGTTGCGACGTTAGCTTATCCGGTCACCTTGTCCCGCACTCATCCGTCACCTGCGGTCTGCTCTCAGCTCAACCAGCATGTCTGACACCGCTACCACCGACCGCCCGGCCGACGCCGTCGTCGCTGACCCGCGCACGGACCGGCTACAGCAGTTCTTGGACGCCCCCAAGCGCGCTCTCTGGACGATGGCTTTGCCGATGATGGCCGGGATGACCGTTCAGACGACATACATCGTGGCGGATACGGCGTTCATCGGGTCGCTCGGAACGGACGAACTCGCGGCGGCCACCTTCGTCGCACCACTGTTCTTTTTGATGATTGCCCTGACGATGGGAATCGGTACGGCGGTCACCGCTTTGGTTGCTCAAGCCGTCGGGCGAGGCGACGCCAAGGGCGCCGATGCGGCTGCGGGTGCGGCGATCAGCTCCGGTCTCTTCCTGGGCTTCCTGTTGGGCGCTATCGGGCTCGCGGGCGGGCGTTGGATCCTGGCGGCGCTGGGCGCAGAGGGCCGTGTCGTGGACCTGGGGTGGGAATATTTTCAGGTGCTCGCGGCATTCCTGCCACTGTTTTTTATTGCCGCCGTCCTGCGCTCGATTCTCACCGGTGAGGGGGATGCGAAGACCCCCATGATCGTCCTCGCGATCTCGACCACGGTCAACATCGCTCTCGACGCACTCTTCATTTTGGTGCTCGGCATGGGCCTGCGCGGCGCGGCCATCGCGACCACCATCGCCGTCGGGATCTCGGTCTCGGTATTCTCCGTACTGATGCTTCGCCGGAAGTCGGCGTTCGTCCGTCTCCGCGTGTCGGCCCTGGTCCCGTCGCGCGAAATTCTCGTTCAATTGTACGGCTTGGCCATCCCGATTGCGGCGAGCATGGTGGCCATGTCAGCGGGCACGATCCTGTTCAATCTGATCCTGGCCGACTTCGGCTCCGTGGCGGTCGCCGCCTATGGCGCGGCGTCGAAGGTGGATATGATCGTCGTGCTGCCGATTTACGGCCTCTCCGGGGCCGCAGTGACGGTCGTCGGGATGTTTGCCGGGGCAGGGCGGACCGACTTGGTCCGCTCGACGGCGCTCTACACGTACCGCTGGGCGATCTCGCTTGCGGCCGTCATCGGTGGCGTGGCATACCTGTCGTCGGGAAGCATCCTCCGTGTCTTCACGTCCGACCCTACCGCGCTCTCGATCGGAGCGACCTATTTGGGATTCATGATTTTTGCGTACCCGATGATGGCCGTGGGTATGACGACCGGGCGTTTACTCCAGGGGCTAGGGCATGGTTTTCCGGCACTCCTGATCACCACGATTCGTGTGCTGTTGGTCGGCGTGCCGGTAGCCTGGCTCGCGGTGAACGTTTTCGACCAGTCCATCAGAGGCGTGTGGATCGGCATCCTCACGGGCGGTGTGTTCGCGACGATCTGTTCGTTGTGGATGGTCCGGCAGCTGATGTGGCGGTCGGACCCGAGCCTGAAGGCGGTGGCGCGCGCCTAGGAGTTTCCCCCCGCCGCGTGGGCCGTGGCGGTCTCGGCAAACCACTGCATTTTGATCGACCTCTAATCACATCCAGCCGAGCTGATCCATGACGACAGGCTTCTCCCAAGGGATCTCGAAGCAGGGCTCCCGGATCTCGCTCGTGGCCGCCTGCGCCACGCTGTTCCTGATCGCAGCCCCCACGTTGGGCGCCCAAACCGGAACCATGCGGCAGTACCAGTTCGATGTGGTTGCGGGCGAAGTCGCCCTCGTGATGAAAGAAGTGGAGCGCCCCGTCCCAGGTGCCAACGAAGTCTTGGTCCGTGTGCGAGCCACCTCACTGAATCGTCGAGACCTCTCGATCCTCCAGTCGCAGTACGGTGGCGGGAATCCGCGAACAGGGCTCGTGCCGCTCTCGGACGGGGCAGGGGAGGTGATCGGCGTAGGACCTGGCGTTACACAGTGGGAAGTCGGGGATCGCGTGGCGGGGATTTTCTTTGCCCGTTGGATAGAGGGAAGACCGAGCGCGATGACCAACGCTTCGGCCCGAGGTGGTGCGATCGACGGTATGCTCTCGGAGATGATCGTCAGTCATGAAAACGGGCTCGTCGAGATTCCGGAGCACCTCAGCTTCGAGGAGGCCGCGACGCTTCCTTGCGCCGGCGTGACGGCCTGGAACGCCCTGTTCAAACATGGAGGTTTGGCCGAAGACGACTTCGTCTTGCTCGAGGGCACAGGCGGCGTCTCCATCTTCGGACTTCAGTTCTCGGTGGCCGCCGGTGCCCGGCCGATCATCACGAGCTCGAGGGACGAAAAGCTGGTGCGGGCCCGCGAGATGGGGGCGTACGGCACCGTCAACTATCGGACAAATACCGAGTGGCAGGACGAGGTACGGGCCATCACCAGCAACGAGGGTGTGGTC
>JAPYQK010000187.1 GCA_029941275.1 Longimicrobiales bacterium | reverse complement strand
ATTCTGCAGGCGCGTTAAGCGTTCAGAGACCTTAAGAAGGCCGCCAATGTACTCATTTTTCCCGGCCTCGCCTCGGCCAACGCCGCGTACAAGCTCTTGGCGGAGTTGGGGGGGCCGAGGTGATTGGGCCCATCCTTCTGGGAATGCGGGAACCCGTACATTTCCTTCAAAGGGGATCTACGGTGCAGGATATCACCAACCTGGTGACGTTCGCGTCGGTAGACGCTCAGGTGCGTTTGGGGCAATCTTGATAGGACGTACGACGACAGGACCCTCGACCGCAGGACGTTCGACGAAGATATTTGGCTAACACGTTCGGTCCGAAGGGGGACAGTCGGTCCGAGCGACATTCGGCCCGCTACCTCTCCGACATCTTCATCTCATCCGGGGACACATGGCCACGAAGTCAGAGGGTCTAGAGCAATCCATAGAGGCTGGCACACTTGCTGGACTGGATATGCACGGCCTCCAGCCGCAGAAGGCGGTGCACTGGAATCTCTCGCCCGTGCAGCTTTACGAGAAAGCGTTGGAGCGAGGAGAGGGCCGGCTTGCCCACATGGGTGCGTTCGCGACGGTCACGAGCCCTCACACCGGTCGATCTCCAAAGGACCGGTTCACCGTGCGAGAATCGCTGACAGGAGACAACGTGGATTGGGGGTCCGTCAACATCCCCCTGAGCGAAGAACATTTCTACGCACTCCGTGAGGATGTCATCGCGTTCCTGAACGGCCAGGAACTGTTCGTTCGGGATGCCCGAGGTGGTGCAGATCCGAATCATTCACTGAACGTCCGGGTCGTGACGCACAACGCGTGGCATAATCTGTTCGCCTACAACATGTTCCTCCGACCCACCCCCGAGGAACTGGCCGGGTTTCAGCCCGAGTTCACGGTGCTCCATGCTCCCGGTGTTAGAGCTGATCCGGACAAACACGGTACGACCTCGGGGACGTTCATCGTGGTCAACTTCAAGGAACGTCAGGTTCTGATCGGCGGTTCGAACTACGCCGGAGAAATCAAGAAATCGATCTTCTCTGTCATGAACTACATGCTCCCCGACCAGGGAGTGTTGCCGATGCACTGTTCCGCAAACGTCGGAGACAACGGGGAGTCGGCGCTCTTCTTTGGCCTTTCCGGTACGGGGAAGACCACGTTGTCGGCCGATCCGGAGCGAAGTCTGATCGGGGACGACGAGCACGGGTGGGGCTCGAGCGGCGTGTTCAATTTCGAGGGGGGATGTTACGCGAAGACCATTCACCTGTCCCCCGAGAGAGAGCCGGAGATCTACCGCGCTACACAAATGTTCGGGACGATCCTCGAGAACGTGGTTCTGCATGAGGGGACGTCGGTGATCGACTTCGACGATGCCTCGATCACCCAGAACACGAGGGCTTCGTATCCCATCCACTACATCCCGAACGCCGTGATTCCCGGCCGAGGTGACCACCCACAGAACGTCATCTTTCTAACGGCGGACGCATTTGGTGTGCTTCCCCCGATCTCGAAGCTGACTCCGGACCAGGCGATGTACCACTTCATGTCGGGATACACCGCCAAGGTGGCCGGCACGGAACGTGGCGTCACGGAGCCCGAGGCGACGTTCAGCGCCTGTTTTGGCGCACCGTTTCTGCCCCGTCATCCGGGTGTATACGCGAGGATGCTAGGCGAGCGAATCCACGCCCACGGGGCCAGGGTGTGGCTCGTGAATACCGGGTGGAGTGGGGGCTCCTACGGAGTGGGAAGCCGTATGAAATTGGCCTACACCAGGGCCATGGTGCGAGCTGTGTTGGTCGGCGAACTCGATCACGTCGAGACCGTAACCGACCCGATATTCGGATTGAGCATCCCGTCAACCGTGTCCGAGGTGCCGGCGGAAATTCTTAACCCCCGGGGCACCTGGGCGGACGGCGCGGACTACGACACGACCGCGGCCAAGCTGGCGGCGATGTTCAAAGAGAACTTCGTGCAGTTCGAGGGGCAGGTTCAAGAAGAGGTGAGGGCCGCCGGGCCGAGGTAGGGGCGCCGGCCGTGACCGCCTCGGTGTGTTCGCCTCAAACGTAGTTTCGCCTCCCAGAAATAAGCCAGGGAACGCGGGTCCTCCCCAGGCCAGCGCTTCGCTCTACGCCGTCGCCGCAGACTGTCCTGTGGAGGACCCGCGTTCCCTCGGCACTCGGACTGAAGCACCTCCCTGCATGGCTCGATCACAGTGGCTGCGCTCAAGCCCAGCGTCTCGTTGCCGTAGCTGTCGCAACCCCGACACAAGCCACCAACGTGGCCAGCGTCAGGAGCACCGACAACAGATCCGTCGACGGCCCTGCCTCTTGGTATCCCAGGCGATCTTGAGCCCAGCGCATCGTCCATGATTCGATGGGTTCACCGAACGCCGCATTGAGGGCGTCCTCAACGGATTGATCCGACGTCCAGAATCGAGTGAACCGGTCCCGGCCGAAGTCACCCTCGAGATCGCTCATCCAGGTGCGCTCCCAGCCTCCAAAGGGCTGGCCTCTCCCGAAACTCGACGAAAGCCATTCCTCTATCTTCAGGAAAAGGCTCCGACTCTACGTTCGGTGCGCGAGCGAGCACGGCGCTCCGGCAGGCTTCGGCCCGCCCGGCCAGACATCCCTCGCCCACTGCCGACTCCCGCCTGTACATCGATGATAAATCCGTTTGTGCGTTCCACTCTCCAAATGGTCCCCGATGCTCGGTGATGGAGGGAGCTGCGTATGCGTCACCCCGCCATGGTGAGCTCGCAAGGCGGGACATGCCATCGTCGCGCATCCAGCTTCGGATGGCGGGTCCGGGGGATCCATGCACCAGGTGGAAGGCGCAGGGACCAAGGATGTCTAAGGGGTAACCACCCGCATTGCTGGCGAACGTGGTGTCAGTGAGTTGCCGGATGGCCCAGTCAAGGTTCCCAAGCCTCCTCGGTTCCTCCGGATCGGGTGCATAGAACGGATATGCGATGAGGCAGAAAGATTGTCCGTCCACGGTGCCTGAGAAAAAGTCTGGACGCGAGCTCCCCCGATTCCCGAAGTCGGCGTGAGTCCCGAATTTGGCGTCCACCAACGACACGCCTACGATCATGTCGGGGGCCCGACTTCCCAAGTAGTCGACCTGACGACGGGCAGCTTCCGAGACCATCCTCTGCTGTTCGGGGCTGACCTCCGGGGGGAGGTCCACCACCACGGGCCCCGGCCCGGAAGAGGCGAGGCGCGCGCTCAAGGAATCGACGATTCTTAGCCGTGATGTAATGAAGCTTGTAGCCCCGGACCAGGCTGTCCCAGGTCCCGTCGCCCCCCGCATCGCCCGCCGGCTCCGCGACGGGCGTAGTGAGCTCGGTGGAAGCCGCTAGATCGGTCGCCAGCCGTCGGTAGTAGTCGGCTTGGGCGACGGGGCCGACTGCTACGTAGGCGAGTCCGATGCCGTGGGGACCGACGAAGGCATGAGCTTCACCCGTCAGTTCTTGGCCGTCGACAACGACGCGGTAGGTTTGGGTGAGCTCTCCGTCCTCCACGACCGGGGCGCCCACGGGTTGCAGCACGTTGGTTCCATCGATGTCGAGGGGTTCGCTCAAGAGACCGATCGCCTCCTGGACGCTCCCAATTTCATCGCCGGACACCAAGATTACACTGGGCCTCGTGTTCGACCCCATCAAGAAAACTTCCGTGCCCTGTGGGAGCGTCCCGATCCACTCGTCCGGGATCACGAACGAGACGCCGAGTGACGAGGCCCCACACGTGTCCCCGCTTGATACATCTGGCCCGGTTGGATTTCTGCCACTTGTGCGCCGGCGGGTTCGACCAAAGCGAGCGTGAGCGGTGCGGCAAACATCATGGCTAAGGTCAGCGCGGCGAAACTCTTCATGCGGGACCTCCTCTTCCGGCCAGCAAGATTCATTGGGCGATTCAACGTCGATGGCATCCTCGCCGATTGCAAGACCTTCTCGGGCCGATGGATTTGAGGCGAACCCACAGCCGGTTAGACCGTGAGTTTGGAGGCTCGCGGGGATGGGAAGGGCATGATTCTCAACTCCATAGCGGTTGCTGCCCATACGTGCCATTTTGCCGGTCATCCACTGCGCCCCTTCATGCCTTACAAGCAGCTTTCCGGGAGAACGTGATATGCCGACCTGCCGAACGTTGGCCCAGTCAGGGTTTTTCTCTGCGGCCACCTGGACTCTCTTGTTGAGCCTGCCCACGGGAGCAGCGCAGGCGCAGGAGTCGCTCGACATGTACTTCATCGATGTCGAGGGTGGTGGGGCGACCTTGTTCGTTTCTCCGACCGGTGAGTCACTCCTCATCGACACTGGAAACGGCGGCCAAAATGCCGCCCGGGATGCCAACCGCATCTTGGATGCCATGCAGGACGCAGGCGTCGATTGGATCGACCACCTCATCACGACTCACTGGCACGGCGACCACTACGGCGCGATGGAGGAACTGGCGAGCCGCGTACCAATCCGGCACTTCATCGACCACGGACCGGGCGTCGAGTCGATCGCCGGAGTGGACGAGTTTCTCAATACGACGTATCGGGCATTGTATGAGCGGGCCGACCACACTGTCGTGACACCTGGAGACCGGGTCTCCCTCGCCGGTGTCGACGTCACGGTGCTCGCTTCTGCGAAGCAGGTCATCAATCGGCCCCTTCCAAGCGCGGGCCGACCGAATCCGTACTGCGCCAATTTTGTCCCGCAGGGGGAGGACAACGGCGAAAACGCACAGTCGGTGGGGATTCTCGCTCAGTTCGGCGCCTTCCGGGTCCTGCATCTAGGCGACTTGACGGTCAACACCGAGTTTGAACTGATGTGCCCGAACAACCCGATCGGCACGGTTGATCTATTCGTGGTCTCGCATCATGGACAACCGAGTTCCAACGCGGAGGTGCTGGTTCATGCGATCGAGGCTCGTGTGGCCATCATGAACAACGGCACGCGAAAAGGGGGACAGCCGGAGGCGATGCAGGTCCTCTACTCAGCCCCCGGCCTGGAGGACCTTTGGCAGCTCCATTTCTCTCAACTGAGTGGACAGGAATACACCGTGCCCGGTCTCTTCATCGCCAATCCGGTGGACGCGGTGGAATCGTCCATGCCGATCGAGCCGCTGACGAATCCAAGGGGATCCGGAGCCCCTCCGCGGCCCGTCCACAACGGTGAAGCGAACTGGATCAAGGTGTCGGGGCACGCTGACGGCTCTTTTACCGTGACGAACGATCGGAACGGGTTCATGAAGACGTATCAGTAGGCTGACCGCTCGTTGATCGCCCCTCGGAGGTCTTGGCGTGCTCACGCTCACGGGCCCGCGTGTGGTCGCATCTCGGGGTTAGAGTGAGGTCGCACCTCGCGACCTGCGTGTCTCCGCACTGGCCTGAACAGCGTTTTGTGGATTACTTTTGGAGCATAATGACAGAGGGGCCGGATCGAGCCCCGGTGACCGTAGGCTCGGCCAGGACGCTCAGGTGAACGCCGCAAGGTTCTAGAAACGGGGGTGGGTGATGCACGAGGCGCTGCTCATCCCCATTTGGTTGTCAGTTACGGAGGGAAAATGGATCGGAAGTGGGTGTACTCGTTCACCGAGTTGGAAGC
>JAPYQK010000186.1 GCA_029941275.1 Longimicrobiales bacterium | reverse complement strand
GTGTCTCGCCCGCGCTTCATCGCCACTCTTTTGGGCCTCTTCGCGGGGGTAGCCATTCTCTTGGCGATGATTGGGGTGTACGGCGTGCTCTGCTACGCGGTGGCCCAGCGGGGGCCGGAGGTGGGGATACGCCTCGCATTAGGCGCGAGCTGTCGAGACGTGTTCAGTGAGGTGGTGGGAGAGGGGCTACGAGTGACCGGGGTCGGGGCCGTCTTGGGCGCCGCCGCGGCGCTCGCTACTTCCCGCCTTCTACGGGGGCTGGTTTTCGGGGTCAGCGCGACCGACGTGACGACCTATGCTGTGGTCATCGGGCTGGTCCTCTCAGCCGCGATATTGGCGAGCCTGCTACCTGCCATCCGGGCCTCCCGGACCGATCCGGTGGCCCTCCTAAAGGCGGAGTAGCGGCAGAGGCGTTTTGCAGACCGGATTGAGGTGGGGCTCAGTCGCACACTCCGCCTAGGTATCCACCGCCCCCGCAGTACGCCACGTCCTGAAGCTGGATCGATATGCCGTCGGGATCACTGAAGTAGAGTTCCGGCGTCCCTTCCGTGGCACCGCCGCGATTCGGCATACGCAGGGATATCCAGTGCTTCAATGGCGCTGCCCCGCCCCTCCCCCTCGGAGTGATGCCGTGCCCTTCCAGCTCGCCCTGAATGTCCTCGACGTTGAAGTTTTCGAGGTTGAAGCAGGCGTGACCGATGCGCGCCGTGCCGCTCGCTCCCGTGCCGATGAACATCAGGAAGTGCACACCCGGCCCCGCACCCATCAAGGGAGAAGCGGCCTGGTACGCTTGTGTGTCCATACCGAAGACCGACTGGAAGAAGGCGTTCGTGGCGTTGGGATCGGGCACGTTGATGGTCAGGTGACTCATGCCGCGCAGCGAGATCGATCCCCTGGTCGGCGCGGGCTCGGCCGGGCCGCATTCGTTGCCGAGGGGTCCGCCCCCCCCGCAGTAGCTCGAATCCTGTAGCTGAATGACCAGACCATTGGGATCACCAATATGCAGTTCGGGCGTACCCGACCTCATGGTCCTCCGCACGCGCATGGGGCCGCCGGCCAACCCGTCGCCTCCTGGAGATTCCGTCACACCGTGACTAGCCAAGCTCCCAAGGACACGGTCGACGTCGAAGTCGTCCACCGCCAAGCCGAAGTGATCGATCCTGGGCGGCCCGGAACCGGCGTCGATGAGCGCCAGAAAGTGCGGTCCGTCGCCGATGCGGAGGATGATGGTCCGCCCGTTCCTTGCTTGGACCGGCATACCGAATAGCGACTGGTAGAAGTCGAGCGACCGCTCCAGATCCGAGACGGCGAGTGTGATCTGGTGGATCCCTTGATTGACGATCGGAGCGGCTTGCTCCTCGGCGATCAGACGGCGTGCGAGCGCTAGCGCCGGAAGGGAGAGCAGGAGGGACCGGCGGGTCATGCGGTCCCCTGTCCTGTATGTGGTCGGTTCGCTCACGGCTCGGTCACTCCTTTGCGGAAAATCCCACAGAGTTTCTGGGGCAACAAGATGACATGGGGGTGCCGGCCGGCACAAGAAAGCGGCGTGCGACCTTCCTGCGAGGATGGGAGATCTTGACGCATATTGTTCAATTGAACATTACTATAGTACAGATGAACAATAACTGGATGGCTCTGTGATGCGCTCATGAGTGAGTACGAATCGAAGGACATCCCCGCTTTGCGGGCTCTCGTGGTGAAAGAGGCTCGTCTGGGATACGCGAGTCCGTCACGGCTGGAGCGGGTCCGGAGGGCGGTGGAGCAGGGACTTCCCGTGGAGGCTGTGAGAGAACTTCAAGTGGAACTGAAGCGGTTCGGCGTGCGGCGCCCGTCGACTTATGTGGACGCGATCGTCTCGCGTGCCACCTTGCAGCGCCGGGACCGGTTAAGACCGGCCGAGGGTGAGCAGTTGGTGAGAGTCGCTTCCGTGTTGGCTCTCGCCGAGGACGTTTGGGGCACCGATGAAGACGCCGGGGAGTTCCTCACCTCGCCTCACCCCATGCTCGGCGGCGGGGTCCCTATCGACTTGGCGCTCTCGGAGATTGGAGCGCGGCAGGTGGAGCACATCCTGTTTGCACTGGATTTGGGTTTGCCGGTCTGATTCTTGGAGGTCTTCCGGATTCACAACCGCCGTTATCATCCTCTCGATGGTTTAGGCGCGGCCACGGTGGGCGGTCGCTGGAACCCGGTCGGGCTATCGGTGGTCTACGCCTCACAGGCGTACGAAGGGGCTTTGCTCGAGCAGCTGGTGTACGCTACGCATGGCCGACTCCCCCGGAATCGAGTGGCCTCGCGGATCGTAATTCCCAGCGATATGGAGGTCCACACGCTCGAGGATGCAGGAGCTACGGGCTGGCGCGACGAGGTTCGATCCCGGGAGATCGGCAGGGCATGGGCGGCCACTCAGGAGACCGTGGCTGCGTGGGTTCCCTCGTTCGTTGCCCAGCCTTGGGGACGCAACGTCGTAATCAACCCCAAACATCCTGATTTCGACCGGCTGGCCGTGGCCGAAACCATCGATGTACTTTGGGATCCGCGTGTAATTTGAGGCACGAGGCTCGAGTTTACGCGTTGTGTGCGCGCACGTCACGAGTCGTTCCCGGGTGACACCGATCGATTCACGTGGAATTGAATGACTGACACCGACCGATTCACGAGGAGTTGAATGACGAGCACCGACCGATTCGAGCGGGTGATCCAACGCCTCGATGATGCCAACAGTGAAGACCCGAACTCGGAACTCGTCGACGGAGTAGCTCAGCCCAAGGAACAGGTGTACGGCGCGCGAATGCAGGAGTGGGTCGAGCGGCTCGATCCCCAAGCTCCCGAAGCACTGCGGATCGCCGCCCGAAGCCAACACATCCGGAGGTGGGAGATTCCACGTAGCGACTATCCCTTGGACCGGAAGGGGTACCTGCGCTGGCGCACGACACTGTACACATTCCATGCGGATGCTGCGTCGTCGCTTCTTCGGGCCGAGAGCTACGACGAGGAGACGATCGAGCGAGTGCGGACGCTACTTCAGAAGAGAAACTTGCGCACTGATCCCGACGTCCAGACCCTGGAGGACGCGGCCGCGCTAGTTTTCCTGGATCATTCCCTCGATGACTTCCTGGACCGTCAGGACATCGGAGACGAAAAGGCCATCGACATCATCCGCAAGACTTGGCGGAAAATGACTGAGCGGGGTCACGCGGCTGCATCGACACTGAAGCTGTCGCCCGGGTCGAGCGCCTTGCTGAAGAAGGCGTTGGCCGAATAGCCGACCCTGGCCGGCTCCCGATCGGTCGCGACTCCTAGGTCCGCTCCTCGGCCTCCAACTCGCTGGCTATTCGATCCACCAGATCCACCAGAGATGAGCTGAACATCGCCTGGTTCTCTTCAAACCATGCCCGCCACGAAGGTGTGGACAGATGTTGCTTGAGCGTATCTCTGTATGACTGCCACATCTGTCGGTCCAAAGCTCCGACACGGTACTGATAAACGAGGTTTCCGAAGTGCCGGTAGACGGCCGTCATGTAGGCATTCCAGCGAACCATTTCGTTCGGTGACAAAGTGGACGGGTTCGACTCCGCACGGTGGAGGAAGCCGGCGAAGTCCCCGTCCCTGATCGCGTACTCGAGGAGGCGGAGACTGTTCTCGGTCATAGAATTGAACGAGGCGGCCCTCACCGAGGTCGTATTCTGGCGCATCTGCTGTGCCAGATAGATCAGCGAGATGACGACGCCCAAGGCACCGACGAACTCGCCCAGGCTGCCCAGGTCTTGAAGTGTAAATTGGCTGAACACCGGGGTTGATTCCTTACTTCCTGGTTTGATTCGTTCCGATCTTTTCTCATCGGCGGACGCAAGAAGATACCCACGTGGTCCAGTGCCCTCCAGTGTCGTCCCCAAGTGCGGTCCCCCGGTGCCTTTCCACGTGGGATTGCCCACCGCGCGGGAACCGTTTCAGGAGCCCAAGAGTTGGGCAGGACAGAGCTACCTAGAGACTGATGGGAGAGTACGCACACGTGCATCAGACTTTCGAAGAATTCGCCGCGACGCACATCGACGCCCTTTATCAGGGCGCGCTGTTTCTCCATGGCGGAGAGGTGCCACAGGCCGAGGATCTCGTTCTGTGGACGATGACCGGAGCGTTTCAACAGTTCAAGTGACTGAAGGGCGGAAACGCGAGCAAGCAGTGGCTGGAGGGAAAGCTCGTCGAGGCGTTCCTGGGTCGTGCCGGGGCGGACTCGACCTCTGACCAGAGGACACTCCTTGAGGAGGGTGTTGAGGCGGACGGCGCTTCGGCGGAGATCACAGCGGGATGCGACTGGTCTTTGGACCCTGTGGCGATCGATCCTGAGGCTCTTTTTCGGGCAGCGGCGAAGTTGTCACACATGGGGCGGGCCACGATTTGGCTCGTGCTTTTTCGCCGCTGGCGCTACGAGGAAGCCTGTAACGTGTTGAAGACGGATGTGGACGGTCTGAGTGGTTTACTTCGGGGCCGGCAAGTACGAATCACAGCAGCGGTCGTGCAGAAATCGGAGAACCGGAACGGTACCGAGCGCGAGCGGAGGTCATAGAGAAATGGAAAAGATGAACTGCTCCCAAGCACGGCAGGCCCTTTGGCCTCCTGAAAAGCCACGCCTTGCCGAAGCTGACGTGCTTGAAGCTCGACAGCACGTGCAGGAGTGTCCGGCCTGTGAGTCGTATCTTGCACAGGACCGGAGCTTGCTGGACGCGTACGAGCGTGCCGGCCGCGAACGTGCTCCTCAAGCTCTTCGGGAGCGGGTGTTCGATGCGCTGGCAAGGGATAAGGTCGCGAAGTCTCGTTCCGGAGCCGGTGGAGACGAAGAGTGTCGATCGCCGCTGGGTTCTCGCGGCCGTAGCGTCCATGGTCGGCCTTTTGGCCGGTGGATTCGCCATGTCCCTTCGGGATGCGCCTGAGTCCCTGAATGACGGTGGCCTGTTTGCCGAGGGTTACCTACGGAGAGCCGTCGCGGAGGCGCGAATCACCAACTCCGATATCGGTGAGGTGAGCCGTTTCTTGACCCGGGAGCTCGGGCGCCCAATACAGCCTTTGAGGCTGGCCGGGCTCCGACTGACAAGCGCCGAGATCTGCCTGATCGAGGGTCGACGTGGAGCAATGATCCAATACGTCCAGGACGGGAAGGAAATTTCCCACTACCTGATTCCCCGGGACGGAACCCAACCCCGTGACCCGGAGCCCGCCTCGGCATGGAGTTCCGCCCCCGCCGGTGTTGGTCCTGCGCTGATTACCTGGGCGACGCCAGAGATCGAGCAGGCGCTAGTGGGTGATGTCCCCGTGGATCACCTGATAGAACTAGCCAAGAACGCTTCGCTGTAGAGAGCCAGAGTCCAAGGCTGTTGTATTGTTTGGAGCGGTGAGTCGTCGCCGAGCCCTAAGGTTCGCTGAACTGAGATAGCGACCTAGCTTTGGGCCGTGGCCATCCTCTCGAGCGAAGCACAGGCCGCGGCTACGACCTCGTCAGTTGTTACGCCGAAGCGTTCGTAGAGCGTCTCTGCAGGCGCCGAGGCCCCGAAATGGTCGATGCCTACCGCGGCGCCGGCGTCCCCGACCCAGCGTCCCCAACCGAATGTTGACCCTGCTT
>JAPYQK010000185.1 GCA_029941275.1 Longimicrobiales bacterium | reverse complement strand
CACCGGATCAACGGCCTCACGGGTCGATCCCGCGGTGACCAGAACCGTTTTCCCGCGCAGCGGAGACCCCTCGGACAGTGCCCGGCCGATCTCCTCGACAATCTCGTGCGGCTCGAGAATCCTCCCTGGGCCACTTCCCTCCCCTACCGCGAGAGGCCCGGTCCCCGGCCCCGCGACGCGATACGACAGCACTTCACTCACGTGGCGCAGGTTGGCCTGTGTCTGGGGGTGTGAGTACATCCGGTCGTTCATTGCTGGACAGATGAGCACCGGGGCTCTGGTCGCCAGGAGGGTCGTGGTGAGGAGGTCGTCCGCACGCCCCTGAGCCGCTCGCGCAATCAAGTCCGCAGTCGCTGGCGCCACACAAACGACATCTGCCTCGGAGCCCAGTTTGATGTGGAGCGCTGCACCCTCGGCTGAGAAGAGCTCAGTGGCTGCGGATCGGCCCGTGACCCCTTCGAAGGAAAGAGGCTGCACGAAGCGTTGTGCGCCTGCCGTGAGGATCGTGTCGACTTCTGCCCCGAGCCGAGTCAGATCCCGGGCGAGCTGCACGATTTTATAGGCGGCGATCCCGCCGGTGACGCCAAGAACGATCCTCCGTCCCTCCCACGGGCGCCGGGGATGAAGTACACGTCCGGGTAACACACTCGCTCCTGGTTGGGCCCGCGTCTGGCCACTCCTACAGGCCCCTGGAGACCTGTTTGAGAAGCGGGGTTAGCCTTCCCGACGCCTGCGAGCGACCAGTCGGAATTCGATCTGACCCGAGGTGAGCGCCTCTAGGGACTTCGTGGTGAGCTTCTTCTCCTCCCCGAGGGGGAGGGTCTCCCTGGGCAAGGCATTGAGCTCCCGTGCGTATTTCGCCGCCACGAGCACACCGAGATACTTGCTCTGCGTGTGTCGGGCTGACTCATCGGGCGTGAAAACGCGCATGTCTAAGCTCCTGGGACAAGCCCTATATGTTGTTGTTTTACAATCACTTACGTCGTTCTACCGCCTCGAGATACCAAATTTTTCCTCGAGAATTAGATCGATCTGGCCTTGAAGTTGGCGAATCGCATCGGATAAGTCGATGGCCCGATCCCTCCGGCGCCCTTCAGCCAAGACGATACCCCGCACCTCATCGATCGCCCGATCCAGATCATCGTTGACCACGATGTAATCGAATTCAGACGCGTGCTCCAGCTCGCCACGGGCGTTCTCGATCCGCCGGATAAGCGTGTCCTGTCCCTCTGTGCCCCGACCTGTCAGCCGCTCCACTAGCACCGCTGCCGAAGGTGGAAGCACGAATACGAGAACCGCGTCCGGAACACGCTCGCGCATCTGCATCGCGCCCTGGACGTCCACATCCAGAATCAGGAAACTTCCGTTGTCGTATGCTGCTTGAACCGCCTGCCGGGACGTTCCGTACAGGTGCCCGTGCACTTCGGCCCATTCGACCAAATGGTCGGCCTCGATCATCTCGCGAAATTCCTGCTCGGACAGGAACTCGTAATCGACACCATCCACCTCGTGCTCGCGAGCCGGCCGAGTCGTGACGGAGACAGAGAATACGACGTCCTTGGCATCCTTCACCAACGCCCTCGCGATCGTGGTCTTACCGGCCCCGCTTGGGGCGGATAGTACCACAGGACAAGTCCGATGCTCGACGGAACTCACTCGACGTTTTCCACCTGTTCCCGGAGACGCTCGACCTCTTCTTTGAGGGCGACGGCAGTCTGCGCGATCTGTGCATCGTTCGCCTTGGACCCGATGGTGTTGGCCTCCCGGTTCATCTCCTGAATCAGGAAACCGAGCCTCTTCCCAACTGGCTCGCTGGCTTCCGCGTTCAATGCCTCATTGAACAGTTCAACATGAGAGCGGAATCGTACAAGCTCTTCGTTGATATCCCATTTTTCCGCGAGGTACGCGATCTCCTTCGCCAGGCGGTCCTCGTCGACCGCGTGCCCCTCGGTGAGTTCCGCCACGGCCGCACGCAATCGGTCGCGTTCAGCGACGAGACGCTCCGGGGCGAGCGCCTCGACTCGCACGAGGGCTTCCTCGATGGCCCGCAGGTGTTCTTCCAGATCTCGTTGAAGCCGCGCCCCCTCTGCCTCTCGCAACGCAACCACCCCGGTAGCCGCAGTCTGGGTCAGGTCACGGATCACCTCCACGTCCACTTCGGCTGCGGCGTTCCCCCGCTCCGGAGCGCGGAAAATTTCACCGAAACGGGATATGTGCGCCAAATCCACCGGCGCTTCGATGGCGAGTTCACGCCGAAGCGTCTCGAGTAGCTCGCCATACCGTTTGGCACGCTCCAGATCAAGTTCGGGCAGCGTATCCTTCGCCTCGGCAGCATCGCGATCGATAGACAACGCGTAGGTGACGTGGCCTCGGCTCAGAAACGGCCGGAGCCAGGATTGGATGTCACTCTCGAGGCGATCGAACCCGTGGGGAGTGCGCAAATTCGCGTTGAAGAACCGATGGTTGACGGTCTTGATCTCGACGCGCACCACCCCCACCGACGTCGCCTCTTCTGCCTCACCGAAGCCGGTCATACTTCTGATCATATTTCGCGTATTCCGATTCTACTATTAGTCCGCATCAGTTGTTCATGATCCAACGGACACCATAAAGTGTGCGAATTCTTGGCTGTGTTCGATTCGGAAAATCGACGTTGTCGCTTCTTCCCGTGACATTCTCCCAGCGTATGAACAGGTTCAGCGTGACGATCCGGACCTGAATATTGAAGTACCACTCTTCCGACAAGGGCACCTCCACGAGATCCGGGACCGAGGCATCCCCACCCGCCACCAGAATTCCGATCGTCATGAGATCCCGATGGGTTACCCCCAAAGCGCTCCACAACTCGAGATTTCGTGATTCCTTGAAGACGCCGTGATAGGTGAGCGCGCCGTCCCAAAGACGCCTGGGAAGGTACGCGAGACCGGCGTCCCACGCTTGGACCGCACCCTCGAGCTCGAAGCCCGAGAGGGGAAGCGGGATACTCGCCCTCGCCTCGAAACCTGTCCGTTTTCCTCCTTCCAAGGAGATCCCATCCGGGTCGAGGTCGATTCCGAGCGGACGTAATGAATCCGCTTTCACGGAAAGCAAGGCCGCCGAGACGTCGAACGAGCCCCAAGTGAACGTGCCACCCGCCCGGATTCCAGTGCGGTCCGTAAAACGTGGACGCGGCTTGTCGATCGGGTTCGCTGCCACCGGCGGACCGAGCCTGAAGGACCGAAGGTACGCTTCATATTCGGACACAAAGGGAGCACCCGTCTGCCCATCTTCGTACGCGGCAAACAGCGAAAATCCCTTGATGGACGGTGTCTGGATCCTCACCCGCCAGGACGCGGCCACCTCACCGGCCCAGCGCTCACCTCTTAGGGAGCCGTCCAAAGTCGCCCCGGAGCCATGGGTGCCCCCCCCGGCGACCTCATAGTTCTCGCGGGGCACACCGTGGCCGGAGAATCGTCGGGCAGAGCTCTGCACCCACAAATTTCCAACGGTATACTTCGTTCGCAGTCCTATCTGGGTACGCCGTGTGTCGAGTCCTCCGTAGATCGGGTCCTCAATGCCCCCGGACAACGACGAAGCACCCCAGTAAGCCTCCCCGACCAACCCCTCCGCGAAAAGCCACCGTGCTCTGAGATTCCAGTCACTCCGTGACAGGCCAGTGGCGAGGTCCATTACGTCAGTACGGGGCGCGAATCGCCTTATCTCCGCCACGATACCGCCCCGCTCCCCACGCGTGAGGGCATACCGAAGAACGAATCCGCTCAACGAGCCGGCCGCGTTGAGGCCTGGTCCGCGCGTGTCCACCCGATCGAGAGCAAAAGTGAACGCTCCCCCGAAAGCATTGGGGTGCACAAAAACCCCACGGAGGAGGTTGGTCCCGAGGTCGCCCGTGCCTACGTGCACGAGACTGGTGGGATCCGGGCCTGTGGGCTCACTCGTCCTCAGTGTGATGCGTAACTCCCCGGGGTGCCGCTCGACCCGCACTTCATCCAATCCGGCGAGTCCGATCCGAGATAAGTCGGGCGCCGCGCCGTCAAGCGGCATCCACTCGAAGCCATCCCACAGCACACGGATGCGGTCGCCGCCAACGCCGAAGGCCATCGCGGTGACGGGGGTTCCGTAGTCCCCTCCCTTGAGGGCGATCACGCCCGGAATGAGGCTGACGAGCTCAGCCAAAGTGATCGCGCGGGTCGACAGCAGTGACTCTCTGTCCCAACACCAGATGCCCAGGCCATATGAGGGTTCCAGGTCAGGTTTAATTGCGGGCAAGGTCCTAGGGACCACCCGGGCCGAATCGGCAGGGACCTCAATGGAATCAGCCCCGGCCAGCAACGGGTCTCGTCCCACCGAGTCGCTAGGCGGGCCCAAAGGACCGACCGAGTCGATCGATTCGACCCCCGGGGCGACGGCTCCGATCGGCGGGACTGCTGGCGTGACGGGGTCAATCGACGGGACTACCGGTGCCACGGAGTCGATCGACGGAATCATCGGTGCGGTGGAGTCTACCGGCAGCGCCACCTGACCGAGGACGTCCACTCTACCGAAGGGTACACCAACGGGTAAACAGACACCTCCCCCGATTTGGGCCACCACCTGGGAGGGGGCTAATCCTACCGACATCATGACAGCGGCCAGGAAAAGCGCTGCTCCGACGCACGCCCCAATCAGAGGCGGGACTTTGATTCTGGCCGCCTCTCCAACGCAGAACGCCCCGACCTTGCGAGCCCGGGGCGTAACGTGTCGTCCCAGCGGTCGCTTCACCCCGCTCGACTCCGTACCCAATCGACGAGAAGCCGAGTCGGGAAACCGGCTGCGCCCTTTCGCTGATAGGAGAGCTTGCCCTCTCCGTAAGCCGTACCGGCGATATCGAGATGCGCCCAGCGGCAGTCACCCACGAACTCCTTCAAGAAACAAGCGGCCGTAATACTTCCACCCGGCCGGCCTCCCACGTTGACCACGTCTGCCACCCGGCTGTCGATCTGCCGTCGGTAATCGTCCCAAAGCGGGAGAGGCCAACAGCGCTCTCCTGAACGATCTCCCGCCGCCCTCAACTCGTCGACGAGATCGTCATCCGTTCCGAAGACGGCTGCGGCATGGTGCCCCAACGCGATGACCACCGATCCCGTGAGCGTCGCACAGTCGACGATAGCAGCCGGATCGAGGCCTTGCGCATAGGAAAGCGCATCCGCCAGGATCAAGCGCCCTTCGGCGTCGGTGTTGACCACCTCGATGGTCTTACCTTCGCGCGACCGGATGATGTCGCCCGGCTTCATGGCCCGCCCGTTGATCAGGTTCTCGGACGACGGCACGATTCCGATCACATTGAGGGGTACATTCAACTCTCCGATGGCCTGCATCGCCCCGATGACGGCGGCGCCTCCGGACATGTCGAAGATCATGTCCTCCATACCCCCGGCAGGTTTGATCGAGATCCCGCCAGCATCGAACGTGAGACCCTTCCCGACTAGAACCAAGGGCGCTTCGCCGTCGGGGCCCCCGTTGTGGCGTAACACGATGAGTCGGGGTTCTTCGTCCGAGCCCTGGGCGACGGACAGGAGCGCATACATACGCTCGGCCTCAAGTTCATCGGGGCCCATGACCGTGACATCCAGGGCACACTCCCCGGC
>JAPYQK010000184.1 GCA_029941275.1 Longimicrobiales bacterium | reverse complement strand
GCTCCATCCACTACCGGCCCCCTCCATCGATACTGGGGCCGGACTCGAGCGTATTGCCGCCGTGCTCCAAGGAGCGGACTCCAACTATCACACGGATGCCTTCGCGCCGCTCCTAGAGGCGGTTTCAGGCGCGATGGGGCGTCCGTATGCTCCCGAGACGGATGAAGGTGTCAGCTACCGTGTCATGGCGGATCACGCCCGTGCTGTCGCATTTCTTCTGGCGGACGGTGTGTTTCCATCGAACGCGGGACGGGGCTACGTCTTGAGACGCATCTTGAGGAGGGCAGTCCGCCACGCGTGGTTGTTAGGACGCCGTGAGCCGACGCTCGTGCTAGTGGTCTCGGCCGTGATCGAGAGCATGAAAGAGGCGTATCCGGAGCTGGAGGAGCGTCGGGATCATCTTCTTACCACAACCCGTGCCGAAGAGGATCGCTTTCTAACTACCATCGAGGGTGGGCTGGCTCGCTTCGACGAATTGGCGCCGGAATCAGGGGCACCAGACGGTGCCGAAGCGGTCATCTCGGGAGCCGACGCGTTCAAGTTGTACGACACCTTCGGATTCCCGTTGGACCTCACCGAACTCATGGCGGAGGAACGGGGCTATCGGGTCGATGTGGCGGATTTCGAAGAGGCCCTGGATCGACAGCGAGAGCGGAGTCGGGCAGACCGGGCGCAATCTGGGCCCGCTCTTTCGGGTGAGGACCTCCTCGAGGGATGGCTGACGATCCGATCGGACGGCGAACAACATTTCACGGGCTACGATGCGTTCGAGTCCACCACCGAGGTCTTGGCCGTTAGGAGTTCAGATGACGGCCTGGCTCTACAGATCGCCGAAAATCCATTCTACCTCGAGGGGGGAGGACAGGTTTCGGATATCGGCGTTGTGGAGGGGGAGGGCTGGTCCAGCGAAATCCGTGATGTTGCGAGGGTCGGTGATCGAGTAGCACTGCTTGGGACGATTACGGAGGGTTCTTTTCCATCCGATCCTGCGGGGCCGCTTCGGGTTCGAGCGTCCGTCGACTCCGCCTCGAGACGAGACACACAGCGGAACCACACCGCCACACACCTCCTGCACGCGGCGCTTCGAGAAGTTCTCGGGACTCACGTGGTGCAACGTGGGTCACTCGTGAGTCCTGACCGCCTTCGGTTCGATTTTTCGCACACCGCGCCGATGAGCGTGGAAGAGCGAGGAGCCGTGGAGGCAATCGTTATGGAGGGCATCTGGGAGGACCATGCAGTTTCGATCGGCCAGCATGAGTACGAGGATGCCGTCCGCCGTGGGGCGATGGCCCTGTTCGGAGAGAAGTACGACGACGTGGTGCGAGTGGTCGAGATCCCCAGCGTAAGCATGGAGCTGTGTGGAGGTACCCATGTGACGCATACGGGGGAGATCGGCTTGTTCAAGATAACGAGCGAGAGTGGCGTGGCCGGCGGCGTACGCCGAGTCGAGGCTGTCACGGGTCGACGAGCCCTCGAGTACTTTATAGGACGCACGCAGCGGCTCGACGGGGTTGCGGCGGTTCTCGGAACCTCACAGGAGAACGTGGCCGCCAAGGCCGAACAGCTGCTCGCTGAAAAGGGTGAGCTGGAGGATCTTCTGGATGAGCTTCGTAGCGGCGGTGGGGCGGGCGAGGATGTCGTGCTGAACCAAACCATCTCGATCGACGACACCACGGCGCAGTACAAGGCCGTGCGCCTTCGGGCCCGTAATGCGGACGATGCTCGAAAGTGGGGAGACGCCTTTCTCACGGAGGAAACGAACGGTGTTGCCGTGATATCCGCTGACTTGCCCGAGGATAAACACACACTCTTCGCTTTCGTCACCGACGGATTGATCAGTCGTGGCGTGCGGGCCGATGCGGTCGTTCGTGAGATCGCATCCTTGGTCGGAGGACGCGGCGGTGGACGGCCACACATGGCGCAGGCAGGTGTCGAGGACCCGGCCCGCATCGACGAGGCACTCCGGATTGGACCGGAGGTGGTAGAGAAGCTCGCTCGTGAAGCCGACGGCTGATGGCCACGCCCACCGATTGGCTTGCCCGCCGTACGCCCACCGCTCCTGACGAACTGAAGGCCTGGCTGACCATCGCGGGTGGCGATACGGAACCCGAACGCGGAGACGTGACGTTGCCAGAGCTCCTCGTGGAGGCGGGACTTGTCCATTTGGAGGAGGCGGTGGCCAGGCCGGGTCGTGACCGGGAGGCGGCTCATGAGCTTCTGGCGGCCGACGCACTGATCACATACGGATGTGAAGCTGCTGGAGAGTCGCTTGACGTCGGCCGCGCACTCGGAGAGATACTGGGCCGCCTGAGGATTGGGCGGGAAGGGCCGTGACCTCCGAGTCCGTGACCCCTGAGGCCGTGACACCCGAGGCAGAGGATTGCGTGGGAGACCTTCACAGTCACCTCGTTCCCGGGGTCGACGACGGCGCGCGGACCCTCGACGAGGCGCTCGAAGCTGTACGCCGCATGGAGGCCGCGGGTATCGGAAAGATCGTGACGACTCCTCACTTGAACGCGAGTCAAAAGTTGTCGAGGGAGTCTCTGGAGCGGGTCGATGAATCCTGGCAGAGTTTTTCTCGAGAAGTAGAACGGCGCTTCCCGGACTTGGAGCTACGGCGCGGACACGAGGTGATGCTCGACGTGCCGGATCCAGACCTTTCCAACCCTCGGGTACGTCTTGCCGGCACATCGTTCGTGCTGGTCGAGTGTTCACAACTGCAGATTCCTCCGGGGACGACACAGGTGATCGAGCGGATCGTTGAGTCCGGGTACCGTCCCATCCTCGCCCACCCCGAGCGTTACAAAGGCATAAAGCCGGACTTGAGCGACGCGAGGGCGTGGCGGAGTGCTGGTGCTTACCTCCAGGTCAACCACGGCTCCTTTGCGGGTCGTTATGGACCTGAAGCGCGTACGGTGGCGACCGAGCTTGTGGCCCGTGGTTGGGTAGACTATCTGTCCAGCGACTTTCATGCCCGAGCTCACCTCGGTATCCACCTCAAGGACGCCGAGGCTTACTTCGTGGCGAGTGACGGCCTCGAACAGTTTCAGCTCCTCACGGTAAAGAATCCCGGGAGGGTGTTCCTCGATGAGCTACCACTACCGGTTCCGCCTGTGGACATCGGGGGGGGCGTTTGGAATCGGCTAAAGGGGTGATAGAGCGTAAACAAAAATGACCTACTTCACAGATCTGATCGAACTTTCCGACTTGGCAGCCGTTTGTGCTCGAGAACTCGCCGAACCGATCGCGCAGGCCGGCTCCATGGTGCAGGAGACGTTGGAGGACGGGGGTTCCCTCCTCTTCTGCGGCAATGGGGGTTCGGCCGCCGACGCTCAGCACTTGGCCGCCGAATACATCGTCAGGTTCAAGCGCTCCCGAGGTCCGCTGCGGGCCTTGGCGCTCACGACCGACACGTCGGTCATCACCGCGGCCGCGAACGACCTCAGCTTTGCCGATGTCTTCGCCCGTCAAGTCGAGGCGCTGGCCCGTGAGGGCGACCTTCTTTTTCTCCACTCCACGAGCGGCGAATCGGAAAACCTCATTCGAGCGGCGACGGCTGCGCGAAGCGCCAAAGTGCGTACTGTGGCGCTCCTCGCTCGCGGGGGTGGACGCTTGCGGACGGAGGTAGATCTCGCTGTGGTGATTCCCACCGAAACGGTGGCGCGTGCGCAGGAACTGCATCTTGCGATCGGGCACGCAATCTGTGAGAGGGTGGACCGCCATTTTTCTGACGGCCCCTCATAAGGCGATGAACTTTGAGGTCTCCCCGCCCGATCAGGTCCTCTGGATCTGGCGCACGCTCGAGGAGGCCGGGTTCGAGACGTGGATCGTCGGGGGGGCGATTCGCGACCTGATGTTCGGTCGGCCAGCGGGGGACTGGGACTTCGCCACGAAGGCACGGCCGGAGGAGGTCATGGCTGCCTTTCGGCGGACCGTCCCCATCGGCGTGGATCACGGAACGGTGGGTGTTCTGGCGGCCGATGGCACACTCTATGAGGTCACGACCTTTCGAAAGGACGTCCAAACCTTCGGCCGGCGCGCGGTCGTGGAGTTCGCCGAGGCCATCGAGACCGATCTTTCCCGACGGGACTTCACCGTCAATGCCCTCGCGTGGCACCCTGGCCGCCAAGAGTTGCTGGATCCGTGGAATGGATCGGTCGACCTGAGCGAGCGGATTCTCCGGACAGTGGGGGAGCCCGCCGAGCGTTTCGCAGAGGATCTGCTCCGTGTGCTGAGAGCGCTTCGGTTTGCGGGCCAGTTCGCGTTGACCATCGATGAGGGGGCGTGGCAAGCTCTGCTCGCCGCCGTCCCCGAACTGTCAGAGCTCTCCGCTGAACGGATCCAGGAGGAGATGATGAAGGTGCTCTCCCAGGCGGAGCGGCCCTCGATTGCACTGGGGCTCTACGCCGAATCGGGAGTGTTCGGCGCGTTGTATCCCGAAATCGACGTTGGATCAGACGCCCCGGCGGAGGACCCCTCGGGTGTTCCCGTGGTGGATGCAGCGGGAACCGCTAGTGGCTTCGCCCGCTCGCTTCTGGCCTGCGACAACGTGTCCCCCACACGGCCCTTGGTGCGCCTCGCTTTGCTGTTCGCGCGCGTTTCGGCGACCGACACCCGGTCCGGTTCCACCGACACGAGGGCCGGTACCAGCGACGCTAAAAGGAGTGTGATCGAGGGCCTGATGGAGCGGCTGAGATTCTCCAATGCGGACACGAGGCGAGTGGCGGCGGTCTCCGCGAGTATCTCCCCAGCACCTCCCGCAGATGATCTCGTCGGTCTGCGTCGCTGGCTCCACCGGGTCGGACCTGAACACTTCAGCGACATTGGGCGGGCTTGGCTCGCGGACGCCCGGGTAGAAGCGCGGGTCGGTGAAGGGGAGGGGGTGGACGCACCTTCGACGAAAGGCTCGGAAATGGGGGTCACCTCGACCGGGGCCGTGATCCATCGAATTCGAGAGATTCGGGCGATCCTGCGAAGCGATCCACCCCTCGCGATTGCGGACCTCGCGCTGGACGGGGCCGATCTCAAGGAATTGGGGCTGACTCCTGGACCGCAATTCGGCGAGATTCTTAGATACCTGTTGGATGAGGTCCTCGAGCGTCCCGAGTTGAACAACCGCAAGGATCTCGCGGCCCTCGCCGAAAGGGGTGGATTTCTCGGCGCCCACCCGTCGACAGAGAGCTAGGAGGAAACATTCCTACCCAGTTGATCGACAACCTCGTGAGCGTGGATCGCGCCGTACTCGTCGGTGCACCGTTGAAGTCCCTCGACGCGGGCGTCGCCGAGGAGCATCTGGAGGAGCTGACCCGGCTGACGGATACGGCCGGTGGTGAGGTCGTCGACATCGTTCGTCAACGCATCGGCGCTCCCCACCCGCGCTTCTACGTGGGGAAGGGCAAGGTAGAGGAGCTCAAGGAGAGTGTGTCTGTTTCAGACGCGAATCTCGTCATCTTCGACGACGAACTCACGCCGGCGCAGGGGAAAGCCCTCGAGGACCACATCTGCGTTCGCGTCGTGGATCGCTCGGAGCTCATCTTGGATATCTTCGCCACACGGGCTCGCACTGGTGAGGCCAAGATGCAGGTCGAGCTGGCGCAGTTGCAATATCTGCTGCCGCGGCTGAAGAG
>JAPYQK010000183.1 GCA_029941275.1 Longimicrobiales bacterium | reverse complement strand
GTACACCGCCAACTGGACCTACTCCTCGCCGATGGCGTTGGACCCATTCTTCATCCGTTCGAGGTTCGCCCGGTACCGCAGGAGCTAATGGACGGCGCGGACCCAGAGTGGATCGACTATGGACAGATCGTGGCGGACCACGCGCGGGAGTCCAAGATCGAGCTGTCTCTTCCCTCGTTCATTCCTTGGAGCCGGAAGGCACACGAACTGCGGCTACACGCCGCGGAGCACGGACTGGCGGTCCGGATGCACGAGGAACTCTTCTCCGCCCGGTTCGAGGAAGGGGTGGACATTGGACGGGTCGACCTCCTGGTCGCGACGGCCGAGCGGATCGGGCTCGATACGAGTGAAGCGAAAGCGGTCCTCGACATCGATAAGTACCGGGACCGCATCGTGGCACTACGCGTCGAGGCGGAGGCGGAGGGAGTACGAAGCGTTCCGACCCTTCGGTCGGGTACCGTGAGCCTTGAAGGTCCTCCGTCGATGGGCGAGCTTCGACAATTCCTGCGAGACGCACGACTTATATAGAGATCACACAAATGGCTGGCTATCAGCGAAAAACTGCTCTTTCTCCGTCCGATATCCTGGCGAAGGCGGACGAATTGCTTCCTGAATGGATCGGTCTGTCAAAGACGAAGAGTTCGTCTCACGGAGCGACCTTCTCCGGGGACGAGGGCACGGTGACACTTTCCGCGCATCGGCACGGCCCGTATACGAACGTGGTGGCCTCCAGCGATCGGCTCAGAACTTCGCGCCTGGACTACGAAATTCAGAAATTCCTCGGCGAACTTCCCTACGAACCAGGGGATACGGGCGGACGCGGTTCGGGAGATCCTACTTGATGCAGTCCTTTGAAGATCTGGAGCTACCTTCGGAATTGATTGAGGCGCTGTCCGCCGAGGGCTTCGAAGAGCCCACCGAGTTTCAGCGAATGGCGATCCCCGTTCTCCGGCGGGGCAACAATCTCCTCGGGGCTGCGGGCCCCGGAGCCGGCACTCTGCTGGCGTACGGGACGGCGATTCTCGAAAGAGTGGAGCCCCAAGGCGGCCGTCCCAGCGCGCTGGTCCTGGTGCCCACGGCCCAGTCGGCTACCGGGCTCGCCGAGTCGTTGGCCCGCATCGCTACTTCTACTGGGCACACGGTCGGAGCGTTGGACGGCGCCTGGCTACTGCCAGAGCGGTGTGATGTGCTCTTCGCTACCCCGGACAGCGTGAAAGCCGCGGTCGATGGGTCCGGTCTCACGTTGGAGGGCGTTCAGTCCTTGGTCGTGGACGGTGCCAGCGCGATCGAAACGATTTCGGGCCTCGACGCGGTGAGCGCCCTATTCGAGTACGTAGAAGCCGGGGGCCAGCGGATCGTCCTCAGCCAGCCCCTGACGGACTCGACAAAGGCGATGGTGACCCAACACGTGTCCAAGGCCGTTCGCATGCCACCCGCGCCAGCCATCGAGGGCACCGCCACCAAACCACCAGAGCGAGGTGAACTCCGCTTTCGTATCACGGGAGAGGACAAGGTGGAGGCTCTGGTTTCACTCGTAGCGGAGCTTCTCGATGACGACGCTCGCCACGTGCTCCTGTTCTGCAGATCTGAGGACCGAGCGGCGGACGTGGGGGACTTCTTGACCCTTCACGGCTTCATGGCAGGCCCTCCCGGGGACGAGGAGGCGCCCGTTTGGCTGGCGGTGGACGCCCTGCCGGCCCGGGAAGCCCTCAATCAGTTTGCCGATCCACCAGTGGTGGCTACCGTGAGTTTGGATTGTCCGGCAGATATGGACACGATGGATCGACGCCATGGTGTCGGGGGACAAGCCACCGTGCTCCTCCTCCCCCGCGAGGTTCCCCACTTCAGGGATACGGCCCGCCGCACTGGCTATCGTGTACGGCCCCTACCGCCTCCGGAGTCCATCGTCGAGGACCGGATCGGTGAACTCAGGGATCGCCTCGAAAAGGCCGCCACCCGCGAGGACCTAGCCCCCCTCTACCTGATCCTCGAGCCCCTGTTGGAACGATTCAGTCCCCAAGAACTCGCGGCGGCCGCCCTCTCGATGATCGTTACCACACCGACTGGTGGGTCGGCACCGCCTAGCACGATAGCGCGAGCCGAAAAGGCGACCGGAACCGACGGATGGACCCGTCTATTCGTAAGTATCGGAGAGATGGAGGGCGTCAAAGCGAGCGATTTGTTGGGAGCGCTCGCCGGAGAGTCTGATGTGGACGGATCGTCATTCGGAAAGATTGAAGTGCGCGATACCTACTCTCTGGTAGAAGTCCGGCCATCCGAAGCCGAAAAGGTCATCAAGACCGTAAACGGCTCGAGCATCCGCGGCCGGAGCGCGAGGGTGGACTACGACCGGGGCAGCGGGACCAAACCAGGACACCATAGGGCACCGCGCACCCACCGTGGCCGGGAAGAAAGAAAATAAAGAAGAGGCCACGCCCTGGCGGTCGTGGCCTCTATCCGATCCCTATGGGGGGCAAACCGACCACCCAGTGTTCTACTGGATGGCCTCCTTGAAGCCCTTGCCCGCCCGGAATCCAGGAGTCTTCGACGCAGGGATCTGAATCGTCGCGCCAGTGCGGGGATTCCGGCCCATGCGAGCTTTGCGATGCTTGGCCTCAAACGTACCGAAACCTGTGATCTGCACACGCTGGTCGCCCCTGAGGGCACGAGCGATGACGCCTCCGGACCCGAACAGCGCGTCCAGAGCCCGCGACGCATCGGCCTTGGTCATGCCAGCGCTGTCGGCAAGAGCCTCTACTAGATCGGATTTGTTCATTTGTTGCTCCTCAAAAGGGGTGATGCCTCTCGGTTTCGCGGCGTCCGCCAGCCGTCCTCCAGCTTCGGTCCAGGCTCGTGTGCGTCGGCCTTACTCGCACGACATTCGGGCCAGGGTGGACCACACCAGTTGCGGCAAGCATCAGTCAGGAACAGGGTAAGGCCCACTTCTCAGAGCGTCAAGTCGACGATTGGCCGAAAACCCGCGCCTAGCTTCCTGTGGTAGTCGGTCCCTTCAGGTCGAGTAAGCTTCACGCGGAGAAGTCATCGAGCGATGCACGTACTCATTCCCCGATTCTTAGGTGCGATCGCCTATCTCGTTGCGCTGACCGTCGTTGGGGCCGTGGGCTACGTCTCTATTGAGGGGTGGCCGTGGCAAAACGCGATATACATGACGGCGATCACCCTGACTGCTGTCGGATTCCAAGAGGTGCAACCACTTTCCGATCTAGGCAGGAATTTCACGATGTTCCTTTTGGCGGCCGGGATTACCGGAATCGGTGTCTGGTTCGCACTGATTACATCGTTCATCGTTGAATTCGACTTGAATGACGTCAGAAAGAGGCGCTGGAGGGCACGTATGTTCGAAGATCTCGACGACCACATCGTCCTGTGTGGAGGTGGACGTACCGGCCGACAGGTGATGGAAGAACTCATGGCTCTGGGACAAGACTTCGTGGTGATCGAGAGAGATCCCCAACGTCTCGAATGGATCCACGAACGTTACCCGGAAGTCCTGACCGTGGTCGGGGATGCCACCCTAGACGTCAACCTGAAGGAATCCGGGGTCCACAAGGCACGGGGCCTTCTTTCGTGCCTGAGCGCAGATACGGACAACGTATTCGTCTGTCTCTCCGCCCGAGACCTCAACCCGGATCTCACGATCGTGGCGAGGGCGCTCGAAGAGGGAAGCATGGACAAGCTATATCGGGCCGGAGCGGATCACGTAGTGAGTACCAATATCAGCGGAGCGATCAGGATGGCCTCGATGCTTCTCCGCCCAGAAGTCGTCTCCTTCCTCGACATCGTTACCCAGTCGGAGGGCCTCGAGCTGCGCTTCGAGCAGACGGTCGTCCATCCGAAGTCCCGGCTCACGGGGCAAAACCTCATCGACGCACGCATCCCCTAAGAAACGGGACTGATCGTCATCGCGGTTAGGAAGCAGATCGACCAGAAGCGGGAGCTCGTCTTCAACCCGGCGGCCGACACCCGGCTCGACGTCGGCGATGAGGTGATCGTGCTCGGAAAACCGGACCAGGTGGCGCGGCTCAGGACCTACGCGCAAGCCTAAATATGGGGGCACTGCTGACGTATCGTGGGCTAAGGGGCGCTGGAGCCGCGCTTGGGTAAAACGGCTGCTCCGTTGGGTCGCACTACTTTGTAGCGGTGAGTTACGCGCCCTACTTGTAGCGGTAGGTTACGCGCCCTTTGCTGAGATCGTAAGGCGACAATTCCACCTTCACTCGATCCCCTTCGAGAACGCGAATGTAGTGCTGCCGCATTTTTCCGGAGAGATACGCCAGGACTTCATGGCCGTTCTCCAACTCTACCCGAAATCGTGTGTTAGGGAGGACCTCACTGACCAATCCTTCGATTTCGATCGCTTCTTTTGCCACTCGCCTCTCACGTTTAATGCGCAGGGACCGATGTTGGCACCATAGCATGAGGCCAACGGTGGAGCAACGATGCGACTCCGCCCAAGTCCCCATCGTCGCACCTTTTGAAAGACCCACACCTCCACCATAGTGTTGTGGCTGGGGAAACTCGCAGAGGAGTGGTTCCAATGGCCGAAGAGTTCGATTCCCATGAAGTCCGACGTATCCGGGCCGCTCTCTCCGGCGAGTCCGAACCGGTCTGTCCTCGTTGCGGAGGGCCTTTCGACCGGACGGAAATACCCCAACGGGACGACGTCCCTTACGTAAGAGACCGAGTCTGGTTGATCTGCGCCGCGTGCGACGCCGGAATCGTCCTGGATGGTCCCAGAGCGTCACCCCCATGACACCTCGAGCGCTCCGGGACCGCCAATCGGACGGCAACGACTCTGGACGTGACTCCGTTCTTTAGGGATTATCCGAACCCGAGCGCAGGAGGGCCCGCCTCCTCGCTGAATCCGTGAAGGCTGTCGACGCGCGTATCCACGGTCTTCCAATGGTAGAGGCTCCTATGGCAAACCGAATCGCACACGTCACCACCAATCTCGGCGCATTCCAAATCGAGCTCTTCGAGGACCGGGCTCCACAGACGACGAAGAACTTCATCGATCTGGTCGAGAAGGGCTACTACGACGGCATCGTCTTCCACAGGGTGATCGAGGGTTTCATGATCCAGGGGGGCTGCCCCACGGGAAACGGAACCGGCGGCCCTGGTTATACGATTCCCGACGAATTTCACGACGAGTTGACCCACGACTCGGAGGGTGTTCTGTCGATGGCGAACTCAGGCCCGAACACCGGGGGGTCCCAGTTCTTCGTGACGTTGGCGCCCACAGCCTGGCTGGACGGAAAACACGCGGTGTTCGGTAAGGTGATCGAAGGTCTGGACACGATCCGCACGATCGGCACAACGGCAACCGGTCCCGGGGACCGCCCGCTCGAGCCAATCGCCATGGAAGAGGTGCGGATCGCAGCCGACGAATAGTCCGGCCCACGGTCGACTGCGCATCGCAAGCACCACGTGGCCCAAAGTGTGTCACTATGTGGCATATGCCGGATGTATGAAACAAAATGTGGCGGTAGGGCGCAATAAGTAACGTTGTGACACACTATCGGTCCGAAGGTTTTTCAGACCTTGGTATCTTTAAGACGTTTATCCACAATGGGTTATGTGGATATTCATCGATGGCATCGACACTGCATCTACACTCCCTCACCCGTTCCTGTCCGGAACGGTCGATCAAGCTAGGAGTGGAGAGATGCAGTTACCGTGAGCTACCAACTCGCCAGCAGAGAAATCCGAACTGGACCGTAGGAGCCGTCCCCCCCGGCGGTATCACCTGTATCC
>JAPYQK010000182.1 GCA_029941275.1 Longimicrobiales bacterium | reverse complement strand
GGTCCAACCACTCGACCGACCCCTCGTAGATCGTCATCTGAAGCGCGTCTTCGTCGAGCGCCGCACCGTGCCAGTGCTCCACACCGGGGCCCGTCCACCATGGCTCTCCGGGACCTACCTCAAGAAGCGGCCCGCCTCGAACCTGGGTCAGTCCGGCGCCTTCCTCGATCATCAGCAACTGGCCCCACGTATGTGTGTGCCAGTTCGATCGCACGCCAGCCGGGAACACGAGTCGCAGCGTGCTCACAGCATCCGAGTTTTCGATACGCGGGCTTCCACCCATGAAGTTACTCTGCGGAGCCGCGCTCAAGCTGGACTGCTGGCCGAACAGAATCCAGGCGAGAGCACCGGCCGAAACCAGGGCCAGTGCGATTCTGAGTCCCGACCGGGTGTTGTTTCCTAAAGTCATCTTCTTTTCTCCAATCTTTGTACGGGATACATCGCTTCCGGGAGCGCCACTAATTCTGCGGAGCCTCACGGTGTCGCGGTCACAGTAACGGCGAGATTTTCGTAGCTGAACAACGAGCCATCACTTGCGACGGCGCGAAGGAGGTATTCTCCCGGTTCCTGAAATGTCGCTTCCGCGACCCACCTGCCGTCCGGTGGCGGTTCAGGAATGAGCCAAGGTGGCGACCACGCAGAGTTCCCGTACATACGGGTGTCCGTCCACGTCTTCATCTGAATGGGTGAAAAGGTCACGTTTCGCGCGGGCCCCCGGTAGACGATCCACGAGAATCGTAGTCCGGGTCCACTGGAAGCGACAACCGACGAAGGTTGCCGGTAGAGCTGGTTCAAAGTGGTCGGAGCTCTGCTGCGACCGCTTCGCGCCGGGAGGTTATCAGGGTCGCTGGCAATGGCGACCACCCTCAACGGCTCCCCGACACTGATCGTGCGATGCATGTCGCCCTCGACTTCGAGGTCCGGGGGTATGTTGTAGCGCAGGGCATCGCTCAGGCTGCCGAACGCACCGCCCACCTCGGTCGAGATAACTTGTGGGTCGATGCGGTAGTCGGGTTTCAAAGAAGCGTAAGCGCGACGGACCTTGTCACGTGTGGTGAGCGTCCAGACCAACTCGTCCGTACCAAAATCGGAGGGGACGCGGATCGTGAACAAGAACATGTTGCGTCGTGGGTAGAAGTGGGTTGGCTGTCCTTGGTCGGCCACCGAGGCGTCATAAGCCTCCAACTCAAGGTCGTCGAGCCCCCGCTCCTCAGTGAACGTAAAGTAGTTTTCAGGTCCGATCTCGATGTCGAATTCCTGCTCCCAGTTGGTATTCATATATCCGAGAAACAGTGTGAACGATCCGTCATCGTTCGGCCACCAGCCCTCGAACGCGGGCGACACGTTTTGGCCTCTGAGGTACATGAACCGTGTCTGGGCATCGGCGGTTTGCCCAAGCAGGAGAACCGCCATAATGGCGAGCAAGAACCTGCCCACCGTTGTTCCGAACCCGGCGGTTCTGCCAGGCCTCACTGGCTGCCTCCGTCCAACGTCGGCCGACTCTCTGTGATCACCGGGGCCCAACACAGGAGACACCCCACATCGTAGTCGTTCCTGTCCCTCATCATCTCACGCCGTTCGGCCATTTCAGCTTGGAATTGCTCCTCGGTCAGCGTGACCGAATACCCGAGGTCGATGAACATGTTGGAGACGGACCTCCGGCCTCCTCCGGCCCAGTTCCTTGCGTCGGCGACGTTCGGGTTGTCCTCAGTGGTGTCCAGGAAGCCGATGACGTGCAGGATTGTGCCCTTGGGCAGCAGGGGCGCGTATTCGTCCTCGAACGTGTACTGCTTGACCCAGTTGTGATCGTACCCCACACAGCTCAGCGTGAATTGGTTGTGGCCCCAGATCGCCTCCATGCACATCCGTACGCCGGGTGCGTGGAGGTGCGGCTCGAAAGCGACGATCTTGGTGTGCTGCTGCAGGATTGAATACGAGTGGAATTCCTGGCCGGCGAGATTCGGCACCACGTCGATGTCGATGCCGTTCCCGAGAAGCGCGCCACCGCGACGGTACTCTGGCTCGTAACCCACCGGGAAGAACTTGAACCCGAACTCGAGATGCCCCGTGGTTTCACGACCATTCGCATGGAGGTGCGACGCGCCCAACTCCAGAGCCGAATTCGCCAGCAAAATTCTGCCTGCTTTCGCGGGAAAAATGTCCGCGTTGCGTCCGACTTCGTGAATGGGCCAGCGCACCTGCGAGCCTTCGACCCTGGACCCATCTTCGCTCAAGGTCCCACTCGAATACGTCATGTGGTGGAAGATGTACCGTCCGCCCACCGTGTTGCTGGTGCGGTCGACCGGAATGTCGTTGACCTCCCGGACTTCGACGGACGCCACGTATCGGTCCTCGGTCAGGCCCGTCGGCACGAGGCCGATGTTACCCCATCGATCAGGACTGACGGCGGGCATCGTCATGTCGACGGAACGAAGGACCAAGTCCGGCTCTCCGAGTTTCCACGCGCCGCTGTCGTCCCAAGCTAGAGGGGCCGGCAGGTCAGCCTGATCTCCTTCAGGCGCCCCGTTGTCTACCCATGCCTGAATCTTGGCCAACTCCTCGTCGCTGAGGGACTGATCGTCTTTGAAGTGTTGGATTCCGACTTCTCTCTCCACGAAGAACGGTGGCATGGCGCCCATCCGGTCGCGGATGGCCGTGCGGTCCTTGATCCTCGTGGCATAACGCCGGACTTCTTGGTACGTGGTGAGCGCCATCGGGGCACCACCACCGTCCCGGTGGCAGTTCTGGCAGCTACGCTGGAGGATGGGAGCGATATCCTTGGTGAACGTCACGGCCTCCGCATCGATACCGAAGTCCGCCGCTGCGAACAGGTGCGGTTGATGCTCGGCCACGCTGGCGCCGTGGGCCTGTGCGCTTGAGGCCACTGGCGTGACCAACAGAACTAAGGCCGAAAGGGCCATCACCGAAACCGCGAAGAAGTGTTTGGCGTTCATCACATACCCCCCTGAGAAACGTCTTCCATAAATCCACCGAAAAATGAGGCGACCACGGGCTCGTGGCAAGCTAATCTCATCGCCTCCTAATGAGTTAGTCGGAACGCGGGCCTAACGGCGGCCCTCCGGCAGGGCGAACGCGACCAACGTCGTCCCTGACGGTATGAGCACGTACTGCCGACCATCGAGCATGTGGGTCATCGGAGCGGCACCCCAGATTCTGGAACCTGTCTGATAGTGCCAAAGGTTCTCGCCCGTCTCGGCGTCGAACGCCATGAAGTTGCCCTCGTTATCGCCGGCGAAGACCAGCCCGGACACCGTGGTCATGACGCCCGCCATGGTCGGCGAGGAGTAACGGAACTCCCATTTACGCTCGCCTGTGGTCACGTCGATCGCCCGGAGCGCACCGTATCCCTGGTCCCGGTCTATCCAGATGACACCGCCTGACGTGTTTCGGCCCAACTCGAGCACGGGTTCCTGGGGCACATATGTAGCGCAACTTTCACGGGCCGTCACGAACATCATTCCCAGCGCGGGACTGAAGGAGGGGGGCATGAAGTTCGTTCCGCCCCACGGCTCCGGAAGACAGCCCAGGCTACCGTCGTTCAGTATGATCGGCCGACCGTCGGGGCCGATCTCGCGGGCCCATGTGGTGTCCGTAAACGGTTTTCCCAGCAGCAACTCGCCGGTCACACGGTCGAGCACGTAGAAGAACCCGTTACGGTTGGCCACCATCACCACACTCCGCATCTCGCCTTCCCACATCACGTCGGCCAGCACGGGAACGTGGTTGGAGTCCCAGTCGTTGATGTCGTGAGGGGTGAACTGGTAGTGCCACGCGAGCGTCCCTGTGGACGCGTCGAGCGCGACGATCGAATTCGTGTAGAGATTGGCCCCCTCGCGGGTCTCATCGTAATAATCAGGATTCGGATTTCCGGTGCCCCAATACAGAAGATCCAGGTCCGGATCGTAGCTTCCCGTCATCCAGGTGCCCCCGCCACCCCGCTCCAGGTTGTCGCCGTCTGACGGCCAAGTTTCACTTCCCGGCTCACCCGGCCGGGGAATCGTGTTGAACCTCCAGATACGTTCTCCGGTCTCGGGATCGTACGCGTCCACGAATCCAGAGGTCGGATACTCGCCTCCGGAAATTCCCGCTATGACTTTTCCGTCGATGACGAGAGGCGCCATGGTCGAGGAGTAGCCGACGTGGTAGTCGGCGAGCTCGATATCCCAGAGCACTGCTCCGGTTTTCCGGTCGAGGGCGAGGAGGTGTGCGTCGAGCGTCACCATGAAGAGTCGGTCGCCGAGCATGCCGAACCCGCGGTTGACAGGCGCGCTCGCCCCGTAGGTGAGGTCGTTTGGAAGGTTCCGCCGATAAGTCCAAAACGGCCGGCCGGTCCGGGCGTCCAGCGCCCACGCGTAGTTGTTGGATCCGGTCACATAAAGCACGCCGTCAAGAACCAACGGGGTAGTCTCGAACCCGCGCCCACGGGTCGTGGTGCCCGTCTGAAACGTCCACTGCGGGACGAGGTCTCTTACGTTCTCCGGGGTGATCTGCGCCAGTGGGCTGTGGCGCTTTCCACTGTAGTCCCCTGAGAACGTCAGCCAGCGCGACGGATCCGACATCCCCTGCAGGATATCCTCATAAGTGATGCCGGGCTCGTCGGCCTGAACGGACGCATGCGTCGGGCTCGAGGCAACCACCGTGATTGACACGAGTAGAGCGAGTGCCGCCACGAAGCTTCTGGGCGGTTTGCACTTTCTAAGCAGCATTAGGCCTCCACCTCTTCACGGCGATTCCAGTTCTTGGGCGGTTATCATCGTAGAATGTCTCAATCTTCGTCGCGGTCTTAATCATCGAGGGCCGTCAATCAATCGTAAGCCGTCTCAATCAGCCTCGGAGCGTGCCGAGATATCGCAGCAAATCGTCGAGCTGCGCCTCGCTGAGGCGGTCGGGTCCAAATTGGAGCATGAGGGATTGGCCCTCTGGGATGACCTCTTGCAGATCAGCCTTGAGGTGTCCTTGTAGCCGCTCATTGGTGTCGAGGATCTGAATGGAGAAGGCGTCTTCGGCTTTCACCACACCGCGGATCCGTCGGCCGTCCCGGGTCACGAGCGTCACCGCCCGATAACCCCTCGCGACCGATGCGCTTGGATCTCTGATCGAGCGTGTCAGCATATCGCGCGACCGGATCGCAGCGATGCGCGACAAGTCGGGTCCCAGTCGTCCTCCCTCACCGTTCACACCATGACAGCGGGTGCACGTCGTAGAGAAAATTTCTCGGCCTCGGCTGACGTCTCCTCGATCGTTGTTGAACTCCGGCACCGTGCTGACGCTCTTCACATAAGCAACGATGGCCCAGATTTCCTGGTCCGGGGCGGAACTGGAGGGCATGATGCTGCCCGAAACACCTTCCTGGATTACGTCGAACACCCGGTCGTCCTCCGTCCCGACTGCCCAGAGCAGCGTCAGGTCAGGGCCGGTAATGCCTCTTGCATCACCCCCGTGACATTGAGCGCACCGAGCCCCATACAGGGCGCCGCCCGCCCGAATCGCCGTCCGATCTCCCTCCCAGGGGTTTCCGCCTTGCGCGCTCGCTGATAGAGGCGTCAAGAAACTGAGGATCACGACGGTGCTCGTCAGCGCTGCACGGATCATATCGGAGTAGCCATGTGGATGCGGGACCCTGTTCGTACGCGTCCTCGACATGGACACGGGGTCAGGGCACAAGATGCTCGTCGGTTGGACGACGAGCAAGGAAAGTGGAAGACCCCATGAGAGATGAGGTACGGCACATTGATTAGGATTGCTTAAAGGGCTTGTATGGTCGCGCCGTTCCAATCGTGAACTCTTGCCGTGGAATAGGAAACGAATAAGCT
>JAPYQK010000181.1 GCA_029941275.1 Longimicrobiales bacterium | reverse complement strand
GGATCGACGTAACCTCGTTTCCCCGTCCGCGATGCGTTCGCTGCTCGCGTTGACTCTGCTTCTTATCGGCTCGCCGCTAGGGCTGGCCGCCCGGCTGTCACCCGCTGCCCAGCAGCAGGGTGTCGTCACCGGCACGGTCTCCCAGGAGGGCTCGCTACAGCCGATCGCCCAGGCCCTGGTGCGAGTTGCTGGGACGGACAATGCCGTTACGACGAGCGCCACGGGCCAGTTCCGAATCACGAACGTCGCGCCTGGGACCCGTGAGCTTCAGGTCACGGCATTGGGATATCGGAGCGTCCATAGTGCACCGCTGTCCGTCTCTCTCGGTTCCGACACCCGAATCGCCATCACCATGGAGCGCGAGCCCCTGATGGTGGAGCGACTCGTCGTGACCGCGACAAAGACCGCCCAGAATTCTCTGGAAGTTCCGGCTGTGGTGACCGTGGTCGACCGCGAGGACGTCATGGCACGGGGCGACGTCGAGCTTGTCGATGCGCTCGAGGGTGTGCCGGGCCTCATGCACACCGCCCAGGCCAACGCCTTCGAATCGATCGAGCTCAGGGGGATGCCGCGCCAGGGGAACGAGTTCGAAACGACTCTGCTGCTCATCGACGGCGTGCCTCAGACCGATTCGAGGAATAGCGCTCGGGTGATCAATCTCCCCATCGACAACGCCAGTGCCATCGAGGTGGTCAACGGCCCCAACTCAGCGCTTTATGGCCGGACCGCCATCGGCGGAGCCATCAACATCATCACCGGCATGCCCACCGCGGAGCCCAGGGTCAGCGCGGAACTGCAGTTCGGTGAGTTCGACCATATTCGAGGCTCGGTCAGTGCGTCCGGGCCACTCCGCGACGGGGCAGGCTACTTCGTGTCGTGGTCTTCGAGTGGGAACAAGGGATTCTATACCGGCGGCCCCCCCTATAGCGTCGAGGAGAATTCGGTCTTCGCCAAGTTCACGTTCACGCCAGACGACAAGTCTGAGGCGTGGATTTCGGTCAACAACGTCAACTCGGACAATTCGCTCCCCACCGCTGTACCCGTAGTGGGGGGGCAGCCGCTCAGCGACATCGAGCCCAGGTTCGACCTGTTCACCAACTTCAACTTGGCGACCGCGATCTACCATCAGGAAGAGCTTAGGGTGACGGCGAATTACACCCGAGAGCTAAGCAGTGCGGTCTCCTTCACGAACACGTTCTCCCTGAGAGATATCCAGTACAAGTTCGTGGAATCGGGCGACTTCCTCGGGGGCACGGACATCGTTACTCAGACGATCGAGATGTATCCGTTCCAGCTCCAGTCCGACGAAGAGATCTTCTACGATGAAGCCCGCCTCGCATTTACGCCGGGCTTTGGGATCGGCGACGACGAGCTGCTCATCGGTGCCTCCATCGAGTCGAACAAGGGCGTCAAGGCGACCGACTTCATCACGACCGACCCGGCGGACCCGTTCGGAGCGTTCCTCATCAACTACCTCGACCTTGCGCCGCCGTCACGGTCCGTTTGGGAAGTCCACGAGTGGGCGAGAGTCAGGTACCGTCTCCGGACGTACGGCGTCTACTATCAGTACCAGATGGCCCCGCTCTCTCGACTTCAGCTGACCGCCGCGGGCCGCTTCGATCGCCTCGACCTCAAGAACGTGGACCTCTTGGCGGCGGGTGAAAAAAGCGAAGAGACGTTCAATGCGTTTAGCCCGAAGTTCAGCGCTCTGTACAGGCTCATAGATGGGTCGGAGACGGGTTCGGTGAACCTGAATCTCTACGCAGCGTACTCCGAGGCGTTCAAACCCCCGCGACATCCCTCGTCGCTCAACCCGCCCGGCCAAGACGAGAATCTGGAGCCGGAGAACATCACCAACTACGAAGTGGGTCTGAAGAGTTCGTTCCTGGACGGCCGGGCCAGCCTACAAGCCACCTACTTCGATATGGAGCGGGACGGGGTGGTCATAAGCACACAGGAGGGGCCGCTATTTAGAGACAGCAACGCCGGAAAGCAGGATTTCCGGGGCATGGATCTGACGGCGGCCTGGGCGCCCAGCGCCAGTCTGAGCTTGAGCGGCAACGTGGCTTTCTATCACAACCGGTACGGATCGTACGTCATCGAAAGAAACGGCCGGCCTGACATCGTCCTTACGGGTAACCGATTGGCCGCAGTCCCCGACAGGATATTCAACGTGGGTGGCAGCTACGAACCGACGGACGACTTCGGCTTCACCATGCGCTTCAAATACGTCGGTGACCGCTTCTCCGATCCGAACAACGCCCTTCTCCTGGACTCGTACCCGCTGGTCGATGCCAGCGTATCATGGTCGCCGGGGCCGATGCGGTTCACCGTGTCTGGCCACAACGTGCTCGACGAACGGTACTTCACCTCCGGAGGCTCGGGTGCCAACACGGTGAATCTGGGGTGGCCGCGTCAGGTCATGTTGATCGCTTCGTACGTATACGACTGACGGATCGAGGCATGTAGTCCGGCGTCTGGTGCGGGCGCCGGGCGTGGGCTGCCACGTTGCGTCCGGCTCCGCGACCCAGCCCGGTCGTTGGGGACGTCGACTGCGCCGCCTGGGACGTTAGCCGTCCGATCGGATCGCGGTGAACGTGCCGGTCAGGAGCCCACCCGCGAAATCCACCGTTCCGGACATCTGGCCGTTTTCGTCAACCGCCCCGCTAAAGAGGGCATCGATCGTTTGGCCCTGCGCATCCCCTGAAAACGAGAACGTGACCTCGGATCCATCCACGGAACCCGAGAGATCCGCATTCCCCAAGGTCTCGGACGAATACTGGCCGGTAAGGGTCATGCCGTCCTGCTCGAGCGTGACCATCGGGTTGGTGACGCCCGTTTGGTCCGTGGTCACGGTGAAGGTCCATTCGCCGGCCACATCGGCGGCCTGAGCGTCGGCTTCGACTGCCCCGGTCGCAGAGAAGAGTGCCACCACTAGCGGGAGCATCGTGCTGAAGCGCGGGCTGGTGAGCTTCATTCTACCTCCTTCGAGTTTCAATCACTTGGATCGTTTAATTCGACCGTAGTCTCTACACGACCTTCGTGTCTACACAACCTTCGTGCGTACACGCGCGGTCCACGCGACCGCAGTGTCTGCTCGACGTAGCGTCTACTCGATCACGGCCTGGTACACCATCCGCTTGAACTGCCGGCGGAACGTGACGTCGCGGTTGGGGCGGATCTGGATCATGAAGATGCCGATGAGATCTTCTTCGGGATCGACCCAGAATGAAGTCCCTTGGACGCCGAACCAGTAGTAGTTCCCCACCGAGCCGGGCATCCCGTCCGTGCCCGCTTCGTTTTTTACGGTAAAGCCGAGCCCGAAGCCCCATCCGGGTGACAGGAACTCGGTGGGCACCCCCTCCGGCAAGTGATCGACCGTCATCAGCTCGATCGTCTTGCGACTGAGGATCTGGGCGCCATCCAGTCGTCCACCGTTGAGCAGCATCTGGGCAAACCTGGAATAGTCCCGTGCAGTGGAGACGAGCCCGCCGCCTCCGGACAATCTCGTGGGGGGCTGCGTGAAGCCCAGCGTGTCTCCCAGCGTGAGCGTCCGGTCCGGTCCTTGGTGCCCGTAGCTGCGGGCGAAGCGATCGCTCTTTTCGTCCGGCACGTAAAAGCCGGTGTCGTTCATGCCGAGGGGTTCGAAGATCCGCTCTCGTAAGAAATCGTCGAACGACTGACCGGACACGACTTCCACGAGGCGGCCGAGCACGTCGGTGGAAAGGCTGTAGTGCCACCGCGTTCCCGGCTGATACATCAGGGGGATCTTCCCCATTTCGGTCACCATGTCGGCGATCGTCGGCTGCGCCCCGACCCTCTCGCTCCGGTAAAGCTGGTCGACGACCGAATTGGAGAAGTTGCCGTAGGTGATACCCGACGTGTGACGCAGCAGGTCCTGGATCGTGATGGCTCGGTTGGCGCGTTCGGTCGGGATGTCTTCCGGGGACGTCGCTGCGGCGAGGTCGGCGACAGGGAGGCCGGCCAACTCGGGTAAATACCGACCCATGGGGTCGGTCAGAAAGAAGTGTCCCTCCTCGTAGAGAATCATCACCGCCACACTCGTGATCGGCTTGGTCATTGAGAAGATGCGGTAGATGTCGTCCACCTCGGCCGGGTCTCCGGCCGCCACGTCACGCATCCCCCACGCCCCGCTGTAGACGAGTTTTCCGTGCCGCAGGACCATTCCTACCACTCCGCCCGTGCGACCCTCCTCCGCGTAGCTGCCAAAAACTTCGTCGATACGCTGGAGGCGCTCTGGCGAAAGTCCGACGTCTTCGGGCGCCGCGCGCGGTAGGTCCTGGCCAGCGGCGGGGACCGAAAGAAGGGCGAGAAGAGCGAAAGCGATCGTGGCCTTGTGCATGGTAGATCTCGCAGCGTGAGGTGGTAGAAGGACACACATGGGGTCGGCATATCGGCATCTCAGAGTACGGGGTCGCGATCGAATGAGCGAGCCGTTGTGGGCGTCAACTAGCCGGATCCGTCTGACCGTGACATTTTCCGGGGTACCCATTGTCCGTACAGAGGAGGACAGATGATCGGCCGCTATTCGAAGGCATCGCTTTTGACGCTTCTTGTTGTCGCGGGAGCATCCGTAGGAGCCGCCCCGGCGCACGCAGCGCCCCAGCAGGCCGTCGGTGGCCAGCAGTGGGTCATGCCCCGAACCCCCGAGGGTCGACCCGATCTCCAGGGGAACTGGAGCAACGCGACCATTACGCCCATGCAGCGGCCCAGGGATGTCGGTCCTTCGTTGAATCGGGAAGAGGTGCTGGCGATCGAGGGACGGCGCGAGGATTACATCGAGAATGCGAATGCCCAGAGCGACCCCAATCGGGGAGCCCCCCAGGCAGGCGGGCACCGCACGGGAGACTTGCTCTTCGACGCGGCCTCGGGTGGGACGGGCGGCTACAACTACGTCTACATCGATGGTGGCGATCAGGTTTTGATCTACAACGATGAGGCGCGCAGTTCGATTATCACGAGGCCGGCGAACGGACGGACTCCTCCTTTGACGCCTGAGGCGCAACAGAGGATCGCCGAGCGGAGGGCCCTCACCAGCCAATTCGGACAGTACGATCATCCTGAGATGCGGCCACTCTCCGATCGCTGCCTCATGTCCTTCGGGTCCAATGCCGGCCCCCCGATGCTTCCGAACTACTTCTACAACAACAACTACACGATCGTACAAACGGCTGATCACATCTTGATCCAGACCGAGATGGTCCACGACATACGGATCATCAGGATGGGTGAGCCCGAGCCGCTGCCCGAGCATATGCGCCCGTGGATGGGCGACTCATGGGGCCACTGGGAGGGGGACGCATTAGTGGTCGAGACGACCAACCTCCATCCCCTGCAGGCGTCTCGCGGGCTCCCGCCCGGTGAGAACCTCAAGGTAATCGAGCGGTTTACGCGCGTGGGTCCCAGTATGATCAACTACGAGTTCACGATCCACGACCCCGAGACGTACACCGAAGACTGGGGCGGCGAGTTGGTGATGAAGGCGCTGCCCGGCCGGCTCTTCGAGTACGCCTGCCACGAAGGGAATTACGCCATGTCCAACATTCTGAGTGGCGCGCGCTACCAGGAACGTTTGGAAGTGGAGGGTGGGAATTAAGAGCTGAGTCAGACGCTCGCGACCGTTCTTGCCGGTCGTGCGCAGGCGTATCACCCTTCGGAACCAAATTGAAAGACACCTCGAACACCGAGTAGGGAGACCTGTTATGCAGATGTTGCGGAAGCCGCGACGAGAGGCGGGACACAAGACAATCTGGCTCGCCTCGTACGTGTTCGCCTTGGTGGGCATCGCAGCTCCGTCCACATCGTTGGCGGGACAGG
>JAPYQK010000180.1 GCA_029941275.1 Longimicrobiales bacterium | reverse complement strand
GTTCGAGCCCTTGGGCTACACTAAACGGGCCAGGTCTAGGCAGGGTCTCGCGCGAGGTGTCGCGCCTCTCGAAAGCTGATCAGACGCTTGGACTCCTCGTCCCAAAGGGCAAGGCTCAAGGTCTTGATTCCATCCCAAATGCCGATCCGGGTCACACGCTGAAGCTGGGGGTTTTCATCCAGGCACTGCTGGAGCCGATAGTTGGGAATCTTGGCGCTCATGTGGTGGACATGATGAATCCCAATGCTGGCAGTGATCCACTGGAGAGGTTTGGGGAGCACGAGGTAAGAACTCCCCTGGAGACCGGCGTCGAAGTACGACCAGTCCGTGTGCTCGTTCCAATAGGTGTCTTCGAACTGATGCTGCACGTAAAAGAGCCACACGCCAACCGTTCCCGTGATCATGAGCACGGGCAGGTGAACCAGGAACGCGGCTTTGAAGCCGATCGTCAGACCCAATAGACCGAAGATCCCCACAAGCGCCGCATTCGTTTTCCAAACGCTCGCCCATTCTCTTTTCCATCGCCTCGGAATATCCCAAGGAAAGCGGTGCTTGAGGGCAAACACGAAGAATCCCCCCAAACCCAAAAGCACGAACGGATGTCGGTAGATACGATAGCGAAGGCGTCCGAGGAACGGCTTTTCACGGTACTCCGCCAAGGTGATCAGGTCGACGTCACCGAGGCCCCGGAAACCCAGATCGCCCGAGTGGGCATGGTGATAAGCGTGGGTCTTACGCCAATACCCGTAAGGCGTAAACGTCGCCACGCCGAGCCAGAATCCGACGAAGTTCGCAACCTTTTGGGACTTGAAGAACGATCCGTGCCCGCAGTCGTGCTGGATCAAGAACAGGCGCATTACGAACGCCGCGGTGGGCACGGCAAGGATCAGGGTCAGCCAATAGCCGACTTCGAGGGCACGGTATGCGGCGTACCAGGAGACAAATAACGGACCCGCCGAGGTGAGGATCTGAAGCAAACTCCGCCGAATGTCCGCTCCGCCATAGGGTCCCAGGATCTTGCGCCATTGGTCCGAAGGACGTTCTGCCCTGGCCCCTTCCCCAGCGCCTTCCTCCGTGGCCCCCTCGTGCTGGCCCTGCTCCTCGGGTGTCGAGCCGTCGGAAACAGGGTCGGCAAAGATCCGGTGGTCGGAAAATTCGTTCTCATAGAACGGTCCTACCCGCTTCGCTCCTCCATTCGGTTCCTCCCGCGAACGCTCGCTACCGCCCATCAGAACCCGACGCCCAGCGCTGAAGGAAGGGTGGCCACAGAGTCGAGGATTAGGTCGGGCTGCGGAATGTTGGACGTGAGATCCCCTTCGCTGAAGCGGCCGGTTCTCACTAGGATCGCCGCCGCATCGCAGGCGTGTGCCCCGGCCACGTCAGTGCCAGGATCGTCTCCGACGACTGCCAGATTGAACGGGTCGACTCCCATCGACTCGGCGGCGGCCTGGAAGAACATCGCGCTGGGCTTGCCGGCCAACATCGCCTCCCGTCCCGTCGCGTATTCAAGAGCCGTAACGAAGGCGCCGGCATCCAGGGCCGGTCCATCACCAGTGTCCCAATATCGGTTTCGCTGTAAAGCCACGAACTCAGCGCCCTCCATTATATGACGGAACGCCCCGTTTAGCCGGGCGAAGTCCCAAGCTTCGCCGAGGTCGCCTACGACCACGGCTTGGGGTGACGTCTCATTAATCTTAAAATGTCCGAAGTCCGCGTGTGTAGCTTCGGGAACGCAAAGGGACAGGTTCCAGAGCCCCTTCTTCTCCAGCCAGGCCGCGGCGGCTAGCGGCGCCGTGAAGACTTCGGCGGGCTCGACCTCCAATCCCATTTCCGACAGTCGATTCACGAGGGCGAGCCTCGACATCCGGGTAATGTTGGTGCCGAATCTGAGCGGCAGACCTCCGCGCCGCAAGGCATCCACTGCGTCGGCCGCCCCAGGGATCAACCTGTCGCCCACGAAGATGGTGCCATCTAGATCCAGCAATACACCTTTGATGTCCTCGAGCGGCTCCGTCATGAAGTGTCCTGTGTAGTGCGTCTCAGCGCCCGGTCGCGTCAGCGGAAAACTAGGACCGAACGAAAACGAGGTCCATGGCTGGTCCGAACCAGCACTTTCCCTCGTCATGTCCCGGCCCTACTCTCCCGACCTTCGAGGGAATCAGACTCCACCCGCCGAACTGGGATAATATGACGCCAATCATCAAGAGCGTGCTCTCGGTCGTGGGGGCTTTTTTCGTAGTAGCCGTGCTCGTAGGATTGGCCACCGCGCTGGCATCGCGACTCATGCTGGGCTCCACGGGGCCCGGCACTGAACCGACCACGGCTTACTTGGTCGTAAATCTGGCCTGCGGAGTGCTGTTCGCGATCGTCGGGGGTTATGTCGCGGCCACCGTCTCGGACCACTCCCCTTTGGGCCACGCGGTTGCTCTCTCCGTCTCCATGATGCTCCTTGGGTGACGTCCTGGATGATCAACGGCGGCCAACCCGCGCCGGGCCAGCCCGACTGGTATCCTTGGGTGATCAGCTTGATCGTTCCGCCCACCGCCATCCTAGGGGGCATCCTGGTTACGCGATGAAGACGAGTTTGACTCGCCGCGAGACCACTCGCGGCTCGAAGCTTGGGCGGAACAGCGTGATGACAGCTGTGCTCATCGGTTTGTTTTCGCTCGGGAGCACGGCGTGCTCGAGCCTGAGCAATACACAAAGTGGCGCCCTGATTGGGGCAGGAGCGGGCGGCGCTCTGGGTGCGGTGATCGGGAACGCGACGGGCTCGACCGCTAGGGGTGCGATCATCGGGGCAGCGGTGGGAGGGGCGGCAGGCGCGATCATCGGAAGCCGGATGAACGATCGAGCGGAGACTCTGGAACGCGAGCTCGACGGCGCCACGATCGAGCGTGTCGGTGAAGGGATTCTGGTAACGTTCGACTCCGGGATCCTCTTCGGATTCGATTCGTCCATCCTTCAGTCGGCCGCGCGTACGAACCTCACCGATCTGGCTCGTGTGCTGGCCACGGACTCGGACGACTACGAGTTGCTAATAGCGGGCCATACGGACAGTTCCGGATCCGAAACCTATAACCAGTCGCTCTCGGAGCGGCGGGCGTCAGCGGCCTCGGATTATCTTTCTACCCAAGGGATTACTGGCGGGCAGATCCGCGTCCAGGGCCTCGGTGAAATGGAACCGGTGACCTCGAACGAGACCACCGCCGGTCAGGCGGCTAATCGCCGTGTCGAGGTGGCGATTTTTGCGAGCGCAGAATATCGTGACGAGGCGGTACAGCAAGCTCGCAACTGATCACAGGCACCGCCCTTTCTATACGAGCGCTGGGCACGATCCAACGACAGAGGCCGGCAGTGGGGACTAACCCCGCTACCGGCCTCTCCGAACATGCACCTGGCGCTCACCCCTGAGTCACGGCTCCACCTACAGAGCCTTCGGCCGGGGTTCGAGCCGCCCCTTTTCTACCGTGCCCCAGCCGGCTCCAATCTGACGACACTGGTGGGCCCCCCGCGACCGTCGATGGCCACATAGATGTATCCGTCCGGGCTCTGTCGAATGTCGCGTATGCGGCCCATGCCCTGCAGCATCGTTTCCTCGCGGATCACACGTTGGCCGTCCATCGTGAGTCGGGCGATTTGCTGGCCGGCCAGACCCCCGGCGAAAATGCTTCCTTTCCACGCCGGAAAGAGTTCCCCGGAGTAGATCATCAGGCCCGACGTGGCGATCGAAGGCACCCAGAAATGTGTCGGGCTTTCGATCCCCTCCCCTCGTGTTCCTTCGTGGATAGCCAGGCCACTTCCGTAGTTCACACCGTACCCAATCACGGGCCAGCCATAGTTGAGGCCCGGCTGTATCAGATTTAGCTCGTCCCCGCCTTGAGGGCCGTGCTCGACGACCCAGATGTCTCCCGTCTCCGGGTGGATGGCCAAACCCTGCGGATTCCGATGGCCGTAGCTCCAGATTTCAGGACGTGCGCCGGGCGTACCAACAAACGGATTATCACTGGGCGCGGTTCCGTCGTCATTGAGACGATTGACGGTGCCGTGGTGATTCGAGATGTCCTGTGCGGGATGCGCGCTCAAGTCACCGCTGGACGGTATCTGACGTTCGCCGACCGTCATGAAGAGGTATCCGTCCGCATCGAACGCGAGCCGCGAGCCGTAATGGCCCGCCCGACCCCGCGTCTGGGAGACGAAGATGTCTTCGACATCCACGAGCCGGTCATTCACGAAACGTCCACGCGCGAGCGCTGTCGTTGCCTCACTACCATCGCCGATCGGCTTGGAATATGTCAGATAGATCAATTGATTAGACTCGAAGTCCGGATGAGGCAGCACATCCATGAGCCCACCCTGACCCGCGTCCAGAACCTCCGGGACCCCCTCGATGGGCGCCATACGCAGGACGCCGTTGCGGACGAGACGGAGCCGGCCGGCCTTTTCCGTAACTAGGATGTCACCCTCGGGAAGGAACGCGATAGACCACGGGTTCGCCAACCCGCCAGCCACCGTCACGACCCGATAGTCGTGGTTTTGCGACCGGAGCACAGGCGCTTGGCCCAGAACAGGTGTGACGACAGCCAAAAGAAGTCCTACGGCCATGAGTACACGTACGGGTGTCCGGACCATCTCAATCTCCTGTGGTGCCCGAGAGGTAGGGCCTTAGCTGTTTGGATAAATTAGCTGACTGGATATAGCGAATGCAGGCGTATCAAGGAAAGACCTTGGGGTGGGAACAGCTCTTACGCCTCCGCCTCACTCTCGTTGTCGGCCCTCGCGCGCATCACGCGTCGTACTCCGTAGAGCGCAGCGCAGAGCACTGCGCAAGCCAGCACAATCTTGAGCCCGAGCGTCAGAACGCCAGTGATCCAGGCGACGACCGGGGCCATGAGGATCTGCAGGATTTTCCACAGGATGACGCTGGCGATCCCAGTCAGGGCCAAAGGAGCGACGGATTTCATCATATCGTTTCTTCCTCGAAAAACTGAGATCCGGTGTGGCACGCACACCCGATTTACCAACGCGACCGAAGTGGTTCAAAAGCCCATCTTCGTATCAGCCTTTACGCGACGGGCGCTCGCTTGTTTCACAAGGCCCGAACTCCATAACGCGCACGCGGTCGCACCAGAGCCCTTTCCCCAACCTAACCCCCGAAGAATGAGGCTGAAACGCCCGGGGAGAACGAGACGCCGGCAACACCGCAACGGCCCTTTCAACGTGCTATCGATCGTCGCGGCGGTACGGGATCGAAACGACGGCTTAGGCGGTATCGGATCTCATGGTACAGACCGACTACATCCTCCGGATGATCGAGCAGATGGGTCAAATGCTCGCAGCTCTGCGCAAGATCATCCTGGACAAGTCCGCACCCGCAGAGGAGATCTCGGACCGGCTGACTTCAGCGGCCTCCACGGGCGGCTTCAATCTCGCGCTAGCCAGAGCGGCTTCGGCGGAGACGATCGAGATGCTGGTGGCACCAGCGGGAGAACTCGAGCCAGGGCGGTGCTGGCTCGTTGCAGAAGTCCTCTACCTCGACGGACTTCAAGCTCAGTTGGAGGACCGGCCCGAGGAAGCATCCGAGAGCCTTCGAAAAAGCCTGCCCTTGTATACGTTACTGAAGCCAAAGGGATTGTTCCTGGGGCTACCCGAGGCCGCCGAGCGCATCGCTGAGATCGAGACCCGTCTTGACGCACTCGACGAACAATGTGCGCAACTCGATGGGCGTCCTTCAGGATAGACTGAACCCAGAGCCCACGAGGCATCACGACCCAGAGGACCACGAGGCGGCACGATGAGCGACGCAGCAAGCAGCTCGAAAACAACCCAAGTTCCAGGCCCAGCGTGAACAGTGGGACGACGGTAACAACCTCCTGGCTATCG
>JAPYQK010000179.1 GCA_029941275.1 Longimicrobiales bacterium | reverse complement strand
GTCGGGCCCAGCGGAATCTCATACGTTTCGTCGTTGAGATTGCTGTACCCTAATGAGAGACTGAACGTACCGTCCTCATTCGCGTACCAGCCCTCCAGAAAGGGAGCGAGGTGACGACCCCCGGGGTCATTGGGCTGTAGAGGCCAGCGACCCTCCGGCCCCTGTGCTTCCAGCGGTCCGGGGTTCGCCATGGCGCCCCAGAGAAGCATCCCGAAAGCTATTCCACCCACGGCCATACGAAACTGCATCATAGACTCCTTCTCGAACTATTCGAGCGTGAAAGAGAAGGCGGGATGGCGGGATGGAAAAAGGCGACGGGTCCGAAGGACCTCGCGTGCTCCGGCAGGTCCTTCGGTTCCCATCAATACGCTAAATCAAGACGTCAGCAAGTCTCCAGTTGGCCCTTTTGTTGCCGCCAAAATGGGCTCCGTTGATTCTATCGACTCCTGTCGATCTAGGGCGTGACCGTAACTCGGACATAGCCGTTGGTCCAGCAGCACTGGTCCTGCGTACCGCTGTCGTTGGCGGCCCAGTTGTCGACCTGTGCCAGCATGAGGTACTCGCCCGGCTCAGGGAACGTAACGATCACGTTGGCGGTGCCCTGACCCTCGGAAAGTGAGATGACTTGTGGTCCCGGGACACGACGGAACCGCGCAGGGCCTGTGGTCGGCATTTCAGGGGCCGGGTTCGAGTCGTGGCGGCTGTACGCCACCGATGCCGGACCCTGAAGTTGGGACCACACGACTCGAAGAGGAACGTTCACATTCCGGGTGTCGTCTTGATCCCGTTCTGACGGATCCATCGCGTTGACGGATAGGGTCATGGGGGATCCCGCCGAAGCGGTGTGCGTCCGTTCATCGAAGATACCCGGAGGTCCTCGACCCACGTTGGACGCTGATTCGAAGTAAACTCCGGGAGTGACACTACCGTGAGGTCGTGGGTACCAGTCCAATTGGTATGCTACGGCGCCGGTCCGGCCTGGGACCCGCGTGTTGTTCCCCCACTCGGTCGTAACGTCCCACCAGATGCTTTCGTACTCCATATTTGCCGGGATCGTCACACTAAAGACTCCCCGGTGTCGTCCTGGAAAAAACACCGTGGGCTGTACCCCGTCGAACTTGGGATGATCAAGGCGATTGTTCTCGCCCAGCGGGATGAACAACGTGTCCAAGTTGACGTTCAGGTATCCGAAAGAAAAGCTGAACGACCCGTCGGGGTTCGCGTACCAGCCCTCCATGAAGGGGGCGAGCGTATTGTTGTCCGGAGCGATCGGCTGCAGCGGCCAGAGGCCGTCGGACGCATCCGGAACGGTCACCTGGGCCTTGAGCATCGCCGGCGCAGCGGTCCCGGAGAGAATCAATGCCAGGACCATTCCGCCCGCGGCTTTACGAAACTGATACATCATGCACTCCTTCCTGAATGCTCAATCGTCCTACCGGGGGCGGGACCGGAGGAACCAAGGGGATCGAAGAACCCGCGGCTTTCGCGAAGCGTTTTTCGATCCCCATCGGTGGAATTCAACTCGTAACGCCAACCGGGACTAGTCCCTGGCGGCGATCCTCTGCTCTTCCTTTTCCGCTCTCTCTTCTACGAGTTCGTCGTATCCCTCTTCATCGAGGTGGGTCACGGCGATCCAGAAGTGAGACATCTCATCCGCAGTCCGCTGCCCATAGTCGACCCACTGGTCCGGATCAGGGTTGTTCGGGTTGTTGGCCGTGTTGTCGAACCACTGCTTCATGATGAGGACCGCACCGGCGGGAATCAGCGGCGCCGAGTCGTCCCCGAAAATGTGGCTCTGATGCCAAGTGGCACTCCAGTTGGAGATCATGCCGAGGATCTCCGTCCGCCCGGTCTCCGGATAGAACACCTCAAGCGATGCGGATCGCAGTCTCAGGTGCCCGTGCGGCTGGAAACTGTCGATGCGAACCGGGTGGTCGAACGAGCGCATGCCTTGGGACATGAACCCAGTGTTTGGCGGCATGACGAGCTCCCGCTGGCCCTCCATGAAGTTGTAGCTGACCAGATCCTGCTTGTATGTGTACTCGTAGTCAGCCGGATGGAGCCAGATGCCCAACTCGACAACGTTCTGCTCGATCATCGCGTTAGCAGCCGTCATTCCAAGGCCGCCCGGATAGAGGTGGATGTCCCAGCGGATATGAGCGTTCGCAGGAAACGGCCTGCACACACCGTCGGGAATGATCTCACCCAGTTTGCCCATGGCGTATTCGGTCGCCCGGTCGCCCGTCCCCTGGTAACTCCCGTCGTCCTGCAGGATCTCGAACGTCGAGTTGGCGTGGTGAACCACCGTCACGGCGTCACCGCGGGGCTTCACTTGAAGAGCTCTGATGCAACGCTCGCCCTCGGGGCGGCCTTGCATCTCGACGATCGGACGGTGCCACATGTCTAGGCCCTGGGCCGGCACGTCAATCGGGGTCGAGGGCGCGAGGATGTCGGGCGGACCGAACTCGGCCGCGAGTGACCATTCGTCTGTCGCACGCAAGTTGGGCGCCATCGGCATGTCATCCGGATCGCCCATCGGTGCTCCCTGATCTACCCAGGCAACGACGGTGTTGATGTCCTCCTGGGACAGACGCCAGTCCTCCTTGAGGTCCTGGATCCCGACATTTTCATCGTAGTAGTAGGGCGGCATCATGCGGTTCGCTACTTGGGCCCTGATGCGCGTGGAGTACCGCCGGACGTCCTGGTACGTCACCAAGTTCATGGGTCCGATTCCACCTTCACGGTGGCAGACCTGGCAATTTTCCTGGATGATGATCGCCACGTCCGCGGCGTACGTGACCTCAGCGTCATTTTGCGAAGACGCGAAGGTGGCTTGTGCTTGCGCCGGGCCGTGGAAAACAATGGCCGCCGCGATCGCGAAAGCGGCGGCGCCCGTGCGGCGCGTCCAGCGGGACGGATGGATGCGATTCAGCTCCATGATGGCACTCTCCCTAAACGGGTAGCGGGTAAGGCGGGTACTGCGTCCTGCCCTACTCAAAATCCCTTTACGATAATACAACTCTGAACCCCCGAATGTACGTGTCGAGGCCAAGGGATACAATACGCGTGCGGTGTCCCGCGATTGGTGGAGTTTCTGACTCAGCGTGGACGGAAGAACTCCAAGTAATGACGTGACGTGGGGCGAGGGCGAAGCACGGGAGAAGTTTGGGCGTATGGTGGGGAGCAGGGCTAAAGAGGAGGGGACGAGCCCTCGTAGGCCCGTCCCCTCTCTACTTCAGCTACCCAATTAGTGACGACGTGTTACCGGACGGTCACCCTGACGTACCCATTGGTCCAGCAGCATTGGTCTCCATCGTTGCTGTCGGTAGCGCTGAAGTTGTCCACTCTCGCACGCATGAGGTATTCACCGGGCTCGGTGACCGTCGCGATGACCTGTGCTGTGCCGTATCCCTCCTCGAGCCGGATGACCTGAGGTCTGGGGGCACCACCGCCGCGTCCGCCGCGTCCGCCGCGTCCGCCTTCGGCCGCCTCGGGGAGTGGGTTGGACTCGTGCCTCGTGTACTCCACGCGTCCGGGACCCTGGAGCTGCTCCCATGTCACACGAACAGAAAGGTTCTCTGCGAAACGAGTGTCGCTCCGGTCTCTCTCGGAGATGTCCCTGGTGTTGACGGAAAGCGTGAGGGGAGATCCCATCGACGCGGTCAGCGGACGTTCGGCCAGGAGGCCCGGAGGCCCGCGGCCCTCGCCATCTTGTGAATCGAAGGAGACCCTGGGTGGGAGACTACCGTGAGGCCTTGGATACCAGTCCAGTTGATAGGCAGTGGACGAGACCCGACCGGGCACCTTGGTGACGTCGCCGTTGGGTCTAGTGATGGTCCACCAGACGTCCGTGTCTTGCATCTCCGCGGGCAACTCAGCGGTGAAGACACCGCGATGTTTTCCGGGGAAGAAGATGGTGGGCTGCATACCGTCGAACTGAGCTGGCTCGAGGAAGTTACCCTCGCCCACGGGAATATAGATCGTGTCCTGGTTGAGGTTGTTGTATCCGAACGAGAGACTGAACGAACCGTCTTCGTTCGCGTACCAGCCCTCCAAGAAAGGGGCGAGCGTGCGGCTTCCGGGAGAGGCCGGCTGTAGCGGCCAACGGCCGTCCGGTCCCGGGCCGGTCACCTGGGCTTCGATTGTGCCGAGGGGACCCCAGAGAAGCAACGCGAGGGCTACTCCTCCCACGGTCATACGAACCTGCATCATGAACTCCTTGAAGAATCGAACGCGGACTTCAGCAAGCGACGCTAGCCCCACGAGTGCGGCGGAGCGTCCTATTGATCTCCATCAAGTGCACCTGACCCTTCCGTACACCAGAACAGTCGACTCGGTGCCGCGGTTGCTTCCGGCTACGGGGTCACAGTCACCCGAACGAAACCGTTGGTCCAGCAGCACTGGTCTCCATCTCCGCTGTCTGCGGCACTGAAGTTGTCCACCCTCGCGCGCATGAGGTACTCACCCGGTTCGGGGAACCCAGCGATCACTCGGGCCGTGCCCTCGCCGTCTTCGAGGGGGATGGTCTCGGGCCCCGGTCCTCTCTGATCCGCGAAGAAGGCTGCCGCCGCGGCGCCACCGTTGGCGATCGCCGCGGCGATTTCAGGATCGAGCTCCTCTTCCTCCGGCACGGGATTGGACTCGTGACGCATGAACGCGACCCGCCCGGGACCCTGAATTTGGGACCACACCACACGGAGCGGCACGGCCTCCGCGAAACGGAAGTCGCTCTCATCCCTCTCTGATATGTCGTGCGTGTTGACCGAAAGGGTGATAGGAGATCCCACCGACGTCGTCATTACGCGATCTGCCATGATGCCGGTGGGCCCACGTCCCTCACCGTTCTGACCATCGAAAGAGACTCGTGGGGGCACGCTGCCGTGAGGCCGAGGATACCAATCCAGCTGGTAGGCGACGGCTCCGATTCGGCCGGGGACCCGAGTGATATCACCGTTTGCCTTGGTCAAGGCCCACCAAACGTCCGTGTCCCTCATTCCGGCCGGCAGTTCTGCCGTAAAGATTCCACGGTGGTGTCCCGGCAAGAAAACAGTGGGCTGCATCCCGTTGAACTGGGCCGGCTCCAGGGAGTTACCCTCTCCCACGGGGATATAGAGCGTGTCCTCGTTGAGATTTAGGTACCCGAAGGAAATGCTGAAAGAACCATCTTCGTTCGCGTACCAGCCCTCCATGAAGGGGGCCAGCGTACGATTGCCGGGGGAGTTGGGCTGTAGCGGCCAGCGGCCATCAGGCCCTGGACCCACTACCTGAGCCTCGACTGTGGCCCAAGGACCCCAGAGAAGCATCATCAAGGCTACTCCACCCACGGCCTTACGAACCTGCATTACGAACTCCTTCTCGAATGATCGAGGGTAGGGTGCGCGGACTTCAAAGAAACAATGGGGACCGAAGAAGCCTCGGGTGCTGCGAAGCGTCCTTCGATCCCCATCATCCTAACTTCAATAAAGAACCAAGCCTACAACGATCTGGTCAATCAGTCCCTAGAAGCGATCCGCTGCTCCTCATTCGCTTCCCTCTCCTCGACCATCCGCTCGTAGCCTTCCTCATCAAGGTGGGTTACGGCGATCCAGAAGTGGGACATCTCGTCAGCCGTCCGGCTGCCCCCGTCAACCCACTGATCCGCATCAGGGTTGTTCGGGTTGCCCTCGGTGTTGTCGTACCACTGCTTCATGATCAGGACCGCACCGGCCGGAACCAGGGGTGCCGAGTCGTCACCGAAGATGTGGCTCTGGTGCCAGGTGGCGCTCCAGTCGGAGATCATGCCGATGATCTCAGTCCGGCCCGTCTCCGGATAGAGGATCTCCAAGGAGGCCGACCGCATGCGCAGATGCCCGTGCGGCTGGAAGCTGTCGATGCGAACCGGATGATCGAACGTCCGGAAGCCCTGCGTCATGGCCGTTC
>JAPYQK010000178.1 GCA_029941275.1 Longimicrobiales bacterium | reverse complement strand
GGCGTGATGAACGACAGCCTTCGCTTCGAGGACGAATTCGTACGCCACAAGATCGGGGATCTGATCGGAGACCTGGCCTTGATCGGAAGACGAGTACAGGGGCACATCGTATCCGAATCCCCGAGCCATGAGGGCAACATCAAACTTGCGAGGACTCTCTTGAAGCACGACGAAGCTACGTCCCATGACCTTCCCATCGAGATCGAACGGATCATGGAGCACCTGCCACACCGGTATCCATTCCTGCTCGTGGATCGAGTCTTGGAGTTCGAGCCTGAAAAGCGGATTGTGGGACTCAAGAACGTTACGATCAGCGAGCCCTACTTTCAGGGGCACTTCCCGGGTCACCCCATCATGCCGGGCGTTCTCATCATCGAGGCCATGGCGCAGGCGGGTGGTCTTCTGCTCATGGACACGGTGTCCGAACAGGAAGACAAGGTCGTGTACTTCATGGCGCTCGACAAAGTGAAGTGGCGGAAGCCGGTCACGCCGGGGGATCAGCTCATCTTCGAGGTCGAGATGCTCCAGTTCCGCCGCAACGTGTGCAAACTCCGTGGTGTGGCGAAGGTGGACGGCAAGGTCGTCGCTGAAGCCGATATGATGGCCGGAATCGTCGATCGATGAACTCGGGCCCCTGGAGCGCGCACCAGGAAGTCGGTGGTCTGGTCCACCCGACCGCGATCATCGATGCGGACGCCAAGATCGCTCCGGATGCCACGGTGGGCCCCTATACCATCGTGGGACCCGGCGTCGTGGTGGGCCGAGGCACCGTGCTGGGGCCACATGTACTGGTGGAACGGGACACGACGATCGGGGAGCAGTGCCAGATCGCAAAGGGAGCGGTCATCGGAAGTGACCCGCAGGATCTGAAGTACGAGGGGGAGACCTCGGAGTTGACGGTCGGCGACCGCACGGTGGTGCGCGAATACGCCACGCTGAACCGGGGGACACGTGCCTCGGGTAGGACCGTCGTGGGAAGTGACTGTCTGATCATGGCGTATGCGCACGTGGCGCATGACTGTGAGATCGGCAATCACGTGGTCCTTTCGAACGCCGTGAACATGGGGGGCCACGTGGTGATCGAGGATTGGGCCATGGTCGGGGGCCTCACGGCGATCCATCAGTTCGTGAGGATCGGAGCCCATTCCTTCTGTGGGGGCGGTTCCAGAGTGCCGCAGGACATTCCACCGTACCTCAAAGTTGCCGGAAACCCGGTGAAACTCTACGGGCTGAACAAGATCGGATTGGAGCGAAGGGGTGTGTCCGAGGACGTAACGTCAGCTCTCAAGCAAGCCTACCAAGTGCTTTTCCAGTCTAAACTTACGCTGACCCGGGCCTTGGATGTGGCGGCGAAGGAGGTGGAGCAGATTCCCGAAGTGCGCCATCTATTGGCGTTCATTCGCTCCAGCGAGCGCGGGGTCACCACTTGAGTGCTACGGCTGTGCTCCGACTTTCGAACAAGGGAGGGACATGTCGCTGATACGCATTCGCCGTGAGCGGAAGAAGAACTGGATCGACAAGAAGGACGGGTGGTCTCCGCGCAGTCTCGTGATGCTTCTCGTAATGCTCGTCGGCCTGATGTGGTACTTGGGTTTCCGTTTCTGAAACACCCGCAGCCACTTGATGTCGGACTGCATGAACGGGCCCACCCGACGATCATGGTGCTGGCAGGCGAAGCGTCCGGTGATGCCCACGCCGCTCGTTTGGTCGGTGCCCTGAAGGACCGCTTGCCGGAGAGCCGTTTCCTCGGTATCGGCGGCGAGCGATTGAAAGGCCAAGGTGTGGAACTGGCGGCCGAACTTGATCAACTGTCGGTCATGGGCATCACTGACGTCCTTCCGAGGCTCCCTTTCTTTCGCGATTTGCGCCGCCAACTCGTTTTTTTCTTGGATAGTGGCGTCATCGACTTGGTCATTCCGGTCGATTTCGCGGGATTTAATCTCTCCATCTCCAAGGCCGCCCACCGCCGTAATATCCCTGTCCTCTACTACATCGCTCCTAAAGTCTGGGCGTGGGGCACCCGCCGGACGAAGAAGTTGGCCGCCCATACCAACCATGTGGCGGCGATCCTCCCCTTCGAGGAGAAATCCCTGATGAGGGCGGGTGTGAAGGCGACGTTTGTCGGACATCCATTACTGGAGACGCCGGCTGCCGAGCCCGATCGACAAGGCTTCTGCAATCGATGGCATCTCGACGCAGAGCGCCCGATCCTGGCACTCCTCCCCGGATCGAGACCCCATGAGCTACGCCGCCACCTGGCCCTGTTCCTCGCTACCGGTCGCCTCGTCGAGGAGCAGATGGACGCCGTGCAACTGGTCCTCGCTCGCGCGTCATCGATTTCGAGCTCGGCATTGAGTGGACTGGGCGTCCCGGTGGTCGACGACGCTCGCAGCCTACTCGCTCACTCCGCCGCGGCGCTCGTGAAGTCGGGTACGGGAACGCTCGAGGCAGCCCTCGAGGGCACCCCATTCGTGACTGTGTATAGGACGAACCCCGTAACGTTCGCGCTGGCGCGACGGCTCCTGCACGTCGATCGTATCGCGTTACCGAATCTGATTGCCGGACGGGACGTGGTCCCCGAGGTTCTCCAGAGCGACGCGAAACCCGGGCGGCTCGCCGATCTTCTCCTGGTGATTCTCCGACCCGATTCGCCCGAGCGAGTCGAGATGATCGATGGACTGAGGGGGATACAGAAAGCACTGGGAGACCCGGGTGCATCCGCTCGTGTAGCCGACCTGGCCGTGGATTTTCTGGAGATGGCATGAGGGCCCGATTCAAACGGATTCTGCCGACCGTTGTGGACGTCGCTGGCCGATATGGACTCGGGGCTCTCTTTCACACCCTACGCGTTCAGAGCACTGGCCGGGAAGATCTCCGCAAGCTCGAAGAAGCGGGTACGCCCGTCATTTTCGTCTTCTGGCACGGACAGCTGCTGCCCCTCATCCACGTGCATCGACACGATGGAGTCACGGTTCTGGTGAGCGAGCACAGAGATGGAGAACTCGTGACCGGTCTCATCCATCACTTCGGCTTTGGGACCGTGCGAGGCTCTAGCACCCGGGGTGCGGTGAGGGGACTCAAAGGACTAATCCGAGCGGCCCGGTCCGGTCGTAGCCTCGCCATTACCCCCGACGGCCCCCAAGGGCCGAATCGAAGACTCAAGTTGGGCGCCCTCACCGCGGCACGTATGACGGGGCTTCCACTTTTGCCGATCGGAGTCGGTGTTTCCTCCGCGTGGCGAGCCCGAAGCTGGGACGGTCTGCTCGTGCCCAAGCCCTTCTCGACCGTTAGGGTGGCTTACGGGCGCCCGAGCTTCGTCTCCAGAGACGCCAGCCCTGAGGAAGTCGACGGTGTGGCCGCGTCGCTGGAAAGAGAACTGCTCGATCTTTCCGCGCTGGTCGGGGATACGCCGGCGCCGGGCCACATAGAAGGGAGCACGGGCCCGGTTGACGGAGGTCGCGCCCAACTCGTGAGTGAGGTCTCCTCCGCGTCTTCCCCTCCGTTCGGCGATCCCCGCCCCCTGTGAGATCTGTCCACGCGTGGCTCCGACAATCGTGGGACGGCCAGCGCGGGCCGCTAGGCCGTATCACGCTAATCAAGTTGCTCCCCCTGGAGGCGCTCTTTCGCGGGACGGTCGCGCTCCGAAATCGTTTGTACGACTCCGGTATGCTCGCGGAATCCGAGAGCCACATTCCGGTCATTTCGGTGGGCAACCTCGCGGTTGGTGGAACCGGCAAAACGCCTTTCGCTTCCTGGCTTACCGCCCACCTGAGCGCTACGGGGCGTCGGCCAGCACTGGTGACCCGGGGGTACGGATCGGACGAGGTACTACTCCACAGCACGCAAAATCCGGGTGTGCCCGTGGTGGTGCACACGTCCAAGCTGGCAGGGATCGACAAAGCCAGGAGGGCCGGGGCCGACGTGGCCGTCCTGGACGATGGATTTCAACATCGGGCCGCGAGTAGAGACGTGGATATCGTGCTCCTGGCAGCGGAGCAGGGGGCTATGGGTCCGTTGCTTCCCCGGGGGCGCTTTCGAGAGCCGCTGGCTGCGCTTTCGAGAGCTGACGCGATCGTGGTCACCCGGAAGGTCGCGACCCGGGAAGAGGCTAGCGCGTTTGGCCGCGTGGTGACGAGATATGGGCCTCGAGCGGTATTGGGGCAGATCCACCTCAAGGAGGACCGGTGGACCCCCTTGGAGGACTACGTTTTGACGGGGTCCGGGAATCGTTTATCGATCGGGCCGGACGATCGATCAGGGGCCTTCGCAAGCTCCGGCCCTCATGGGGGCGACTTCCTTGCCGTATCAAGCATCGCGGAGCCCGACGGTTTCCATGAGATGGTTCGCTCCGGGGCCGGCGGCGTGGTAGAGTGCATGGCTTTTCCCGACCACTACTCGTTCGACTCCGATGACATCAGTCGAATCGTGAAGCGGGCGGCGGGGAGGCCCCTCGTCACGACTGAGAAGGACGCCGTAAAGCTCGAGAGGTTTTTCCAAGAACTACCGCAGACATACGTTCTGCGCCTGCAGGTGGCATGGGATTTCGGACAGGACGCCGTCATGGCACTCATCAAGAGCGCCCTGGATAGGTACCGATGAAAATCACGGCAATCGTTGTCGGCCGCGCCAAGGCTCCCTTGCGAGATGCCATAGCCGATTACGAAACACGCGCGGGAAGATATTGGAAACTTGAAGTGGTCGAGGTAGCGTCGGGTGGCGGAGCAAAAGGGAAGTCACGACCGGATCGTGTTGTCGAAACCGAGGAAGCCCTGCTTCTCGCCAGGCTCCCGGAACGCGCACAAGTCGTGGCGCTCACCCGGACCGGGCACGGTTTGAAGTCGGTCGATCTGGCCGCCTATCTCGACGATCACGCACTCCACTCGACCCAGGATGTATGTTTCATCATCGGAGGAGCGTTCGGCCTCGGCCCGCGCATTCTGGATCGGGCGCAGAAACGATGGTCGCTCTCCGAGTCGACGCTTCCACACGAGATGGCCCGGCTCTTGCTCGCTGAACAGTTATATCGGGCCGGCACCATCATCAGAAACGAACCCTACCATAAGGGGCCCTCGAGGGGGGACCATCGAGGTTCCCACTAGGGGGGACTACCGAGGTCCCTCACTGGGGAGCCACTCGTGGCGTGCGCTTGGACCTGGAGGATCTGCTGAACTTTGAACTTTTAATCGGACGGCCCTCGGGCTCGCCCCTCTTCGAGGAGTATCTGCGAGGAGGGGAGGCCGTCGACTCTTTTTATTCCGGCTCTTGGCGCGACCCGAACGCCTATCGTGCGCTCCTGGAGAGCGTCGACGAACGGTTCGATGAGACCGCTAGACGAAGCGCCCTGGAGGCGCTTCGGATTCCCGAGGCTGTCGATCAAGCCAGACTCGATCGATGGATCGAGGCGGATGGCGCCATCGTTACCACGGGCCAACAGCCGGGACTCTTGGGTGGGCCTCTCTACTCACTCTACAAGGGGATATCGGCGATCCGTTTGGCGGAGCGGCTCGAGGCCCTTCTGGGCCGGCCGGTTCTCCCCGTCTTCTGGGTGGCCTCGGAGGATCATGATTGGGAAGAAGCTGACCACACCTACTTGATCGACACGGCCAACGAACTCGTACGTCTTCAGGTACAGGACCCCGGACACCGGAACCGGGCCCTGCATCGTATCCCGCTCGGTGACGAAATCCTTACCGTAGTCGAACAGGCCATTAGCAACTTGCCGCAGACGGACTTCAGCGCTCCCTACCTCGAGCAACTTCGCGAAGCGTACAAGCCGGGAGTGACGCTCGCGGATGGCTTCACGGACGTACTCTGGAACCTTCTCTCGCCGCTCGGCATGTGCTTTGCCGACGCGGCATCCCCGGCCCTCAAGAAACAGTCTCGCCTTCGGCTTCTGGAGGAGCTCGACCAAGCCGAAGCACATGAGGAGCTTCTCCGCGAGGACACGAACAGGCTCGAGAGGGACGGTTTCTCTCCGCAGGTGCCC
>JAPYQK010000177.1 GCA_029941275.1 Longimicrobiales bacterium | reverse complement strand
CACCTTGGCCGTTTTGGCGGACACCGAGCGGCCGCCGGCATGGATATCGCTGAAGACCGTATTGTGGACTTCAGGAGTGCCTTCAATTCCGAGGTTCGAGAGCAGCTTGGCGGGGAGCACCCACGCCCTGTTCTCAGGCCACAACTGGAGATTCCTCTGAAGGCGGCGACGGAACGCCTCGTGCAACTCCTCTCGTACCTCGGCCCGTTCGGTGTCGGGAACCCTGCACCGGTGTTTCTCGCCCGCGGGGTCGACTTGACTGTTCCCCCTCGGGAAGCAGGTAAGGGCCACCTGAAACTGCAGGTTGCTCAGTCAGGCCATGCCGTCGAGGCCATCGGTTTCGGACTCGTCGACCGCGTCCCGCCCGATAGCCTGGGGACGGGTCCGGTAGACCTCGTGTTCAAACTGAAACTCAGCAACTTTCGGGGACGACGGCAGGTCGAAGCCCACCTCCTCGATGTGAGGCGATCGGATTCGAAGGAGGTGTCTGATCATCGACCGGTGTCCAAAGACGCCGTAGGATGAGGATCATCGCCGGCCGATGGCGCGGACGCCGTCTCAAAGCCCCACGAGGGCGAGACGTCCGGCCCACGACCGATCGTGTAAGGGAATCTTGGATGGCGGCGTTGGGATCCGACGTGGAAGGGGCCACCGTGCTGGACTTGTTTGCGGGCTCGGGCGCCTTGGGATTCGAGGCCCTGAGCAGGGGAGCCGAGCACGTCGTGTTCATTGAACGGGCCCGGTCGGCGCTCGATACGATCCGGGCCAACGCTGAACTTCTGGGTGCCTCGCAGGAGACAGAGATCCGAAGAGGAGATGCGGTGGGCTACGTGAAACGATTGACGGCTGGATCCTTCGACCTCGCCTTCGCCGATCCTCCCTACGGAAAGGGACTTGCGGCACTCGTGATGGAAGCGTTCAGCGTGACGCCTTACGCGTCCCAGCTATGGGTCGAACATCGTAAGACTGATACGATTCCAGACCTTCCCGGACTCCGCCAGAGGCGGTACGGTGACACCCTCATCTCCATGGTCGAGGCTAACTCATGATACGAGAACAACCGGTTGTGGCCATCTATCCGGGCTCGTTCGATCCGATCACGAAGGGACATGAGGACGTGGCTCGGCGGTCGCTTCGTATCGCGGATCGAGTCGTGGTTGCCGTCGCACAGAATGCCTCCCAAACGAAGGGCAACCTCTTCTCCGTGGAGGAGCGGCTGGAAATGGTCCGAGAGGTGTTCCAGGACGACGAGCGTATCGAAAGCTGCCACTTCGAGGGTCTGCTCGTCGACTTGGCTCGGGAGATGGGGGCCCAGTTCGTGATCCGAGGTCTCCGGGCCGTTTCCGACTTCGAGTATGAGTTTCAGATGGCTCAGATGAACCGCGAACTGTGGAGCGAGGCCGAGACCGTGTTCCTCACACCCGATCAGAGGTATGCTTTTCTTTCGGCTTCCCAGGTCCGGGAAGTCTCACGTCTTGGTGGCGACGTGTCGCGTTTCGTCTCGGCACCGGTTCTCCGGCGACTAGAACGCGTATCGGAGGAGTAAGACCGCCTGGCTTCCCGGGCTAGGAATAAGGCAGCCTACACGTCGACGGCGGCCTATACGCTGTAAAAAGACAAAACCAAGAGTATTGCCCCGGCGGGTCGGTATCTCTTATCGTTTTTCGATCCGCCCGGTGCGCTCTTATGCGTTCCGGGCCTTAACCCGAGCGGAGGACTCATGGCATTCCAGGTGAGCAAGTCGAACGATGTGATGGTCATCGATGTTGAAGGGCAGCTCATCGTCGGAAATCGCCAGGAGTTGAAACAGAAAGTTCTCTATGAACTCGAGAAGGGCGAACGCAAGTTTGTCGTGAACTTCTCCGAGACCGGCTACATCGACTCCTCAGGTTTGGGCGTTCTCGTTTCGCTTTCCAAGAAGATTCGTGAACAGGAGGGTGAGCTTCGGTTGGCGAGTCTCAATGAGGATCTGAGAACGTTGTTCGAGCTTACCAAGTTGGACACGCTCTTTACGATTGCCGATACACGGGAACAGGCACTAGAGGGGCTCTAAGAGTCCCTCGGGATCCAGCGGAGGATAGTGGGTGGATAAGGCACTCGTTCTCGAGTTACCGAACGACATCAGTTCGATCGAACACGCGGTCGAATATGTCATGCGCCATTGTTCCAGTTGTACTGATTATGCCCGCCGCCTGAATCTGAATTTCCGGGTCGGACTCACCGAGGCACTTTCCAACGCCATGCTCTATGGCAATGGTAGCGACCCCGAAAAGCGAGTCCGAGTCGAGGTCGATGTGAGCGTCGAAGAGGTGGCCGTGCGAGTCACCGACCAGGGTGTCGGTTTTGATCCCGCTTCAATTCCCGACCCGACCCTCCCTGACAACCTCACGAAGTCCGGGGGCCGTGGGATTTTCCTGATGAAGACTCTGATGGATGAGGTACAGTTCAATGATCGAGGGAACTCGGTGACCCTGGTCCTCAGGCTCAAGGGAGAGGCCACGGTATGAACCGGGAAGGTGGGCCCCACCCTTTCCTTCCCGTTCCGGTTCTCGAGACCCTGGACGAGTTCATCTTTCAGCTGGACCTGGATCTTCACGTCTGGAGTCTCGATGAGGACGGCAGCCGGACCGCCCACGTGTACCCCGCCCTGGAGAATGGCGCCCCTGATGGCGAACCATCGCCTGGCAGTGTCCTCCGAAGTCTGTCGCCGAGGGATGGTCCCGCGCTCCAACTCGAGATCCGCTCCTCGAACGGATCTGTGGTGGAGGGCCTGGCCGCCGTGGTCCAGTCGGGTGTCGAGCGCGCGCTTGACTTCGCGCAGGAGGTTCGAGTTTTCACGTACGAGCTCTGGGAGCGGTACGAGGAGATCAACCTGCTGTATTCGATCAGTGAGACGTTGGGATCGGTACTCAACCTCGATGAGGCCGCCGACAAGATCTTGAGGGACGTCTGTGATGTGCTCGGGGCTGCAAGCGGCTCTCTGTGGGTCTATGACCGCCCGCAGGATCTCCTTCGCCTCATCGCGTCGGTCGGCCCGGATGCCAGCGATCCCCTGGATGCGCCTTTTCCCGATTCGATCACTACTCGTGTTTTTCAGGAGGGACGTTTTCTCGGCGGGGGCCGTGGGGACGAGAGCGAGCTGAGTTCTGGAGGGGCCTCGACGGACATCTCCGTGCCCATTAGCTACAACCCACCATCGGGGAAGACCCGCATCGTAGGGGTCATCGACCTCTTCGGGCGCCCGAGCGAGGACCCCTTTACGACGAGTGACCAAAAACTTCTCTCTGCGATCGCGAGTCAGGTAGGCGCGGCATTGGAGAACAACCGACTCATTCAGGAAAGCCTCGCGCAGGAGAGGATGAGCCACGAGATGGAGTTGGCGCAGCACCTCCAGATGAAGCTGCTGACTTCGCCCGAAGCCTTCGACCGGGCGGATGTTGCCGCCCGCGTGGTCCCAGCGGAACAGGTGGGCGGGGATTTTTACCATCTCTTCAAGCTTCCTGAGGGAAAGATCGGAGTGATGATCGGGGATGTCTCTTCCCATGGCTTCCCGGCTGCGCTGATCATGGCGCTGTCTATGAGTGCAGCGAGTATCTACGCGCTGGAATCGCCCAACCCGGGCGAAGTGCTACGCAGGCTGGACAGCGCTCTGAGTGGCGAGCTAGAGACCACGGAAATGTTCGTGAGTCTCTGCTATGTGGTAATTGATCCACTAGCCGGGGAGCTTCGGTACTCGAATGCCGGGCATCCCCACGCGTGGGTGTTCCGAGCCGACGGGACTTCGGAACGGCTTACTGCCACGGACCCGCCGATGGGGTTCGCCGGTCCGGACTCGTACGGGGAGGAGCGGGGGCCGTGGCAGAGTGGGGACGTTCTTGTGCTCTTCACAGACGGCCTGTCCGACACCTTGGCGACACCGGAGCCGGGGAGCGGAGAGTTGGCTGTGCTGGATGCCGTGAAAAGTGAGCTCGAGAGGGGGCCCACCGCGATCGTCGATGTCCTGTTCGACCTTGCCGATGGGGCGACACCCTACATTCCGGCGGACGACCGAACCGCGGTGGTCCTTCGAACCTGAGGGAAGGACGGTCCCTCCAGCGCTTGAGTCGGCTGGTCCGCACAACAGCCGAACGGGCCCAATGTCGAGTTTTTAAGAATGCGGGCTAAGAAATCTCTCGGGCAGAATTTTCTCGTCGACGTAGCACTTCAGCGGAAGATCGTCGAGGCGCTCGGTTGTTCGAAGGCGGACACCGTGTTGGAGATCGGCTCGGGCCGTGGGGCCCTCACTCGTCATCTGGTGGGTCGGGCCGGGCGAGCCGTGCTCGTGGAGTTGGACGATCGACTGGCCGAGGCGCTCCAGGAAGAGTGGGGTGGCCGTCCCGACGTCGATGTGCTTCATCAGGACTTCTTGGAGCTGGATTGGTCCATCGTGACGCCCGATCCCTCAGCGTTGCTCGTCGTCGGAAACATCCCGTACAACATCACCGCTCCGATCATCTTCAAGGTCTTGGAGCGTCCCCGCCCTCGAGACGTCGTTCTGATGGTGCAGCGCGAGGTAGCCGACCGGCTCACTGCCGAGCCCGGGAGCGGCGAGTACGGGGCTCTGACGGTCGGGGTACGGTCCATCGCTTCGGTCCAAAAGGTGCTTCGTGTCCCTCGAACTGCGTTCCGGCCCGTTCCCGGCGTGGATTCGGCGGTGGTAAGAATCACTCCGTTCGACCCTCCACCTCTTTCTGTCGAGGATGAGCATGATCTCAGAACTCTGACACGAGCGGCGTTCGCTTGGCGGCGGAAACAACTGCAGAAGATTCTACGTGACCACGAGGCGCTACGAATCTCTCGTGACCGCCTGGGGGAACTCGTCCGACAAACGGGGTGGGACCTTACGCGCAGGCCCGAAACCTTGTCACCGGATGACTTTGTTCGCTTGGCTGCGTTCATCACAGACAAACGCTAGACGGCTGGGAACTCCCCGGGTTTGTCCGCTGGGCGACAACGTCTACCGAACAGACTTTCGCAGATGTGATGTTGGCGCTCCGACCACACTCGGGCTAATATTGTGAAGATTTTCACAAGGCGGCGTTTGGTGGAAAAAATGGGGTTCTAGTTGTCGATTGTCCGGAAAATTTCAGAATCGGCCGTCCACCGGCTGTCCCTCTATCTCCGAATTCTGGAAGATCTCGAGAGTGAGCAGCGAGAGACCGTATCCAGCGAAGAAATGTCCGGTAGGAGTGCGACCACGGCAGCCCAAGTTCGGAAGGATCTTTCGCTTTTTGGATCGTTCGGGAAGCGTGGTTGGGGGTACGATGTCGCCGATCTCGCGGGGCGGCTCAGAAAAATCCTGGGTCTCGATCGACAGTGGCGCGTCGCCTTGGTGGGGGCGGGGCGTATCGGATCGGCGCTCGTGGAGTATGGCGGATTCGGCGAACGCGGCTACGACGTGGTGGCTATCTTCGACTCCGATGCGTCCAAAGTAGGAGAGAAATGGGGTGGACTTAGAGTGCGTGATATCGGCGAGTTCGAAGAGGTCGCATCCGAGCAGAGCGTGGAGATCGTGATTCTCGCGATTCCCGTAGAGGCCGTCCCCTCGGTCATGGAGCACGTCGACAGAGCAGGCGTGAGGGGAATCCTCAACTTTGCCCCGACCAAGCTGAAAGTTCCCGAGGGAGTGGCCGTCAAAGACGTGAACATGGTCATGGAGCTCGAGGCACTATCCTTTGCCCTGAGTCAGGAAGACGGAGAGAGGTGAAGGAGGACCGCGCTCTGATCCACCGGGCTGCGGCGGTGCTTGCACGGGGCCCCATACACACGGTTGCCCTCGCTCGTGAGGTACTCGGGCTCACTGGAAATCCCGGGGCCGCATCCGCCGCTGTCTTTACGCTCCTCGGGGCGGACGAGCGCTTCAAGGTGGACGGCGAAGGTGTGTGGTCGATGGCGGGGCCTGCCCCCGGAACGCCGCTCAACCAGCTCCGTTATGCGGTCGTAGATGTCGAGACAACGGGGGGGACCTACACTAGCGGGCATCGCATGACCGACATCGCGATCTATGAAGTGCGTGATGGAGTGGTGGAGGTTGTATATTTATCTTTGATCATCGCGGTGT
>JAPYQK010000176.1 GCA_029941275.1 Longimicrobiales bacterium | reverse complement strand
AAAGGCACTCGTCGATCTCGTTCAGATTCGCGGAATCCAGGTATAGTTTCATCTCGGAGGTTGTCTCATTTGAGGTACAGGTTGGTTGGCTGTTTGGTGGCGGCCCATGTCGCGAAAGCGGTCGGGACGCCTAACCGACAGTCACTCCACAATGTGTTCGTATGTCCTGCCGTCCTCGACCAGATAGGAATCTCCATCCGAGTCGGTCGTAGATACTTCCATGAGGATGCTGTCTTCGAGCCCGATGCGCATGTGCATAAGGCCCGGCGGAATATCGAATCGGTGTCCTTCATCTAGCACTAGGCTCTTGTTTTCACCGCGCCCGATGCGGAGTCCAACCTTGACCCGTCCCGAGTGGACATAGTAGCTCTCGGCCTTCGCGACGTGGAACTCGAGACTGCTCTGTCCGGCGCTCCGCAGTTCGATTCGTTTGCCCGCAAACTCGCGGCTGACGACGGAGTCGATCCGACCCCAGTACTTCTCGCGCCCATCGAACGTCTTACCGGGCCCGGCATCCACCGAAGTAGACAGCACTTCCTGTGCCGCCGCATCTGCCTCCTCCGAGGTTTCCACCCGCAGCGGCTCCGAAAGCTGCCCACTGGTGAACATATAGATTGTGGATCCGTGACGGGAGCACAGGCCGTGTACCATCCCAGGCGGCGCGTCAAAGACCCCACCTGAGGGGATCCGGACCGCAGTGGGAGCGCCAGCCGAATCTCGAGCCCGGACCAAAGCCTCCCCCTCTTCCACGTAGTAGACGGCCTCGCTTCGCATCCAAAAATGCAGAGGTTGGGCACCAGTCGGCCGAAGGCGCACTCGGTACATGCCATAAGATGGCTGGGCAGCGCACTCAGTCACGTCGCCCCAGTCACGCTCCTCAACGACGGGGCGGACGACCGTGGCGACTTGCTCAAAGGTGAGTCCGAAGGTTGGCTCGGCCACTCAGCCTCCCGGCGAAGTGATGAACTCGGCGCGCCGCGGAGGATCCGTCCCATGAATGCACGTCGAGAGTCCGGCCCAGCGGTTCGCCATGGCCAAGGCAGTTTCTGGGTCGTCCGTACCGGCAAGACACAAGGCGGCGAGAAAGGCGTCGCCGGCGCCGCACGTGTCGACGGCAGTCACTTTCGCCGCCTCCGACTGCCATCGGCGTCCGCCGAATAACGCCGTGGCACCTGCAGCACCACGCTTGATGACGACGCCTTCAGCCTGAAGAATCGTCGCGAGGTTCTCGAGCTTCGCCATACTCCCCTCATCGACCTCGGCATCCGGAAGGATAGCGTGCGCCTCCTTCTCATTCAGCACAAAAACGTTGGCACCAGAATATTCCTCGTGGTTCGCGGCTGACTGTGACTGCTGTGAATCCACATAGAGCGTCTTACCCTTCGCTGCGCAAAGATCCACGATGCCCCGTGCCAGCGTCGGGGTGAGAAAGCCGTGCCGATAATCAGACACGACTACTACGTCGCACCGCTCGATCCGCTCGGTGAACACTTCGAGGACACGCTCGGTGAGTTCGGGTGAAAGATCGCGATTGTCCAGTGTATTGAATTGGAGGAGCTTGTAGCCGTCCACCCAGAACCGCTTCTTCACGGTCGTGCGGCGGTCGGCATCCTCGATCAGCAAGGCCCTATAACCGGGGTGCTGGAATGTGCGAACCAACCGCGAAGCCTCGTCGTCGCCGACTAGTGTGACGAAATCGAGTCTAGCACCTAGCTCGAGCACGTTTCGGGCGACGAGGAAGCCACCGCCGAGAAACCACTTCGTGTCGCCTTCGCGGGCGACGATGGTGGGCGTCTCAGCCGATTTTCCGAGGGCCGTACCGTACACATAGACGTCCACGATGACGTCGCCTATGAGGAGGACCCGTTGCTCTGAAAAGGCATCGACAAGTTGTCGCCAATCGACGGCGTCGCTCTCACTGGCGTTCACTTCTTGACCTGCCCATACTGCTCCAGGTAGCGCTTGTGAGCACGCTCGATCTCGGCAGGCGGAATCTCCTGGGGCTCACCCAGTTGACGCGCCAGGAATACCGTCCTGGCGGCATCCTCGGTCATCACAGCCGCCTTCACGGCGGCCACAGCTGTGGCGCCAATGGCGAACACTCCGTGATTCTTCAACAGCACGGCCGGGCTTTCGCCGATCGATCGCTCAACCTCAGCCCCGATCTCCTCGCCCCCGATCGACGCATAACCGCCGCAGGGGATCGGTCCGCCGAACTCATCGGCTATAGCCGTGAGGACACACGGAATCTCATGACCGACAGCGGCAAAAGCGGTCGCGTAGGGGGAATGAGTGTGCACGATGCCGCCCACGTCCGGCCTCACACGATAGATGTAGAGGTGGGATGCGGAATCGACCGACGGCAGGAAGTCGCCTTCGACCGTCTCTCCCTCCAAGTTCATCACCACCATGTGCTCGGGAGTGAGTTCGTCATATCGCACACCACTCGGCTTGATAACAACGAGGCCGGTCGAGGGGTCGCGAGCGCTCACATTTCCACTGGTCCATGTGACGAGGTCGTTCCGCGGCAACTCGCCATGAAGGCGCCAAACCTCCTCTCGCAATGACGCGAGCATCGCGATCAGCCCTCCCGGATGTGATGAACCGTGTTCGACGACGAGTAACCAGCCACAATGGGAAACACCTTCACCCCGATGTGCTGGGGCACCTTGTCACGCGCGCGAACCTCATCGGCCGTCCACTCGCCCCCCTTCACCACGATTTGAGGCTGGAGCTCAGCGACCAGGCCAGTCGGACTCACGTCGTCGAAAATGACCACCTCGTCCACGTACTGAATCGCCTGCAAGACGGTCTTCCGGTCGATCTCACTGTTGATGGGTCGCTCCGCGCCTTTCAGCTCTCTGACGGCCCGGTCGGAGTTGATCGCAACCACTAGCCGACCACCCAGCGACTTGGCGAAGGAAAGGAGTTCGATGTGACCGGTATGCAGAATGTCGAAGACCCCGTTGGCGAGCACGATGGTCTCCTCTTTATGTGGGACGATCTTTTCGATGCGCCTGACGTGGCGGTATTCGCCGAACTTCTCGGCGAACCACGCCTCCATGATTTCGAGGTTCGCATCGTCATCGTTGATCCAAGAGCCCAGGCAGAGCACGTCTGCGTCGTTGTGCTCGCGAGACTTTCTTGAGCTTTCCATGTTGTGTACGAGTGCCGCACGCACCCCGTCGAATTTGTTCGCGACGATGCTCATGCCGACGCCGGTACCGCAAATCAGGATGCCCCTGGCCCCATCTCCTTCTTGGATCATCGTACCCAGTTGTCGGGCATAGTCTACGTAGTCGACGCTCGGGCTGGCCTGAAAGGGGCCGAGATCGACGCAGCGATATCCGAGCTCTTTGACTCGCTCTTTGATCTTCGCCTTGAGGGCAACGCCGTTATGATCGGCGCCGATAATCACGATCTCTCCATCGTTGGAATTGCGCATGCCGGTTAGCGGTCCAAGTGGATAAAGTGGTGGAGTTCAACTTCCCGCACCGGATCGTCCGCCCACCGCAACGATGCGGTGTGGCGCCACGCCGGGGTCAGGCTCGCTCCAAATGCACATCAAGCCCGCTTACGACGTTGCAGAATACGCTTGCGAGTGCCAAGAAGAGCTTCTTTCCGACCGGGTTGAAGATGAGGAAGTCCCGCGTGAAGCGTCGCGGAATGATCGCCTCGAACGGCGTCACCCAAACGCCCATGCGCCGGATGTAAAATCTAGCCGTGGAATAATAGGGCCGAGCCTTGCACTGCCAATTGGTCGGGTCGAAGAAGTCGAAGCAGAACTCGTTGAATGACTTCACGTGCGTCGGGTCACCGAACGCGACCATCGAGTTCCAGTAGGGCACACCAATATAGACCTTCGCTCCGGGCTTGGTTATGCGGTGCAACTCCTCCATGGTGGCGATGGTGTCGGGGAGGTGCTCGAGCACGTCCTTCATGTACACCTCCTCGAACTGACCGTCTTCAAACGGCCAGGGGAACTCGCGCAGATCGTGGACGACGTCGACGCCCGCAAGCGCCGCCACGTCGTGATTCAGCCATCCGTCCTTGATCACGTCACCGCACCCGAGGTGCAGCTTGGAATTGGTCATCCGCGAGAACTTGCCTTTCAAGGTGTTTAGGGTGCTCCGTCCGGCGGCTCATGCCGATCGCATCAGTACGTGCCTGACTATAATAGCTCGTGGCGAAGCGGGATTGAAGAACGACGCAGCATCGACATGCGTCGGGCGGAAGAAGCTCGGTCCGAGCGCGGCGAGATCTTCCAGCCGGACTTTGTGTGCGAGGCCGTCCTCCACAAGGTCCTCAAGGTGCTTATGCTCCGTGTCGAATATCCACACGATCTTGCCGTCAGGATACCGGTGTTCCCCTCCCGTACACGGGTTATGCCAGAGGTCATGGGTTTTTTCTGTTTTCAGAGTCCCGAGGTATACGGGCTTCTCCTGCTCTGTTTTTGAGGAGTGATCGGAGGGCCTCCGCCCAAGGCATCGGGAACGCCTTCCGGCTGGCGATGAAGGCGCCCAGACAAGAGACTGAGAATCCGAGCAGCGTCGCCTGTGCCGCACCGATAGGTCCGTTCAGATGAATCAGCACAGGGCATCCGACGAGAACAGCGAGGCCACCGGCGAAGTCTCCCCGCCAAGAGAGGAGAGGTGTCTTCCTTGAGAAAACCACAAAATTCGCAAACACGAAGTACACGCCCTGCATGGCAAACGCAAGCGCTAGCCACACCATGTAATCGGCTACACCAAGAAACCTTGGGTCTACGATCCACGGAAGGATCCACCGAGCTCCCATGGCGTAGACCACGGCTAGGACCGGCATCGTGATTGCGCCTATCACAAGTATGCGCGCGAGCCGGACTCGCGCTGCGGTCTGAACACCTACCAGTTTCGAGAAGAGCGCCGGCAAATAGGCTGCGTTCGCAGCGCCGACCACGAGCGCGATCGGGGAAGCCAGGTTATACGCGACGCCGAACAGGCCCGTATCGGCGACGGCCGCCATGTTATTCAGGTAGAGACGTGGCCCCATGGTCATCGCAAAGCCGCCGGCGACATGCGGGATGAGGGGCACCCCGAAATGGAGGATGGACTTCAATGCGGCAGCGTCGAGGACGCCCCGCAGGAGCCCGAGACGCACGATCAGTCCATGCAGGCAGATCGCAGCGACCACGCCGCCGGCAAACGCCGTCGCAACGATGCGGCCGCGCCAATCCATGCCGACTCCCACGACGAGCGCTACCGCCATGCTGAGGTTGAGGAAGTTTCCCAGAATCTGAATTCCGACGAAGCTCTTGGCTTCGTTCCTCGACTGAAGTATCGCAAGATAGAACTGCTGGACAACCAAGCCGAACGCGACGGCGATCAATAAAGGGGTCCAGTTGGCGGGGAACTCCGTGAATCTCTCGACGAGGCCCCCACTCGCAGTTGTCACTATCACGAGCGCCACCGCGAGCATCGACGCGACGAGCACGTTGGTGCTGAGCAAGTTCTTCCTGGTTTCGAAGTCGTCCGTGAACTGGGACTGAATGATCAATCCGGATGTGTTCATCCCGATCATCGTCACGGTCACCTGTACTAGGACCACCGACGTTGCCACGATCCCGTAGTCGGTCGGTGTGAGGTAGCGTGTCAAAACCGGTAACAAGATTAACGGGAATAGGGCGCTCACGATGTTCCCCATCCCGTATACCGCCGCGTCTTTGACGAAGACGCTCGAGGCTGCCAACCGTATTTGGTCGGTGATTGGGCGCAGGAAGGTCAATTAGCCCCAGAGCGTGTGGCTAGTTCATGAATCACTTAGATCCCATCGTCTTCCTTTAGGTCTATACGGGGCGCTCGAAGAGCGCATTGAAAGTACCGTTTTCCGGTCGGGTGAGCGGGTTAGGTGCCCGCTTGAGTCCAGCCGCATTACAAATCCTCTGCACCGGATCCTCCGATCTGCCTTCCTGTACCTCGATCATCACTGAACGCAGTTGCGGCCTGCGCAGGGTTTCGCCAAAACCCTCCATCGCCGCCACTTCGAGACCATCGATGTCGAGCTTAAGCATCGTTGGAGCCGCTAGGCCGAGTAGCCCGCACAGGTCGTCGCCGCGTGCCGCGATGACACCCTGTTGC
>JAPYQK010000175.1 GCA_029941275.1 Longimicrobiales bacterium | reverse complement strand
CGAAGCCGAGCCCCTCGCTCCCCCCGCTGCGGGAGAAGATCGAACTGTTCACGCCGATGACCTCCCCCACGGAGTTCACCAACGGCCCGCCCGAGTTGCCGGGGTTGATGGAAGCGTCGGTCTGGATCATCCCGAGGTAGACCACCCGGTCCTCGTTGTCAGGAATGATGTGACGTCCGGTTCCGCTGATCACTCCGGCGGTCACCGACGGTTCCGAATTAGAGAACAGGTTGCCGAACGGGTTGCCGATGGCCAGGGACCACTCGCCGATGAGCAGTCCCTCCGACGTGCCCACCGGCGCTACGGGGAGGTCGCTTCCGCGGATCCTGAGCACTGCCACGTCTGTGAGTTGGTCTGCTCCGAGGAGTTCGGCCTCGAAGTCCCGGCCGTCGGGGAGCGTTACCATGATACGCTCACCGTCCCGAACCACGTGATCGTTGGTGAGGATTACACCCTCTGGGCTGATGATGAATCCGGACCCCAAGCCACGGCTTCGCCGGGTACGAGGCATGGGGAAGGGATCGAAGAAGGACCCCCTGGCCTGTACCTGCTCCGTACGGATCACGTTTACACTCACCACGGCCGGCCCGACTCGGCCGGCCGCCTCAACGATGGCGGTGCTTCTCGAACCGGAGACCTGATTCGACGGGTCTCGAGGGGTGGAGGTAGGCTGTGAACTCCCCGCGTTCGTCCGGGAAAGCAGCGGCGCTGCTCCCGTCTTGACCCCAGCCCCGCCGCTGTCAACGTCGGCCGAGCCATCGTCCGTTGGCTGGCAGGCTCCCAAGGGGATCGTGACTAGTGCGGCCCAAAGCAACATCGGCCTGAAGATACGGGGACTCATTGTCGGGTCCGCCATAGATTTCGCCATTCCGGCTGATCGACCATTACGGCTAGAGGTCCCTCCCGAGAGATTTCCAATCCGCCAGGAAGCCGTCGAGGCCCCTGTCCGTCAACGGGTGCTTCAACAACTGATACAACACTTTGGGGGGTAACGTGCCACAGTCCGCTCCGATCAGGAGCGCCTGGACCATGTGTTGTGGGTGCCGGATCGAGGCCGCAAGGATCTCCGTCTCGATATCGTAGTTGTCATAGATCATGCGAATCTGGCTGATCAACTCCATCCCGTCTCCCGATATGTCCTCGATTCGGCCGATGAACGGAGAGATGTACGCGGCTCCCGCCTTCGCTGCGAGGTGGGCCTGGGTGGGAGAAAAACACAACGTCACATTCACCCGAATACCGTCGTTGCTCAACGAGCGGCATGCCCGAAGGCCCGCCTCGGTGAGGGGGACCTTGATCACGATGTTGTCGTGGATTTTCGCGAGGCGGCCCCCTTGCTCGATCATTCCCTCGGCGTCGATGGCGATGACTTCAGCACTGACGGGTCCGTCCACCGTCTCACAGATATCGAGAAAAAGTTCTGTCGGGTCTCGATCCCCTCCCACCTTGGCCATGAGCGAGGGATTCGTGGTCACACCATCGATGAGGCCGGCCTCGGCGGCCCGCCGAATCTCGTCGATGTCCGCGGTATCTAGAAAGATCTTCATTTAGGGTCTGGTTTCCTTGACGGTGAGGGTTTCTCAGAGCTGGACGACTCCGGTGTGCTCCGCGGTGCGGGCGGTGCCGAAGATTTCGATGGATACGTAACGTGATGGAGAAAGAGTCCGGTAGGAGGGGCGGGCGGGGAGGTTCGAAGCTCCCCATGGGGCTCCTCAAGAAGACGTCGGAGGTCCTCCAAGGGGCGCTTGCCGCGCGCAACATCCACCATCGTCCCCACTAAATAACGAACCATGTGATGGAGGAATCGGTCAGCGGTGATGCGTAAAGTCTTCCCGAGACTCTCCCACGGTTCCCAACGGCACTCGAACACGGTGCACCGGTCCCCGCGTTCCGGCTGTCCCGACTTTGCGAAACTCTTGAAGGAATGTTCGCCCACTACGATTTCGGCCGCACCCGCGAGAAGAACTTCGTCCAATGGCTTGCCGAGCGGCCAACACCAGCGGCGACGAAAAGGCGAGGCGCTCTCCACTGAGAGACCGAGGTGATAGAGGTAGGTGCGTCTCACTGCATCGTAGCGTGGATGGAAATCCGGGGACGTGGACTCCACGCTCTCGATCCATATGTCTTTGGGCAGGACAGCGGACAAGGCCTTCTCAAGTTTTTCGGGCTGCCACGTGTCTGGAAGATCGGCGACCGCCACTTGGCCAGTCGCGTGGACGCCGCGGTCGGTTCTTCCTGATCCGATCACCGAGCGATGGGTACTCGTGAGTTGCTCCAGAGCCGCCTCCAACTCCCCTTGAACGGTGCGCTCTTCGCGCTGTATTTGCCAGCCGTGGAAGGCGGATCCATCATATTGAAGAATCAGCTTGAGGCGTTTGTCCTTCACGCCCGGAAAGTAGGGAGGGTGCAAGCGTTGTCAAGCGAGGGCAAAACGGATGAATTGGAACCGTCCCAAAGGGCCGTTGACGCGGCCCGAGGACACGGAAATGAGACCCCAACCCAGTGTTTCAATGACTGAAGAATCCGCATCTCCCTTGGAGCCTTTCGACCTCCGGTACGTGATCCAGAAGGCGGCTGGCGGCGATCACCTCTCCGCGTTCGAGGCCGAATTCGCCTTCGACGTTTTTATGGAGGGCGAGGCATCTCCTGTGCAAATGGCTGCCTTGCTCACCGCACTCCAAGTAAAAGGAGTCGCTCCCGTAGAAGTAGCAGGTGGCGTGAGAGCGCTCCGAAAAGCGATGATCCCCATCCAATCGGCGTCTCCCGATGATTTGATCGATACGTGTGGGACTGGCGGTGGAGCGGTGACCACCTTCAACATCTCGACTGCATCAGCTCTCGTCGCCCGGGGCGCCGGAGCACAGATCGCCAAACACGGGAATCGCTCGTTCACGTCCCGGAGCGGGAGTGCAGACGTGTTGGAGGCGCTTGGTGTCCGCATTGAGCTCACCCCCCAGGAGATGGCCGGGGTCCTCGACAAGGCCGGCTTGGTCTTCATGTTTGCGCCATTGTTGCACCCCGCGATGCGGCACGTGGGGCCGGTTCGTAGGGAGTTGGGTTTCGCGACGATCATGAACATCCTCGGTCCGTTGACCAACCCGGCCGGCGTACGCCGGCAGTTGGTCGGAGTTGCTGATCCTGATTTGGTTCCTCTGGTCGTGGAGGCTCTGAGAGAACTCGGCCATATTCGCGCGCTCGTCGTTCACGGAGAGGCGGGGCTCGACGAGTTGAGCCCGATGGGCCCTACGGCGCTGGCGGAATTGAAGGATGGGGTCGTGAGCCAGCGCACCGTACACCCGGCGGACTTTGGATTGGAGACTTGCTCCGCTGCGGAATTGGCTGGTGGGGAGCCCGAGGAGAATGCCAGGATCATCCTGAGCGTGTTGGAGGGGGAAGAGCAGGGCGGCGCCAGGACGGCCGTGATCATGAACGCTGGTGCGGCGCTCTACGTGGCGGGTGTTGCGGACACGCTCGAGGAGGCCAACACCGTTGCCGCCGCCGCTATCGACGACGGGAGTGCGTCGCACGCTCTCGAAGCACTGCGGGAATCCAGTCAGCCCGAGGATTGAGGCCCGTCCGTGAGCGGGACGTCCTAGCCCAGAGACGCAGGCCGACGAGGCTGAGGTTCGGGCCGTGCAGCCGAATCGGTCAGTACTTCCGGATGACCCCCACGACCACTCCCTGGATCTGAACATTGCGGGCATCCTCGAGAATCGGCGCCATGGAGGGGTTTGCCGGCTGAAGTCGGATCCGCCCATCCGGCTCCCTGTACATCTTTTTCACCGTCGCTGAATCGCCGCCCACGAGCGCCACCACCATCTGCCCATCAGAGGCTGTTTCTTGCGAACTCACCACGATGTAGTCGCCGTCTAGAATCTGCTCGTCGATCATCGATTCGCCTTCGACCCGCAGCACGAAGTTCTCACTTCCGGACCGTACCATGTCAGGCGGTACGGCAAGTGTCTCCTGCTGCTCGATCGCTTCGATAGGTAACCCGGCCGCCACGGCGCCGAGGAGCGGTAGTTCAACACTGCTCGCCCCCGAAGCCGAGCCGACCAACTCGATCGAACGGCTCTCGTTGTAGGCCTTCCGGATATAGCCCTTGCGCTCCAGATTGCTCAGGTGCTCATGCACGGTTGCGAGGGAGGAGTACCCGAAGGCGTCGGCAATCTCTTCGAAGCTCGGGGCGTAGCCATTTTTTTCGATAAAGCTCTCAATATGGTCGAGGATCTCTTTCTGTCGCTTTGTCAGGGGCATATTGAAAACCTCTGGATGATGGAAAACCGAATAGGACCCGAACAAAGGTTACCCGAAGGTTGCCCGAAACGCAAGGCCGCAGGGCTGCGGCGCTGTTCGATCGCCGATCGGGCGGAGGAATGAGGCCGCCGGAGGATATCCTCCAGCGCATCGTCGAGACGAAGCGGGAAGAAGTCGAGGCGTTGAGGGGAAGCCGGTCCGAACTACGAGATCGCGCCGAAGCGGCCCCGCCCCCGAGGGACTTTGCGGGCGCCCTTGCTGGCCGAGGGGCTGTGGCGGTCATCGCCGAAATTAAGCGCCGATCGCCCGGTGCGGGTGCCATCCGGATGGATCTGGATCCGATCGGGCTGGGACCGATGTATGAATCCGGCGGGGCCGCTGCCCTGAGTGTTCTTACGGATAGAGAGTATTTCGGCGGCTCCCTCGAGGATCTGTCTACAGTACGAGATCTCGTAAACATTCCGATTCTTCGAAAGGACTTCGTCATCGACGAGTCACAGGTGTTCGAGGCGAGAGCGGCAGGTGCAGACGCGATTCTGCTCATCGTCCGGATTCTCGACGATGAGCGGCTCCGATCGTTGAGGACGGTAGCCGAAGAGCTCGGAATGTCCGTGCTGGTCGAGGCGCACGACGGGGCGGAGGTTCAGCGGGGACTCGATACGGGGGCCCGGCTGCTCGGCATCAACAACCGTAACTTGCAGACGTTCGAGGCCCGGATCGATGTCACCCTCTCGTTGGCGGATCGGGTTCCCAGCGACGTGGCCTTGGTGTCGGAGAGTGGAATCCATACGGCCGCGGATGTGCGCAGCGTCGGGGAAGTCGGGGTGGACGCGGTACTCGTGGGTGAGTCCCTGCTCCGGCAGGAGGATCCTGGAGAGGGTGTGACCGCGTTGGCCGGGCAAGAAAAGGCGTCCCGATGAGCCCACTCGGCATCAAGATCTGTGGGATCACCACTGTAGAGGACGCCGTCTCGGCACGCGAGTTCGGGGCCGATTACATCGGAATGACTCTCTCCCAGGGCTTCTCGAGGAGTATCCTCCCCGACGATGCAGTGGACATCGGCCTCATTGTCGACGTGCCTTTGGTGGCGGTTCTCGTGGACGAATCGCTGGACGAGGCCGAGCGTATCGGCAAGATGTCGGGCGCCTCGGTCATTCAACTGCACGGCGATGAGGACCGCGAGTATGCCGAGGAGTTGCGCAGACGGGGCGAGTGGGCCATTTGGAAGGCTGTTCGGGTCCGCGACCCGGCGGATGTGGGCACGGCCGTGGAGGCCCTGGAGGGCTCAGTGGAGGGCTTGCTCCTCGATGGGTGGCACCCCGATCGTCCAGGCGGTAGTGGAGCGTCCTTTTCCTGGGAGGGTGTGCAAGCGCAACGGGACCGAATTCCGGAAAATCTGAAAGTCATCGTGGCGGGGGGGCTCACGCCCGACAACGTTGCTGAGGCCGTACGGGCTCTTCGTCCGAACATCGTCGACGTCAGTTCCGGCGTGGAGTTACACGTTCGCCGTAAGGATCCTGAGCTGATAAAGGCGTTCGTCCAGAACGCCCAGGAGGACGGGTGAGGCGGTGCCTAATGCGACTCAATGGCGTACTCGAGTTGAAAGCTGAATGGTTGGGAGAACGATGAGCGACACCGAAACGTTGAAGTCCGAAGGGGAACGATTTGGCCCGTTCGGAGGCCGGTACGTACCTGAGACACTCATCTCGGCTCTGGATGAACTAGAGGCCTCGTACGAAGAAGCCGTCACAGATTCCGCCTTCCGCGAAGACCTGGACGTTCTGCTTCGCGACTACGTGGGTCGCCCGTCTCCTCTGTACCGCGCGTCGAAATTGGAGGCGTCGGTGGGTGGCGGTCCGATCTATCTGAAACGAGAGGACCTCAACCACACCGGTGCCCACAA
>JAPYQK010000174.1 GCA_029941275.1 Longimicrobiales bacterium | reverse complement strand
GAACGCAAGTTCTCAGAAGGGCCGTGCGAGACTAGCACGTTGATAGGCGGCAGGTGGAAGCGTGGCAACATGTGTAGCCGAGCCGTACTAATCGCCCGAGAGGCTTGACCAGTTTTTTCCCTTGTCCTCACTTCAAACTGACATACAACTTGGACGTGATTGAGAACCGCCCGAGGTCTGTTTCTTCTCTTCTCTACCCTTTGTTTGTCTGAGGTCTTTCGTATCAGACCTCAACGATTGTTGCTGGTGGTCTTGGCGCAGAGGATACACCCGTTCCCATCTCGAACACGGTCGTTAAGCTCTGCAGCGCGGATGGTACTGCTGGGGCAGCCTAGTGGGAGAGTACGTCACCGCCAGCACATTTTTGGGCCCACTTCCGTCAGGGAGTGGGCCCTTCTTTTTTTGACCTCCCCCACGCAGCACGCGGGAGCGTAGATAACGCCCTTCCCATGAGCTCCCGTTTGGGTCACAACTGGGCTCGATTGTGTAGCCTGGCAGAGAACTGAAAGGCGATTCCCAGCGTCAGCTTGCGCCTACACGCCCGAACTTTGATGTTACTGTGGTCCCCCCCCTCCAGTGTCCGGCCGACAGAAATGCTTCGGGACGCACCAGGTGGTGTCGCCGATTGGCGAAGTGCGGTCACCATTCTGATCGTCGACGACGAGGAAATCGTTCGGGGCGTCCTGAGAGACATGTGCGAAAGCGCCGGCTGTGCTGTACTCACCGCCAAGGACGGAAAGGAGGGGGTTGAAGCGTTTCGAGAACATGCACCTGAGATCTCCCTGGTTATGCTCGACATGACGATGCCGCATATGGGCGGCCCTGAGACGTTTCAGGCAATACGCAAGATCCAGCCCGATGCACGCGTCGTTCTCATGAGTGGCCATAACGAAGTCGAAGCCGCCAGTCGATTCGTCGGCAAGGGATTGGCCGGTTTCCTCCAGAAACCCATCTCCCTGTCATCTCCTTACGGAAAAATGCAAGAAGTGCTGGACTGACGGTCGGTCCCTCGACCCTTGTCACCCTCCAGGCTTTGCCTCCGACTCCCTGCCGGTGTGATCTTTACCCATGAGTCTCGAAACCCCCTCGCCGGATATGGAAGCGCCCCTCCGCACAGGTTACGTAACACTGCTCGGCCGCCCCAATGCTGGCAAATCCACGCTCATGAACAGCCTCATCGGGCAGAAACTCAGCATCGTTACACCCAAGGCCCAGACCACTTGGCAGCGCGTCACGGGCATCCACACAACGGATCGTACGCAGGCTGTTTTCCTGGACACGCCCGGCCTACTGGTGGCCAAGGACCTTTTTCAGCGGTCCATGCTCGAAGAAGCTCTGGAGGCGGTCCGTGAGGGAGATGTCATCGTGCTCTTGGTGGACGCCACAGATCCGCTCCACCAGGCGGAAAAGAATGCGATAGGCGAGGCCCTTTCGCTGTCGTCCGCTCAGCTGATCGTGGTCATCAACAAGATCGACGAAGCCACACCGGAGGGGATCGCCGCGATTTCCGAGTGGGCCCGCGCCGAGTTCGATGTCGAGGCATTGGGGCTCTCGGCACTTCACGGAAGAGGAATAGCCGAGTTGTGGGCAGAAATCCAAGCGGCACTACCCGAGGGCCCGTTCCTCTATCCAGCGGACGACATCGCCGCGGCCCCGGTCCGGTTTTTTGTTGGTGAATTCATCCGTGAAGCCATCTTCGAGCAGTTCAGAGAAGAGGTGCCGTACTCGGTTTTTGCCGTGATTGACGAATTCCGCGAGGAGCAGGACCCGGTCTACATCAAGGCGGACCTTTTCGTAGAACGGAACTCACAGAAGGGAATCCTGGTTGGAGATCGGGGGACGGCGATTCGTGAGCTTGGTCGGTCGTCCCGCAAGAAGATCGAGGAATTCATCGGACGCCGGGTATATCTCGAACTCCGCGTTAAGCTTCGTCCCAAGTGGCGGCGCCGGGGGAAGGACTTGGGGCGGTTCGGTTTTCGGGTGCCCGTTGGACAGGCCGGTAATGAATAGAAAACCAGCGATCCTCCTCTTTGTGCTACTAGCGTTGGCTCCGCCGCTCCAGGCTGTGGGCCAAGACACCCCTGGGACATCCCCTCCTGAAGGAGCGCTTTTTCTGCTGCTTCCGGTCGGAGCCGAAGCGGTATCTCTCGGGCGGGCGATGACCGCCATGCCGAGCGCGGAGTCCGCATTTTGGAATCCGGCGGGTCTAGCGCGTCTGCCCGAGAGCCGGCTCGTGGTCATGCGCGGAGATCCGCTCGCCGGGGAATCCACCGCGATTTCCTGGTTGCTTGCACGCGAGCGATTGGGGGTGATCGGGCTTTCCTATCATTTGCTCGACGGGGGCGAACAGAACTTGGTAGACGACCGCCAGAACGTCCGCGGCGAGATCGTCATCCGGAGTCATATCGGCGTGGTATCGATCGGCACACCCGTTACCAACTGGCTGGACGTTGGGCTCAACATGAAAGTAGTGCAGTTCAATCTCACGTGTCGTGGGCAGTGTGACGACGCGGGCGTGCAGTCCAGTGGCTGGGCTGGAGACATCGGTTTTCAGTCTCAGCCCCTGGGGGAGGACGTACCCTTCAGATTCGGGGCGATGGTGGCGCACTTCGGGCCGCGGTTTCAGGTGGTCAACGCAGCTCAGGCCGACCCACTTCCCACGCGCATAAGGCTCTCGGTGGCCTACGAGGTTCTCCGGCACTTCGACACTCCAGCTGATTTGTCTCTGTGGGTTCGGTTGGAGGTGGAGGATCGATGGCGGCGGCCCGGAGAAGATCCGTCATTCTATGTCGGAACCGAATTGGTGGCCGGGAGCGACGACGTGGTCTTCCTTCGTGCCAGTCACTCAAAGGAAGACATCAAGGAATCTGGCGAAATCGCTTTTGGCGTGGGCTTGAGATACGAGCGCTACGAACTGGCTCTTGCGAGGAGTTTCGCGCCTTCCCTCGTCGAAGGGGGTGAGCCGGTGTACGTGTCCTTTGGCATCCGTTTTTAGGAGCGTGTTGAAGCGATCTTCGAGAAGGCCAGCGTCTTGCCCAGGTCCAATGCGGGTGAGCTTGATCGCTTTCATCTCGCTGATGGGCTGGAAAGTGGGAAGTGCTTCGGCGCAGTCGTTCGATGCGTGCCCGGCATTGGCCCAGCCGCTTTTTCAAGTGAATCCCGCCCGGATTACGTGCCCGTTGGAGGTCGCCGACCAAGAAGTGGACGAAGCGCCCGCGTTGAGCCCTGGCCGCGCCTTCCTCTACTCGGCAGTCCTGCCCGGGCTCGGCCAAAACAGACAGGGGAGGGGCCGTTGGCTCGCCTATGCTGTGGTGGAAGGTGCGACATGGATTGCCTTCGGCCACAGCAGGTGGTCCGCGCAGGATCGCAGAGACCAGTACCGGGATCTGGCCTGGGACGTCGGGCGGTCGTTCACCGGACCCCGGGTCGAGGGAAATTTTCCGTATTACGAGGCGATGGAAAAGTTCGAGGTCTCGGGCGCATACGATACGGATGCTGCAATGCCAGGCGTCCAACCGCAGATGGACCCGTCCACATTCAACGGACGCGAGTGGTCCCTACTGACCGAAATTCATTTTCCCGCCGGCAGCAATCCGCTCCCGGGCGACCCGGAATACAGCGATGCTCTGGCCGACTACCAGGTGCGAGGCTACGACGAGCGCTTCGAATGGTCGTGGGCTGGTCAAGCGACCAAGTGGACCGAGTACAAGGATCTGATCGAATCGAGCGACGGCTATTTTAGGCGCGCATCTCAGTTGATGGGAATCGTCGTGGCGAATCATCTTCTGAGTGGCATCGATGCTTTCGTCACCGCGAGGATCCCAGGGTCGGGCCCGGACCGCATCGACGCCAGCATACGCCTGATGCCGCGGGAAAACGGTCGCGGGCTCGGCCTGCTCCTCCAAATGAGGCACTGACTTGGCTCGGAAAGTGAAGATGCCGTCCGAGGAATCGGTGCTCGGATTTCTCCGCCGAAGCAGGCGCGGCCCGTTGAAAGCGAAGGAGATCGCGAAGGGGTTGTCCGTCGCGCCACGCAATTTCCGTGATTTCAGGGCACTGCTTCGAGGAATGCTCGACGCCGGGCGTCTATATCGCGTGAAAGGGCAAAGGTACGCGGTGCCCGAGAAGGTCAATCTCGTCGCAGGGCGCGTTACGGTGACGCAGAAGGGTGACGGCTTCGTAGCTCCAGACCAGGGTGCGCAAGACATCTTCGTGCCCGGCCTCTCCCTCGAGTCGGCGATGGATGGGGATCAGGTGGTGGTCCGAGTGGAGGGGCGTCCACGCGGCCGTAGCCCGGTAGGGCGAGTGATCAAGGTCCTGGACCGTGCCCACGAAACCGTGGTGGGCACCTTTCGCGCGTCGCGTGGTTTTGGGGTCGTCCACCCCCGGAACCGTCGGCTGTCCCGTGAGATCCTTGTGGCCAAAGGGGACGAGGCTGATGCTACGGAGGGTGACGTGGTGGTCGCCCGCATCACAACCTTCGGCAGTGGCAAGATGGGCCCCATGGGCCGCGTCGAGACGGTGCTCGGGAAGTTCAGCGATCCTGGCGTCGATGTACTTTCCGTAATCCATGACCATGGGTTGCCGGGAGCTTTCCCCGACAGCGTCGTCGAGGCGGCGCGTGACGCCGTGGTCCGCCGCCGGAAGGAAGGGGGAGAGCACCGCACGGACCGGAGGGATCTCCACGTTTTCACGATCGACCCGGCGGATGCGAAGGATCACGACGACGGGCTCTCTGTCCGTCCTGTCGGAAGCGACTCGTGGGAAGTCGGCATTCATATCGCGGACGTCTCCCACTTCGTGCGCCCAGGTGATGCGGTGGACTTGGAGGCCTTCAAGCGAGGCACGAGCGTATACCTCGTGGACCGCGTTATTCCGATGCTTCCGCACGAATTGTCGACGGACGCGTGCTCTCTGCTGCCAGACGCGGATCGCTTCGCGTTGTCGGTCTTCGCTTTGTTGGACACTCAAGGCCGGGTGCGCGATGCCCGCTTCGAGCGAACGGAGATACGAAGTCGGCATAAGCTGAGCTACGAGATGGCTCAAGCTGTTCTGGACGGCGAACAGGACATCGATCCGGAGACGAACGAAGCTCTTCGGACGTTGGCCAAGCTGGCCGAAACCCTACGTGAGAAGCGGAAAGAACGCGGTTCGTTGGACTTCGATATTCCGGAGGCTAAGGTACTCCTTGGGGAAGCCGGAAAGCCGGTTTCCATCCGGCAGGTCGAGAGGCTGAAGACCCACCGGCTTGTCGAGGCCTTCATGCTGCTCGCCAACGAGATCATAGCTCACCAGGCCGGACAACGACGCCTGCCCATCCTCTACCGTGTGCATGAGCCCCCTTCAACGGACAAGATGCGTGACTTGCGTCAATTCCTCGGGGGCCTCGGTTACCGCGTCCCCAAAGGGAAAATCCCGCAAAACGACCTTCAGGGCATTCTCAAGCAGGTGGAGGGGCGTCCGGAAGAAAAATTGGTATCCACGGTGATTCTCAGGTCCATGAGCCGGGCGCGATACAGCGTAAAAAATCTAGGTCACTACGGCCTCGCGTCAGACTGGTACACGCACTTCACATCACCCATTCGGCGGTATCCCGACCTTTGGCTCCATCGGGTAGTTACACACACGCTGATCGAGGGCCCCTCCGTTCCCGAGGATTGGGCGGGGCCGGGCCTCACAGAGAAAGCCGAACGGTGTAGTGTGCGGGAAAGGGTGGCCGAGGCAGCGGAACGGGAAAGTGTAGCTCTCAAGAAGGTCGAATACATGGAGCGGCACCTCGGCGATGAATTCGACGGCACTGTTTCGGGTGTCACGTCTTTCGGGATTTTCGTACTCCTCGATGAAGTCTTCGTAGAGGGGCTGGTCCATGTAAACAGTATGGCCGACGATTACTACATATTCCACCAGGACAAGTACTTGTTGGTCGGAGAGCGGTCCCATCGTACATTTCGACTAGGCGATCGTCTACGAATCCGAGTCGCCCGCATCGATAAAGAAGAACTTTTTATCGACTTCGTCATCCTAGCTTGAATCTCCTGTTTCAAAAGGTGGTGTGTCGGGACGTTCGATGGTCTATATGGGCTCGTGGCCCGGTACGTGGTCGGACTTTTTATCCCGGTTCTGTGCCCGACATGAAATGCACCTGGAGACTACCCAGCAGCTCGAGGA
>JAPYQK010000173.1:3959-6214 GCA_029941275.1 Longimicrobiales bacterium | reverse complement strand
CCTGAGTTATGGGATTCACTGGTGCTTGAACGTGGTGACTGGCCCTATAGGTGAGCCCTGTGCCGTACTGCTGCGGGCCGCCGATCCGATCGAGGGCATCGGAGTTATGGTCGAGCGCAGAGGCCGTACGAGGGACTTGGCCTCCGGTCCGGGGCGGTTGGGACAAGCGTTTGGTATCACGGATGCCTTGGATACGCATGACTTGTCCTCTCCTCCATTGAGGCTCTTGTCCGGCTGGCCGACCGATGCGGCATCCGTGGATGTGTCGCCGCGGATCGGGGTCAGCCAGGCTTGAGATCGCCTGCTCCGCTTCTCCGTCCGCAGGAACGTGTCGGTATCGCACATCCGCCGTTCCACAGCGGTTGAGTCGGCTATGTCAGCCGGGTAGATTGTCATGCCAAGTTGTTGTACTGCAACCCATTGGAGTGAGTGAACTTGGACATCATCGTATGCATGAAGCGGGTCCCGGACACTGAGACCCGCGTTCGCTTCTCTGATGGAGCTACGGCGATCGATCGCGACGGGGTCAAGTTTATTCTGAGCCCCTACGACGAGTTCGCGCTGGAGGCCGCGCTCCGCACGTCCGAGGCGGCCGGGGGGGAGGTCACGGTAGTGACTCTCGGCGACGAGGATTCCCAGGAGACGCTCAGAGCGGCCCTTGCGGCCGGGGCAGACGCGGCGGTCCTGCTCCGAGGGTCCGTGACCATGGACGGGCTCGCCACGGCCAAAGTTTTGGCCGGTGAACTGAAAACGCGGGAGGAGCAACTCGTGCTCTTCGGAGTGAAGGCTGGAGACGACGATCAGCAGCAGGTCGGTCCGATGGTTGCGACGCTGCTCGGGCGCCCATGTGCATCGGATGTGACGAGTTTCGAGGTACGCGGAGACGTGGTGCGTTGTGATCGAGCCGTTGAAGGAGGGACGGAGGTGGTGGAGATGGACCTCCCCGCAGTCGTGACGCTCACCAAGGGCGACTTCGAGCTACGCTACGCCTCGCTCAAGGGAATCATGGCAGCGAAGCGGAAACCGCTCGATGTGAAGGACGCCGATCTTGGCCCCGGCCGTCTCGTGGTCGAGCGACTGGAGTATCCGCCGGAGCGGGCCGAAGGACGGATCGTTGGTGAAGGGGTTGGGGCTGTACCCGAATTGGTTCGTCTCCTACGTGACGAAGCCAAGGTCATCTAATGCCGGGAGAACGCTGATATGGGCGACGTGCTCGCCATTGCGGAACAGAGAGATGGAAAGATCCGTCCTGTGACCCATGAGCTGGTTGGGGCGGCGGCTTCCGTGGCCCACGGGCTCGGTGGATCTGCCCACGCTCTGGTCCTGGGGGGGGTGGGGATCGGGGACGGTGCCGGTGAGCTGGGTGGCTATGGCGCTGAAGTCGTGCGAGTGGGCGAGGACGCCGCGCTAGAAGGGTGTGCACCGGAGACTTGTGCGGGAGTGATCGCTGAGGCGGTGGCTTCCCACAGCTACGAGTTGATCCTTTTTGCTGCCACGGCGTTAGGGAAGGATCTTGCGCCACGTGTGGCGGCTCTGATCGACGCCCCTCTCGCCTCCGACGTCACCCGTTTGGAGGTGGAGAGTGGCAAGCTCGTGGTGGAGCGACCCGTTTACGGCGGGAAGGCTATCGCCCGAGTCGGGTTCGCGGCGGCTCCAGCCGTTCTCTCATTGCGGACGAATGCCTTCGGTACGAACGAATCCCAAGCGGAGGGCCGAACGGAACGTTTCGCCGTCGTTATTCCTGAAACGGTTCGGAGCAGGACGGTGGAGTTCAGAGCCGCTGAGAGTGGCTCCGTGGATGTGTCGGAGGCTAGCGTCATCGTATCCGGTGGCCGGGGAATGAAGGGTGCCGAGCATTGGAACCTTCTCGAGGACCTGCGAAGCGCACTAGGTGCCCAGGCGGCTTTGGGTGCGTCGAGGGCTGTTGTGGACGCGGGCTGGCGCCCGCACGGTGAACAAGTCGGTCAGACGGGCAAGACCGTTGCGCCGGCGCTGTACTTCGCCGTAGGCATTTCGGGTGCCGTCCAGCACCTTGCAGGGATGCGGACGTCACAAACCATCGTGGCGATCAACAAAGATCCGGACGCTCCCATTTTTGCCGTGGCCGACTACGGCATCGTAGGCGACGCGTTCGGAGTCCTCCCGAAACTCACCGCCGAAATCACCGCGCTCCGCTCCGAGGGGTAGTGTGGTGTAGCAGGGCCGGATGCATCGGTGCTCGAATGGCCCAGACACTTCTGCTACACGACACTCGG
>JAPYQK010000173.1:0-3859 GCA_029941275.1 Longimicrobiales bacterium | reverse complement strand
CTCGGTCAGGGCCCTGGGGGCCCTCCGAGTAGTGCGACGGGGTCGACTTGGCGACCACGACCCCGAATCTCGAAGTGCAGGTGCGGCCCGGTGGCGTTTCCCGACTGGCCGCTCAGCCCCAGAGGTGCGGATCTCGAAACGGTTTGACCTTCGGCCACGAGAATCTGGGAAAGGTGCGCGTAAAGGGTAACGATCGCGTCTCCGTGGTCCAGCCAGACGACTTGTCCGTAATCGGTCATCGTCCCGGTGAAGCTCACCCGTGCATTCGACATGGGGTACACGGGTGTACCGGTGGGCACGACAATGTCGACCCCCCTGTGTATGCTCGGCCCACTGGACTCCCACCGCACTCCGAACGGCGCGATGATCGGCCCCTCGACCGGCCAATGAGGAATCCCGCAGCCCACCGTTCCCAGCACAACCGTGGCGGCGAGCACTCGGCCGGTGGATCCGATCATCCCGCAGTCCGTGAATCCAAGTTCACCTGCACGGATGACGATGCACCGGGATCGTCGAGGAGCATCACCTCGACTTGGGCTCCACGTGGGATCTTGCTGACTCCTTCCGGGATGACCGCCAGCCCATCCGCCGCACCGAGACTCATGACCAACCCCGAGCCTTGCGGACCTGTGAGCGAGGCCTGGAGGTCGGCGCCCGAGCCGCTCAGACGCACGCGCAGAAATCCAGTCAGGTCCTCAGCCGTGCTGAGGTCTTCGGCCGCTGAGGCTGAGACACTTTGGCGCCTGAGCCTGTCGTGCCCCGCGAGCGCCAGCAGGAAAGGTCGGACGAGAATTTCGAAAGTCACGAACGTGGACGCCGGGTTGCCGGGAAGGCCGAAAACCGCCTGATCGCTCCGGCCTTCTCTGGGCAAATACCCAAAGCTGACTGGGCTGCCGGGTCGAATCTTGACTCGCCAGAATTCCAACACGATGCCCAGTCCATCGAGGACGGTCTTGAACAGGTCTCCCTCCCCCATGGAGGCCCCCCCCAGGGTAATCAAGACGTCTGCTTCGGCAGCTCTGTCGAGATGGTGCCGAATGTCCTCCGGGTCGTCCTTGGCGATGCCCAGACGGATGGGCGTCCCCCCGGCGGAGCGGACACCCGCGGCGGCGAAGTGACTGTTACTCTCCGGGATACCGTGGTCGCCGAGGGTCGGACTCGCCAGGTCGACGAGTTCATCGCCGCTCGCGAGGATCGCCACTGTGGGGCGACGGTGGACGGACACCAACGGCTTCCGGGCCGCGGCCAACACCGCGATTTGCCCGGGACCGAGTCCTCTGCCAGACCGGAGCGCGATCGCGCCCTCTGGCCAGTCCTGACCGGCTGGTCGAACGTGGCGTCCTCGATCACGGTCGGAGCAGACCCTGAGTTTTCCGGGCTCGCTCTCTTCCCGGTCGGTATCCTCGACGCGGATCACCGTGTCGGCGCCGTCCGGGACCTCCGCACCGGTCATGATTCTAACCGCTTCGCCCGATCTGACCGTGCCGTCGAAGCGAGTCCCTGCGTGGATCACTCCGGTGACCGTGAGGATGGCGGGCTGCGTCTCGGTGGCTCCGGCGACGTCGTCGCCTTGAATCGCATAACCATCCATCGCACTGTTGTCCCACGGAGGAAGCTGCCGTGGCGTTAGGGCGTCTTCAGTGAGCGCGCGCCCGAGGGCTTCTTCGAGCGGGACGGTCTCGGGGGGAAGGGGTGAAACACCCCGCAGAATACGCTCGAGGGCCTCGTCGAGCGAAAGCCAATCTCCGCTCCTGGATTCGAAGTCGGGCATTCGTTTCAAAAGCGCCAGGACGCCCCAAGTGTGATGGACTTCGAGGCGACCCATTCCTCCTGCGGGTGCTCACCGAGAGGATTGGCCTCCACCGTGAGCCAGCCTAGGGGTGTCCCGAGCTTCCAGAAGTTCATGTCGGCTTCGAGCCTGAGAGAAAGCTTGTCTGAAATATGGAAATTCGTGCCCGCGGCAAGAACTGCGGCGAAGGCAGGGCCAAACGAGAACCATTCGTCCCCAGGCATGTCGGCTTCAAGTTCGAGAAGGCGATCCACCGATGTGGTGGTGGCCATACCTCCCCCGAACGCGAAGTACGGCTGGAGGCCTCGCCAAGTCCGCTGACCGGTGAGATTGATCCTTAGCCTTACGTGGGCCATGGCGGCATTGAGGTCGCTCGTGCCAAGGAGCCGGTCTTCAACTGGCCTCCCGACATCGAGGACGGTGCGCTTCGACTGGTACAGTGCCAAATGAACCTCAAAGGCCGCAGCGCCGGCGAAGCCCACCGAGTATCGTCCACCGAACGTGGTCGCATCGCGGGGACCCAGCCCGAGTTGGCCGGGATTCATGTCGGTCTTTCCCGCGAAGAGAGACCATTCTTGTGAATGTTCAATGAACCGGTACGGGGAGGGCACGTTCTGACCGGCGGCGATGGAGGGCGTCGCGGCGCTGAATAACAAAATCGTGAGGGCGAGTTTCGGGTGGGGCATAAAGAGACGCTGGAATCCGGTTGTAGGGAATTGACGATCGACACTCGCCCGAACACTTTCGTCAAAGCGATGCGGCCGCTTGTCGTATACGCTGGCAAGATCGTCCTTTCAACACCGTCCGTCGAGGATCGTTTCAGCTAAATGAATGTCCGTTCCCGGCTATTTCGCGGTTTTTGGGTGGCGGGCCTCCTGTGCGCCCTCTTATTGATCGGGGAGGGTCTGGAGGGGCAGTTGTCGGCGACGTTGACGACCGACGAGAATTTCCGTGCTCAACCGAACGGAACGGTCCTGGGGCAGCTTCGAGCCGGTCTCAGCTTCGGGGTTGTCGAGGTGACGAACGATTGGCTTCAATTCGACCTCGAGGGGTGGGTCTATAATCTTTCGCTTCAAGCGATCGACCGGGGTGAATTCGGGTTGGTGGTTTCGCGGGAAGATGGCGAGAACATCCGAGGTCGACCCAATGGAGAACTCCTCGGCCACTTGGAGGAGGGCACATTTCTCGAAGTCCTGCAGCGTGATCCCGATTGGAGTCTTGTGCGTCGGCGGGCGTGGGTATGGCGGCGATCGACCGCCCTGTTCGCCTCCGGGACATCCGGGGCCGCGGATCGGTCCATCACCTCAGCGTCCTCCGGTGTGACTCCGGACGGGGAGTGGGCTCTGGGACGTTCTGTCGACGCTCCGATTCTCAGCACTCCCGACGGAGACACGTTAGCAATCTCGGCTCCCGGCACGAACCTTCGTGTCCTGGCCAGGGAAGGAAACTGGGCCCGCGTGCGACTGGAGGGGTGGATGTGGCTCCCCGAAAGCGCGGACGGGGCCGCCGAGGCGTCCATTCTCACCGATGTGACTCTGGAAAGCCTGGCGGCGGCGCCCGACGAGTATCGCGGTGAGGTCCTCCAGTGGGATCTGCAGTTCATTTCTCTGGAACGGGCCGAGGAACTCCGCACCGATTTCTATGTGACCGAGCCTTTCCTGCTGACTCGGATGGGGAGCGACGGCGAGGGATTCGTCTACCTAGCCATTCCGCCGGAGCGACTTGCGGAGGCTCGGGGCCTCAGCCCTCTGGAGCGGATCCGGGTTGTTGGGCGGGTACGGACCGGGGCGGCCCGCTTGACGGGCAGTCCCATTCTCGAACTGCTGTCCCTCGACAGAATCCCATAGAAGGCTGTTGAAGAAGTGGGGTGCGATAGGCCTTCGATGATCCGGCAGCTCGGGCGACGAGTCCTGCTGGGGCTCGTCGTGGTCATTGCCCTTGCGTCCGCCGCTTGCCGACGTTCACCCGCGGAGCCGTCCGAACCCAACTTCTCTCTGAATGTGGTAACCGGAGATGGACAGTTCGGCCCGCCGTCTCAATTTCTGATCGACTCGTTGACGGTGGTCATAA